>CBDUBV010000061.1:0-17266 GCA_965365475.1 uncultured Chthoniobacteraceae bacterium | reverse complement strand
CTCGTGTCGGGGGTTCGATTCCCTCTCCAGCCACCTC
The DNA here is from genome assembly GCA_965365475.1 of uncultured Chthoniobacteraceae bacterium. Lineage (GTDB taxonomy): Bacteria > Verrucomicrobiota > Verrucomicrobiia > Chthoniobacterales > CAKUMP01 > CBDUBV01. Next base: position 17,229 of record CBDUBV010000061.1, on the reverse strand, counting down.
CTTCAAAAGCCCGCAGAAGTCCTTTAACAAGGCGTTCTGAGGGTTTATATAAATAGTGCGATTTCTCTTGGCACAATATCGCACAAGCGAGGATTATTCTGAAAGTGTCCGCCCAATGTCCGCCCAGAGAGGTCCCGCCTCGTTTCATTTCGATGCCTCGGCGCCACGACGAAGGTGCTCCGAATGGGACAAGATGCACTCGGCATGCGGCTGAATACTGAACATCGACTCCGGTGGCTGATCTCGTATGATCATTGAAAGGGGATATTATGAAAGAGAACTTGCAGAGATTTCTTGATGCTCAAGTCAGCGTTTATCCACAGGCACTTCGAGAGCTGCAACTGGGGAGGAAACAATCGCACTGGATTTGGTTTGTATTTCCGCAGGTGCAAGGACTGGGAAGAAGTTCCACGGCGGAATTTTATGCCATCAGCAGCGTGGCGGAGGCCGTGGCCTACCTTAATCACGAAATTCTTGGTGAAAGGCTGCGGGAATGTTCACAGGCCGTCCTCGCTCATGAGGGAAAAGATATTGAGGCCATCATGGGGTTTCCCGATTGTTTGAAACTGAAATCGAGCATGACTCTGTTCGATGCAATTTCCCCGCCAGAGAATATTTTTGCTACGGTGCTGAAGTTGTTTTACGGCGGGCAATTCGATCAGGTGACGCTCCAGTTCCTGCGCGAACACTGATCATCCTGAATGATTTGGAATGGACGCCTCTTCAACAAATGCTTAGCCCAAGTTCCTTATGACAAAGTCCAAATATGCGATTCACAGCCAAATTTCACCATGCCTGCATGGTATTTCGCGTCCGGTTGCGGCTCGGTAGCCCGCCATTGGGGGCCAGTCGATGGCATCGGCGAGCACTACAGGAAGCTACGAGCGCAGAATAGCGGACGCCGTGGCGGGATCATGAAACCCGAGCTTGAAAAGTTTGTCGCGGCCATGCATGCAGTTGCATTGCGGGATGCATTTCCCCGCCGCAGCACGGGTCATGGGTGTGAGTCAGCCCGCCAGCTTGACGTTCCGCAGCCTTCGGGCTAGTTGCATGCCATGCATTTGATTAAAAACCGTCTCACCACAACATTTCTTGCCGCGTTGGCTATGCTTATCAGCGCGTGCAGCAGCTACGACTCGCGCCTGGCTGATCGCCGCACGATGTATCTCGGCCAAGCGGGCGATGTCTGGTTCGGAGGCGAGTTCCAAAATCGACCGATGGATAATGTCTCGTATTGGGATGGCGACCATGTCTCTGGGGCGCCGCGCATCCGCATCCATCTCGGCGAGCAACGCGCTTATTTCTATAAAGGCGGACAGCTTGTGGGCGTGTCGGAAGTATCCACGGGTCGCGAAGGTCATGGAACCCCGGCTGGCGATTACAAAGTGATCAATAAAAGCCGCGATCACATCTCCAATGCATGGGGTAATTTTGTGGACAGAGACGGGAATGTGGTGGTCTCCGCGGTCTCAGTAAAGCGCGATACGCCTCCTCCGGGGACTCATTTCGAGGGATCACCCATGCCATATTTTGTGCGCCTCACCAATACCGGCATCGGGCTGCATGCGGGATTCCTGCCAGGCTACCCGGCTTCGGCTGGCTGCATCCGCATGCCGGAGCATATGGCACGTCATTTTTTTCATAATGTATCGCCCGGGACACCGGTCACGATCACTTATTGATCGGAAAGTATGATCCGCATCTCGCCACTTGAAGCGGAAGCTCTTCTCGCCCGAAACGCGCCACCCAAGTTGCTGGATGTGCGCGAGGAGGATGAATATGCACTCTGTCGAATTACAGGGTCCATCCTGGCGCCTTTAAGTCGGTTTGCGGAAATTTACCAGACTGTGTTGCCGTATCTGAATGAGCCGGTCATCCTGCATTGTCATCATGGCGTCCGGTCAGCCCGGGCCGCCCAGTTTCTGGAGGGCAAAGGCTATACTGAAGTGTATAACATGGAGGGCGGGATCGAGGGGTGGAGTCGCGAAGTGGATGCCTCGGTGCCGCGGTATTAAAAAATAGGACACGAAACTTTTCTCTCACAGCAGGGTTACATTTCTGACCATGAAAGAGCCACGCGAAAAGAAATTACCGGAGGAGCAGGATGAGCTTTGGAATTTGCTCGGGCAAGCACCTCGACCGCCAGAGGCATCGCCTTTCTTTGCCCGCAATGTGCTGCGCCAGGTCCGAGAGGATTCTTCTCGATCCACGACTTTCTCCTTGCCGCGCTTGTTCCGTCCGCTTGCAGTGAGTGCAGCAGTGCTGGTCGCTGCGATCCTCGTCTTCCGGCCCGAGCCGCAACAACCTGCAGTGGAGACAGCCGTGAATCCTGATGCTGCTTTGGTCGAAGAGTTTGATAACTTGATCGCTTACAGTCTGTAATCGCAGCAGTTTTCCGCTTGCTTCCGGGCTCCGGTGTGAAAACATCGTCGGCGTGATTTTTCTTGGAGTTATACTGGGTTTTGTCGCCTGGTTTCTTGTGCGTTATCTGCTTGCTGGCATCTACACCGTGGATCAGAACGAGCGCGCGGTGAAAACAAGTTTCGGTCGGGCTCAGCGCATCGCAGGGCGGTCCACGCTGGATGATCCGGTATCGGAATCTTTGCGGGAAGAGGAACGCGCCCGATACAACTACCCGCAAGTGCGCGTAATCCAGCCGGGGGGCCCTTATTTCCGCTGGCCATGGGAAAAGGTGCACAAAATCTCCATCGCCACGATGACCACCAACATGGCTTGGGATCCGGATAACCCACAGGCGAACTTCAACGGCACGATCCTGGAAGGGGTGACCAAAGATCAATTGAACACCGGGCTCACAGGGCAAATCCGGTATCGGGTGTCTGACAGAAATTTGTATGCCTACCTGTTTGGGGTGAAAAAACCCATCGCGCATATTATGGGCTATTTTGTCTCCATTTTGCGTGAACGAATTGCGAATTTCGAAGCACCTCCGCCCGCTATTGTGGAAGGCGATAACTCGCCCGAGGCACTGCTTGCGACTGCTGTCACTGGCGTAAGCATCAACGATCTCCGGAAAAACCTGCGCGATCTCAATGAGCATATGGACCGCGAGTGCGCCTCTTCCGAAGCGCGCTACGGGATCACGCTGGATGCCTCGCTGATTACGGAGATCAATCCGCCTGCTGAAGTCGAGTCTGCTCTGGCAGCGATCAATACCGCGCATAATCATGTCTCGTCCGAGATCAGTCTGGCGCAGGCAGCAGCGGATCAGAAAATCGTGCAATCAAAACGTGCGGTGGAGATCGAGACACTCAAAGCGCAGGCCGAGGTGGAGCCTCTCAATTGGCTCGCAACACAGCTTGCTGAGCTGAAGAAAAGCGGTCCCGACGCCATGGAAGCTTACCTGCGCAATGTGCGGCTGGAACTTTTTCATAAAGCCGAGCAGGTCATCATGGAGGCGCGTGATCAATGAGCTTTCTACTGGCCTTCATCTTCACCTTTATCGGGTGCTTTATCTTCGTGCCGATGTTTTTCGGTCTGGTGCGTGTGCTTGGGATTTATACGACTGTCGAAGAGCGCAGTTGCCGGGTGTATATGCTCTTTGGGAAAGTGATCGGGATGATCGATGAGCCCGGCTTTCACATATTGCTTTTCAAGCTCGGGCCTGCAGCGTTTCTGGTGAATTGGTTGGGGCGATGCCATGTGGTGGACATGCGGCTCGATCAGGAATATCTGCGCAGTCAGCCGGTGAATTCCGAAGAGGGAGCACCCATGGGCGTCGGTATCTGGTATGAGATGTTCATTTCGGACCCGGTCGCATTTTTATTTAAAAACACCAACCCGCGCGGATCACTGGCGGCCAATGTGAGTAATGCCACCGTCCGCTGTCTGAGTAACATGCGGCTGGCCAACATGCTTGAGACCCGACATTGGATGAGCCGCACGGTGCGGGATGAAGTGAGCGTCAAGTCCCATGAATGGGGCTACAAACTGGGGTCGGTGTATATCCGCAAAGTGCATTTCCGCGATGGCGGGATGATTCGTCAGATTGAAGAGAAAGTGGTGAACCGGCTCCGGCAGGTCACGTATGCGATTCGGCAGGATGGGGCAAATCAGGTAAACATCATCGCGAGCACCGCTGAGCGACAGGCCGCAGTGGAGTTCGCCAAGGCGGCATCCATGCGCCCGTATATCGTGGGTAGCGCGTTGCAGCAGATATCGCAGGACCCGGCGGTGATGAAGGCGATGTTCGAGATTTTGCAGACGCAGAAGTTGTTGGAAGGCGATCCAAAAATTACGTTGGTGCCGCAGAATAGCGGGATGCTTGCGCCTTTAATGGCGACGCAGTCCGGGCACGGTTGAAGATCGGGTATGGAGACCGATAGTGGTTCGGAGCGGAGAAAGTGGGCTGGGAAATTCTTATTGGCCGTAGTGTAAATATCTACCAACACTGGAGCCTAGGGGATTCGAACCCCTGACCTCCTCAATGCCATTGAGGCGCTCTACCAACTGAGCTAAGACCCCGCGAAAAAGCAACTGCCCATGCGAGCCGCGCATTATGCGGTGACGCATCGCAAAGGCAACCCAAAATTGGTTTCGTGTAAAGCAATTTGGATCATCGCATTGGTCCGCGGAGAAAGAGAATTTTCAGTATTTTTTTATAGACACAGATGCGCCATGCCATAGCACCACCTGCGCCTCGCTGTAGTCTTCAAAGGGTCCTGGTGCTGGGTCATTCACATTACGATTACGCAGGAAGTAATCAGTATCGATCCGGTAAGGCGACCCATCTGGCTGGACAAATGGGAGTCCGGAAGCGTGTGTGTTTCCAAGCCCTTCACTGGTCACCAGACGGCGTGGTTGCTTGATTGCGCCATCATCGAGGTTCATATGCAGAACGATCCCTTCAGCCTCGGTGAGCAGCCCGAGCGGACTGGACTTTTCTGTCAACACCTCTGGGTCAGCCTCGTGCTTTGAGGGCTTTGCTCCATTAAGAAATAGATTTCCCTCCATAATGACCGGCAGCTTTGCCTCATCATATTGTTCAATTCCGTGCCCAACGAAGATATTATTTATAAAGCGGTCGTCACCGAAAGTATGGGCACTGAGTCCAGCCACCTCGGTCGAATGAGCCACCATAAAGGGGGTGATCCGTCCGTCGCCTTGAAATGGAGCAACGCATCCCGCGAAAAGATTGTGAACATACGCCCCGCCCGCAGACCAGCTTTGGATGGCCACGTCCGAGAAGAACAGATTGTTATCCACCAGAAACGGACCGTGATTCACTTCGAAAAAAATATCCCGGTCGATATTGTCGTAAAAAAGATTCCGCGTGACCCGAGTGCCTTCCGTCATCCAATCCAACCAAAGCCCCATGTGGCAATCATGCACATGGTTGTTGCCGATGTATGTGTCCAGTGCCGCGTGAAATTTGATGCCTGCCATTTCCGCCCCGGAAAACAACCGCCGGACGTGGATGTCATGGATATGATTGCCCGTGATTGTGCTGAACGCCGCACCGAGGCTGCCGACGAGACCGGCTTGTTCGCAATGCGAAATGCGGTTGTCGCAAACGACATGATGGCCGATGTTCTCCTTGGTCCATCCGTGCCTGGCAGCCCGCCGGATTGTTTCCACGTAACCCTCGGCTGAATCCGCCGAGGTGTTGTCGAACTCGTCACCGTGTTTGCCGAGTGTGATTCCCGCGCAAGTGGAATACCGCACTTCGTTGCCCTGGATCACCCAACCTTTGCTCCAGTGAGTCCCAAGCAGCCCGATCTGTTCTGCCGTTGGCGGAGCCCAGGGAGTGGCGGCATGCATCATTACAAATCCCTGCACCGTGATAAAGTTGATCCCCGGTCGTTGTGGATAAAAAACCGTCTGGCGGACATTGATTTCCACGGTTTGCTCGTTGGGATCGGCATCGGAGAAACGGGCGAAAATGCGCGTGTTTTCATCACTCACTTCCGCAAACCATAACCCGTCCTGCCGCTCCGAATCTGCCGCCAGCACCTCTTCTCGTGTGGCAGCTTCCACCAGCCAATGCTCGTTGAGATAAACTGCGCCCGTATGGTGTTTGCGCCCCAAATCATAGAACCAATCTCCCCAGATAAGGTCATTGAAAGGATTAAACTCTCCGAAAAAACTGTTGGGCACCGTCACTTCCCACGAACCTCCCTCGAATTTATTCCAGCCTTTGAGAATTTCAGAGCCCTTAATGACGACCCGCTCTCCCGGCGCGGCTCGATACACAATGCGGGCTTCATCGGAGGTGCCACCACGGGGCGGATCGACACGTTCGCGGTAAACACCTTCATGGACAGTAATCATATCGCCCGCTCGCGCCGCTTGCGCCGCCCGCTGGATGGTGCGAAACGGAACCTCCTGAGTGCCTGGACCTGCGTCCGAACCATCATGAGCAACGTGATACTCATGGTTCGGGGAACATGACGATGGATTTCTCATGGCACGTAGAGTTTTTTTATTTCCATACAAAGTCAAGCGAGCGCAACACCCTGCAAACAACGTGCAGGCACTCAGCCTATACTAGACAGCCTGAGCCTCCGGACGGCTTGTGAGCCGGTCTTGATCAATGGGAAAAGGTGCGCCGTGATTTCGATGCTTTGAGTTTTTCATTGCATTGTCGGCGGATTCGGCTACTTGTTTTGGCCCTTTTTCAAGCACCGACTTATGAACCTCATCGACAAAATTGAACGCGAACAAATTAAAACCGATGTCACCCCTTTCAAAGTGGGCGACAGCGTGAAGGTCCATACCAAGGTCGTCGAAGGCGATAAGGAACGCATTCAGATTTTTGCTGGGATCGTGATCGGTCGCCAGGGCACAGGGATCAATGCGAGCTTCACCGTGCGCCGCATTTCCTACGGCGAAGGTGTCGAGCGGAAGTTTCCCATTCACTCGCCGCGAATCGCGCGGGTCGAGGTGGAGCGGCAGGGCTCGGTGCGCCGCGCCAAGCTGAATTATCTCCGTGGGCGCAAAGGCAAACAGGCGATGGCCGTCAAAGAGCTGGGCAATTAAGCAGCCCGGAGTTCCGCGTGGCATGCCACTTCCATCACGAACGCGAGTTGCGCGAGGCGGGATGGCATCGCGTGGCAGGAGTCGATGAAGCTGGTCGCGGTGCGCTGGCTGGACCAGTGGTGGCTGCAGCGGTGATCCTGCCGCCCGATTTCCACTTGGAATGTCTCGATGATAGTAAAAAGCTTTCGCGCTCGCAGCGGGAACTTTGCTACGAAGCACTCACGACCAGCCCGGAAGTAAGTTGGTCGGTGGGTGTGGTGGAAGCACCGCAGATCGATCGAATCAACATCCTGCGAGCTTCTCATGAGGCGATGCGCATCGCGGTGTCGGGGTTGCCGGGAAGGTGCGACTTCGCTTTGATCGATGGCCTGCCGGTCCAGCCTTTCCCTGTGCCCTTCCGGGCTATCGTGGGAGGAGATGGGATTTGCAAAAGCATCGCTGCAGCCAGTGTGATCGCCAAAGTCTCGCGCGATGCAGTTATGCGCGGCTTGGAAGCACTGCATCCGGAATATTGTTTTGCGCAGCATAAGGGCTATGCCACAGCGTTGCATCTTGCTATGCTGCGTGAGCATGGACCGTGCGCTATCCATCGTATGTCGTTTGAGCCGGTGGCTCAGAGGACGTTTGCTTTTTAATGCGTCCGACGCCCGTCATGCGTTGGGGCGCAGAGGCGAGAGAAAAGCGGCCCGCTATCTGAAACACCACGGCTACAAGGTGCTCCGGCGCAACTGGCGTGGTCCCAAGGGCGGAGAAATCGACCTTGTGTGCAGGGACGTGAAGAATGATGTGCTGGCGTTTGTCGAGGTCAAGACCCGGAGTTCATTAGAATATGGCCGGCCTTCGGCAGCGGTGGATGCTGCGAAGCAACGGCTTATCGTCCGGGGCGGCATGTCCTGGCTGCGTTTGCTGGACGATCCCGAAGTGGCGTTCCGATTCGATGTGATGGAGATCATCGAATCGGAGAGAGGGCTTGAATACAATCTCGTGCAGGGCGCTTTTCATCTACCCGAGAGATATATGTTTTAAAATGGAAACGGCATCCCCGCATGTGCAGGGATGCCGCCATCCACCAACCGTATCCACCAAATTTGTTTATGCTGCGACTGCTATCGGGCGGTCTTTCTTGCTCAACGCTTTACGTAACTTGTGCAGTGCGATGTTTTGCAACTGCCGGATGCGCTCGCGCGTGACACCAAATTTTTTGCCTACTTCTTCGAGCGTTTTTGGACGACCGCCATCAAGTCCGAAACGGGAGAAAATAATTCGCTTTTCCCGCTCATCGAGGATGTGCAACAGGTCGCTTATTTCGTCCTGCATATTTTTGTCGCGCAGCAGTTCGAAAGGAGTCAGCGCATCGGAATCGCCCACAATCTCGCCGAACTCGGTGGAATCGTCTTCGCTGATCGGTGCGTCGAGCGAAGCGGGGCGTATCGCAGCGGTTTTCATTTGCGACACCTTCGCGCTGGCCATGCCAATCTCTTCTGCGAGTTCGTCGTCGGTGGGTTCGCGGCCGAGTTCCTCGCTCATTTGCAGGGAGACTCGACGGATCTTCGCAATTTTGTCCACCAGATGAACAGGCAGGCGGATGGTTTTGCTTTGGTTCGCAAGAGCGCGCTTGATGGATTGCTTGATCCACCATGCCGCGTAAGTGCTTAGTTTGCCGCCTTTGGCAGGGTCGAAACGTTCAACCGCTTTCATGAGGCCAATGTTGCCTTCCGACACCAGATCGAGCAGCGGCAGACCGAGATTTGCGTAATCGTGCGCAATCTTAACAACCAGGCGCAGGTTGGCGCGGATCATGAGAGCGCGGGCGGCTTCGTCACCTTTTTTGATGAGCGCAGCCAGGTCGATTTCTTGTTGGGGCGTCAGCAACGGAATTTGCCCGATTTCGCGCAGGTAAATTTTGATGCCGGAGTCTGTGGATTCGATGGACATGATGTTTTTAAAAAATTTAGTAGGTGAGTGAGCGCGTGGTTATTATGTATATACAATCGGCAAGCAGAATTCGTTCAAAACTTTATGAGAAAAATTATCAATGGGGTTAAATATGCGGATGTTTGACACGATGAAGAGGGAGTTGTTCAAAAAAAATCTAATGCCGAACATGCTGAATATGAGTGTTTCTGATGATTGAGGTTCGTTTTGCGGGGCGCCTTTGGACGCAGTGGAGGGCTGGCCTGATGGTGTCTTCGGGGCATAAGCGCGATGCGGTGTATGTTTCCCTTGACGCAAGGGAAAAGGAGCATCTAAAAGAAGCTTGATTTTTCGGATTGACAGAACTACGGGCGGAATGCGTCGGACACGCGGTGTCGCGCAGTGCGCTTCGATATGTAGGTCCGCATAATTGCGAAATGCTCTTATCCACGAAGGAACGGAGCAGCTAAATTTTTAATATAAAGTTTTCATGTTTAACAGGTTACTGGGTTTATTTTCGAATGACATCGGCATCGATCTCGGCACGGCGAACACATTGGTCTATGTAAAAGATCATGGAATCGTCTTGCGGGAGCCTTCCGTGGTGGCTGTGCAAGCGGGCAGCAATAAAGTGCTTGCTGTAGGTGACGAAGCCAAACGGATGCTTGGCAGGACGCCGGGCAACATCATCGCAATCCGCCCGCTGAAGGATGGGGTGATTGCAGATTTTGAAATCACAGAGGCGATGTTGCGGCATTTTATAACTAAAGTGCATAACCGGCGGAAGATGGTGCGTCCGCGGGTGGTGATCGCGGTGCCATCGGGTATCACCGCAGTGGAAAAACGTGCGGTGAAGGATAGTGCGACCCATGCGGGTGCGCGGGAGGTTTATCTGATTGAAGAACCGATGGCTGCGGCAATCGGTGTGGGGCTGCCGGTGCAGGATGCGGCGGGCAATATGATCATTGATATCGGCGGCGGCACCACGGAAGTCGCGTTGATCTCGCTATCGGGTATTGTTTTTAGCCGAAGCGTGCGGGTGGCGGGCGATGAGCTGGACGAAGCGATCATGCAATACATGAAGCGGGCATACAATCTGATGATTGGGGAACGGACGGCTGAGGAGATCAAGATTCGCATCGGTTCGGCTTATCCGCTGGAGAAGGAGACAAGCTTGGAAGTAAAAGGCCGCGATCTGGTGGCTGGTCTGCCAAAGACCTTGACGGTGACTTCGCAGGAGGTGCGCGAGGCCTTGCTGGAACCGATTTCTACGATTGTGGATTCCGTGCGCGTGGCGTTGGAGCGCAGCCCGCCCGAACTTTCAGCCGATCTCGTGGACCGCGGGCTCATCCTTGCAGGCGGCGGAGCGTTGCTGCGCGGGTTGGATCGTCTGTTGGCCGAGGAGACCGGCCTTCCGGTGCATGTGGCGGAGGATCCGTTGAGTGCTGTGGCCGAAGGTGCTGGCAAAGCACTGGACGAACTAAAATTTCTGCGACAAGTGGCGACCGACGACCGCCAGTGGCGATCGTGATTGCGGCGGCTGAAGTGCTCGCATATCGGCAAACATCCTTATGAGGCGGGCTCCGATCATTGCCATCGTGGCGTTCGTGGTCATTCTGGGCATCTTGCTCAGTCTTTCTCCACGTCGAGCCCAAGGATTGCAGCGTGCATTTCTGGGGTTGATGTCGCCATTTCTCACGACAGGCTCCAGCTTGCAAGTGCGGGTGGCGGCTTTCCGGGAAGGACTCAAGACTTTGCAGGAATTGGAGGTCGAGACCAAGCTGTTGCGTGTGGAAAACAGCACGCTCAAAGCGACGAATCAATTGCTGGCGGACCTCACGGAGGAGAACGCGCGATTGCGTGCAGCATTGGAATACAAAAGTCGCTCAGCGTTTCAGTTGGTCCCGGCGCGGATCGTGTCACGCAGTTCCAGCACGTGGTGGAATACTGTGCAGATAGATCGTGGGTTTCAGGACGGGCTTGCGAGCGATATGGCGGTGCTCACGGAGGAAGGTATGGTCGGCAAAACTACCACCGTGGGCAAAAATCTAACCACCGTGTTGCTGGTGTCTGATGAGAATTGCAAAGTGGCGGTGAACGTCGAAGGCAGCAGGGAACAAGGTATCGTGAGCGGCGAACGCGTGGTGAGCATGAAACAACCCACGCTGACTTTGAGGTTTCTATCGAAGGATGCGAATCTACAGCCTGGCCAGCGGATTTTCAGTTCGGGGGTGGGCGGGGTGTTTCCCTCTGGGGTGCTGCTGGGCATCGTGCAGGAGTTCAAGCCGCAGGAGTTGGACGGGCAAGCAGTCGTGGTGCCGGCTGTGGATCTGACGAAATTGCAAGACGTGTTCGTCGTGAAAGGGACGCTGTGATTTTTACCGTCTTTCTAAGTGTCATGATGTTTCTGGCACTGGTGGTGCAGGAATTTATTCCGCCGCTATTATTTGCACATGGGGCGCGGGTGTTTCTGCTGCCTGTCGTATTACTCTACGGGGCGGTGGCGTTGCCTTATGGACATGTCTTGTTGTTTGCGCTCATCGGGGGTTTGATATGGGATTTACATACGCTGCAATTTCTCGGCGATCGTGTGGAAATTGCGCTTGGCTGGTCGATTATTTTGTTCGTCGTGGTATGTTCGCTGATGCATGGTTTGCGACCGTTGTTTTTAAGAGGCCGCTGGGAAGTTCATTGTTTTGCGATGGGTCTGGGCACTTCAATGATTCTTCTTGCGGAATATCTTATGATCACGTTCCGCCGGGGTGCTCCGATGTTCAGTGAAGATGTGTGGTGGCGGATTGCGGCACCGGGAGTGGTGGCGATGGTGCTGGCGCCGTTGGTGTTTGCGGTATTCAACCAGCTCGGGCGCATGATGGGACAAAACCTTCGACCGGAGGAGCGTTCGCTGTAAAAATATGGCTGCTCGATTCAATCCCACGCTCAGATTGCAGGCCACGGCATTACTTTTTTTGCTCGCCCTGGGGGGATTGGTGGCGCGTTTGTGGTGGGTGCAAGTGGCGCGAGGCGCGGAATACACAGCCCGACTGCGAGGCACCAGCAATGTCACAGTGAGGATTCCATCTGTTCGGGGCGAAATCCGTGATCGCAACGGGCTGACACTGGCCACCAATAGGGCGAGCTACGAGGTGGACTTTTATTTGCCAGACATGGTGAAGGGCTATCGCGAGCGGTTTGGGCAGGTGCCCACGCATGAGTATCGGACCACTGTGCGGGGGATGGCGGAAGATCGGCGGGAGACGGACATTATTGAAGTCGTGAACACCGGAGTGGTACCGAGGCTGCAGGAGCTTGGTCTGGCCAAGGAGTATAACTCAAAGAAGTTGCAGATTCATTATCGCAACGATCGTGAGATTCCCTTCAACTACATAGAGGATTTGGATTTTACAACGCTTGCCCGGTTTGCTGAGCACGATGTGGGATTGCCTGGCGTCGATATTACTGCCAAGCCCGTGCGACGCTATGTGTATGGCGCATTTGCGGCGCACATCCTTGGCTACGTGGGCGCAGCGCAGGAGGTGGATAAGGAGGATGCCAAGAACTATAACTTTTACCAGTCCGATATTGAAGGCAAAGCCCATGTCGAGCTGTATATGGATGAGCATCTGCGGGGCACGCCTGGAGTGCGGGTCATGCAAAGAAACGCAAAAGGCGTGATTGAAGGCCAAGTGCGACTCGATCCTCCCAAGCAAGGTCGAAATGTCTATCTCACGATCGATGCACGCATTCAGGCTATCGCTGAAGAGACCATGCGCCATGTCGGTCGCGGTGCGGCTGTGGTGGTGGACCCCAATAATGGGGACATCCTGGCCATGGTATCCGTGCCATCCTACGACCCGAATACTTTCATCCCTAGCATCAGCGCCAAGGACTGGACAGCGTTGCGTGAGGACGAGACGGATCCGCTGACGAATCGGGCGATCAGTGGATATGCGCCGGGGTCCACTTATAAAATCCCGATCGCGCTTGCGGGTCTGCGCAAGGGGCTCTCATCTGGGCGGAATTTCACATGCACCGGGGGTGTACAATACGGCAATCATTTCATGAAATGCTGGATTTTTGGTAAAGGTTCGCACGGGTCCATCGGCCTGGGGCAGGCAATTAAAGTCTCCTGCAACTCGTTTTTTTATCAGTATGGAAATGTTACTGGGATAGACCAGATCGTCGCCATGGGAAACGATCTTGGCTTGGGGCAACGCTCCAACATAGAAGTTTCGGGCGAGAGCCCCGGCATCCTGCCAGGGCCGGAGTGGATGGCGATGACGCATCCCCGCGAGCGTTGGTCGAGCGGTGCCACGGCCAACGTCTCCATCGGGCAGGGGTATGTGCTGGCCTCGCCGCTCCAGATGGCGATGGTGACTGCCGCTGTGGCCAATGGTGGCGTGGTGTATGAACCCCGGCTTGTCGATCGTGTGTTGGAACAGGATGGATCGGTGGCTGTGCAGGAGGCGCCCAAAGTGCGCGCCAATCTCGTGCAGACGGGCATGAGCGCGGAGGATATCGAAGTGGTTCGCCGCGGCATGTGGAAGGTGGTGAACGAAGGGGGCGGCACAGCTGGTCGCGCACGAATCAAGGATGTGGAAGTGGCTGGCAAGACCGGCACCGCGCAGTTCATGCGCAGCGGGGTAAAAGACAACCACACTTGGTTTATTTCTTTCGCGCCTTATGACAAGCCGCGCATGGCAGTGTGTGTATTTGTACAAGGCGCACATGCGGGAGGCATGGTGTCCGCGCCTCTATCCGCCAAGATCATGGAAGAGGCACTGGCACTGGACCAAAATAGCGAGCGTCAAGTCGTGCAGCTGGCACCCGCTGTGGGTAATTTCCAATTTGTCCGTGAAGTGAACTTCGGACGCGCCATCCCCGCAGCCCTCGGCTCCGACGGGGAGGACAGCTCCAGCGCGGCAGCCTCCGCATCCGGCCAGTCGCAATCAGCTCGGACCAACTCCGCGCCCAACATCCGCCCAGAAGCGGACGAGGGCGGTCGCGTGAACCGTCGGCGACCCGCTCCAGAACCTGTGGCTCGCGAACGTGGCAATATATTCCAACGCCTTTTCCGACGGTCATCCCGCCGGTGACAATTACTTCCCATGCCTTTCCCATCCCATTCCGATATGATCAGCAAAGTTAAAAAATTTCTGGGGTTTGGCCCTTCCAAACCATCCATCAAAATAATCATCAGTTGCGAGAAACTGGAGCGCCGCGTCGCATTGCTCGAAGAAGGGCGACTGGAAGAATACTCCATCGAACGTACATCCAATCGCAACATAGTCGGCAGTGTCTTCAAAGGGCGTGTCAAAAACATCGAGCATGGTCTCAAGGCGATGTTTGTGGACATCGGCATTGATAAAAACGCGTTTCTTCATTTCTGGGATGCCATCCCCGCAGCGCTCGATACCGGCATCGAGCAAGTGGCACGGGGCAGCAATGCATCGCCCAAGCAAGCCAAGAAGATCACAGCCAAAGATATTCCGGATATTTATCCCATCGGCAGCGAAGTTATTGTGCAGGTCACCAAAGGTCCCATCAGCACCAAAGGCCCACGCATCACCACAAACATCAGTCTTGCTGGACGCTATCTGGTCTTGATGCCCTACAGCGAACAGTGCGGCATCTCGCGCAAGATAGATGATCCCAAAGAGCGCACTCGACTGCGCAAGATTCTTCAAGAACTCGACATCCCCGAGAACATGGGAGTCATCATCCGCACCGTAGGCGAAGGTCAGCGAGCACGGTACTTCGTGCGCGACCTGAGCTTGCTCCTTGAGCAATGGCGTGAGATCGAGGAAAAGATGAAGACGCACCGTGCGCCCGCGTGTCTTTTTGAAGAGCCGGACTTGGTAGATCGCACCGTGCGCGATTTCCTGACAGACGACATCGGCGAAGTGGTATGCGACGACCCAGCGGCCGTGGACCGCATGAAAGAGCTTGTGGGACAAATCTCTCGACGATCGAAGAACCGCATCCAGCTGCACACGGAGCACGTTCCAATATTTGAAAAATATCAGGTGCAACGGCAGATCGACGATGCGTTTCATCGTCAGGTATGGCTGCCATGTGGAGGCTATATCGTGATCGATGAGACCGAAGCGTTGATCGCCATCGACGTGAACACCGGTCGCAACAAAGGCACCAAGGACATGGAAAAAACCATCCTGACGACCAACCTGGAGGCGGTGGATGAGATTTCGCGCCAGCTTCGACTGCGCAACATAGGCGGACTGATCATTGGCGATTTCATCGACATGAAAAGTCGCAAAGACCAGCAGCAGGTGTATGCGCGCATGAAACAGCGTCTGCGCCGGGACAAGGCTAAAACCCACGTGCTGCCCATCTCACAACTGGGCCTCATGGAGCTGACCCGCCAGCGCGCTCAGGAGAGCCTAAGCGATTCTATTTACGAAACCTGCCCCTACTGCTCCGGGCGCGGAGTGGTGAAGAGTGCCACCACGCTCAGTGTCGAGCTTCAGCGCACATTGCATGGAGTCATGCGGAAAAATCAGGACACCATTCACGAGATTCGGGTGATCGTGCATCCGCAACTCCTGCAGCGCTTGCGCACCGAGGATGAGGAGCTGCTTGTGGACATCGAGCGCAGATACAGCGGGCGGCTCACATTCCGTGCGGACCCCACATACCATCACGAGAAATTCACCGTGCACAACGCCCTCACCGACGAAGAGTTGAAGCCTTGATGCTGCTAGACGAGCCCTTTCTGCGGGCTTGTCGGTTGACTCGCGAAGTGCTTTGCACAATGGTTGCCCCGTGGAACTGGAAGAACTTTATCAGGAAGTCATACTCGATCACTCACGACGCCCGCGGAATTTTCGCGAGATGTCCGATGCCACCGCCACGGTGCACGGAGATAATCCGCTGTGTGGCGATGAAGTCACCGTGCAGGTGAAGCTCAACGACGAAGGTGTAGTCGAAGACGTCGCCTTCACCGGCAACGGATGTTCGATCTGCATGGCTTCGGCTTCCATGATGACTTTAAAAATTAAAAATCGCTCCAGCGAGGACACCCGGCAATTCGCCAGGGATTTCATGCACGTGCTCACCGCACCGGAGGAAAAGGAGCCCCGCTCAGATTTTGGTGATCTGCGTTTGCTCGTGGGCGTGCGAGCATTTCCACAACGTGTGAAATGCGCGACCCTGGCATGGCATGCACTGGACTCCGCTCTCACCCAAGGGCATGGAACCTCCGCATTCAGCGTGGAAGATTCCGATCCTTCATGAGCCCGGCCCGACTCGAATCGACGATGACCATGGGTGAGCTGTTGCAAGCGTATCCCGGTGCTCAGAGAGCTTTGTTTCGGCACTACCATATTGGAGGGTGCAGTGCATGCGGTTTCCAGCCCGACGAGACATTGGCTGCGGTTTGCCAACGCAATGGGCAATTGAACGCGGAGGATGTGATCGCGCAGCTTGAAGCCAGCCGCAATCAAGACGCAGAACTCGAGCTGGCACCGCTCGCATTGCGCGATGCACTGGATTCCGCAACTCCGCCGCGAGTCCTGGACATTCGCACACGCGAGGAGTGGGATGCAGTCCACATTGAGGGATCAGAATTTTTCACGCAGGAGACTTTGCAGACCGCAATGAGCGAGTGGGACCGGGACGCGCTCCTGGTGATAGTCGATCACCATGGAGGGCGAAGCGCAGATGCCGCCGCTTATTTTCAAGGACACGGCTTCAGCTATGTGCGCACACTGCGCGGCGGCATCGATGCTTACAGTCGCGAAGCGGCACCAGGGCTTCCGCGTTATACAGCAGAATAGAAAATGAACACATCACCTTCCAATCCAAACGAAGAGCGCATCCGAAATGCGGTGCAGAGCCCTGCAAACCTTGGGGAGCTGCCCGATGCTGACGCGGTCGGCACCATAGGCAGTGCAGAATGTGGAGATATGTTGCGGATGTGGGTCAAGTTCCGCGAAGAAGGCGGGCGCAAAATCATTGATCGCGCCACGTTTCAGAGTTTCGGATGTGAGACT
This sequence comes from uncultured Chthoniobacteraceae bacterium, assembly GCA_965365475.1. GTDB lineage: Bacteria > Verrucomicrobiota > Verrucomicrobiia > Chthoniobacterales > CAKUMP01 > CBDUBV01. The sequence continues at coordinate 304 of CBDUBV010000061.1, read as the reverse complement.
GCCATCGCGGTGGCTAGTGTCGCCACGGAACTCATTGCTGGGCGCACGCCGGAGGAAGCACTGGCCATGTCCGGGCAGGAACTCTCCGCGCCGCTCGGGCCGCTTCCGCCTATGAAAATTCATTGTGCCCAACTGGTTGAGGGTGCCCTTCGATCAGCACTTGCCCCGCATACTATAGAAGCTAAAAAGGAAACTAGCCCCGGACTCCTACAAAAATTTCTGACTCCATCGCAGAAAAAAATCACTCTTATACCCCCCGCGAAATCCTCATGAGCACATCCATCACATTGCAACGCGATTGCGA
>CBDUBV010000060.1:0-17579 GCA_965365475.1 uncultured Chthoniobacteraceae bacterium | reverse complement strand
CCGCACCCAACTTGCCAGGTGTCAACCAGCCTATGTCAGAGCCTTCTTCGAAGCCACCCGCTGCTCCGCTGGACCCGGTGACAGAACCAGTAAAATTAACATCATCAACATAAGCGTCGCGGTAATCGGAGTCGGTCGCGTTATCCACTACTATTTCAGCGGAAATAGCTGCGGCAACCATGAGCATAAATATCGGTAAAGAAACGATGCGTGCTTTCATGGTTGAACACCATAGCCAGACGAAAAGCGGAAGAAAAGCGTTTCTGTAGGCGGAAATGCGATTTTAAGTGCTGCCCAAGCGCGGCCACTGTTGCGCACGGCGGAGGATGGGATGTCTGACCCTGCTGCGGCGATCAATCTTCCCGGCGCGAGCGCTTGTCATTAACATACGCTTCGATTTGTTCCTCGCTCAGCCCCGAGAATGGGGGCGGAAGCTCGGCAGCCCAGGCATCGTATGCTTTCTGTAAACGCTCGCGGACTTCCGGGCTGGCAGCGGACAGGTCCTTTGCTTCGCCGATATCATTGCTGAGATCAAAAAGTCCGGTTTCGGTCTCGATACCTTTTTTCGCACGCGGGTTGAAATAAACCAGTTTCCAATTGCCATCGCGGATACCCCACCACCAGGTTTCCGGTTTATTATGGATCAAGGGAAAGCGCCAGGACAATATGCGCTCGGGGTAGTCTGCCTCTCCCGTAAACGCAGGGAGAAGATTTTTTCCATCCAATCCAGCGGGCACTTGGTCGCCCGCGGCCGCCAGCGCGGTGGGCAATAGATCGAGGGCAGAGACCGGCGAATCCACCGTCTGACCTGGCTTCACAGTGCCCGGCCATTGCAAGGCAAAGGGAACTCGCACGCCGCCTTCCAGGATGTCGCCTTTCACGCCACGCAAAGGCAGGTTGCTTGCGCCAGTCACCGATGTCGGGCCTCCGTTATCACTGAGAAATACCACGATAGTCGATTTCTCAATGCCACCCTGCTTGATCGCTTCAAGCACGCGCCCGATATTGCGATCCATGACTGAAACCATGGCCGCATATATACGACGATTTTTGTCTGCGATATGGGCAAACCGAGCAATCTCCTCGTCCGGTGCCTGAAGCGGAGTGTGTGGAGCATTGAACGCGAGATAGAGAAAAAACGGCTGCGCATCTGCTTCCGCGCCTTTGGCGATAAACTTTACCGCGCGCTCGCCAAACGCGTCTGTGAGATACTGGTTCACCCTGGCGCGCTCGTGGCCTTCCAGGATTTTTGGGATCGGTTTGCCATCTTTGGGGAAATAGAAGCTACCACCTCCGAGGAAGCCAAAAAACTCGTCGAACCCGCGCTTCAGCGGATGCTTGCCCGGCTGTGTGCCGAGGTGCCATTTCCCGATGATGCCGGTGCGATAGCCTGCAGCACGCATGCGATCAGCAAATGTCGGCCCCTCGGCAAGGCCGACTATGTCGAGCGTCATATTGTTTTCGCTTTTGATCCTGTTCTGATCCACGCCCGTGAGCAACCCGGAGCGAGAGGGAGCGCACTGCGGCGCGGAGACATAGCCCGAGGTGAAAACAATCCCGTTTTGTGCGATGGAATCAATGTTCGGCGTCGGAATCTCCGTGCTGCCATTGAAACCGACATCAGCCCATCCCAAGTCATCTGCAAGGATGATGATAAAGTTCGGTTTCTGCGCCGCGCCATGCGCCCGGGGTGCGAGAGTGAAGACGAGAAGAGCGAGGAGGAAGCGTTTCATAAGAATCGTCATATGTTGTAATACTCCGCAGGCGTGGTAGCAACTTATTTGACTTGCGCGACTGCCACCCAGGGATCAGTGCTTACTGTAAATTCCTATGATGAATCGTTGCTTCTATTTAATTACTTTTTGGTTTTGTGTTCATTGCCATGTGTCTGCGAGGCAACCCAACGTGGTATTTATTTTAGCCGACGATCTCGGCTGGGCGGACACCACGCTTTACGGCCATACCCAGCTATACAAGACGCCAAACCTTGAACGACTCGCGCAGCGAGGGATGGCATTTACAAGAGCTTACTCGGCAAGCCCACTATGCTCTCCCACACGAGCCGCCATTCTCACCGGTCTAAGCCCTGCGCGCACAGGCATCACCACACCAAACTGTCATTTGCCCGAGGTGGTGCTGCAAGCTACGCCGAGCGCATCTGCGCCGGCCTCGCAGCACGCAACCATCCCGCGATCCGTGACACGGTTGAAGACCGAGTACATCACTCTGCCTGAGATTTTAAAAAGCGCTGGGTACTCGACCGGGCATTTTGGCAAATGGCACCTTGGAGCAACACCTTATTCTCCTCTCGAACATGGCTTCGACGTGGACCTGCCCCACTGGCATGGCCCTGGCCCGGCAGGAAGCTATGTGGCACCATGGAGATTTCCCAATTTTACCGAGAAGACGCCCAAGGAGCATATCGAAGACCGCATGGCCGCCGAAGCTGTTGCATGGATGGAGGCGCACAAAGACGAGCCTTTTTTCCTGAATTATTGGCAATTTAGCGTTCATGGCCCATTTAATGCAAAGCCGGAGCTGGTCGAAAAGTACCGTTCCTTGGTGAAGCCAGACAGTGCACAGCGAAGCCCGACTTACGCAGCCATGGTGGAAAGTCTGGACGATGCCGTCGGCACGCTATTGGATGCGCTTGATCGTCTTCACGTGGCAGAGAATACCATTATTATTTTCACCTCGGACAACGGTGGGAATATCTACAGCCAGGTGGACGAGACCGCGCCTACCAGCAATTTTCCTTTGCGCGGCGGCAAAGCCACCTTGTATGAGGGCGGCACACGAGTGCCCCAAATTATTGTCTGGCCGGGCGTCACAAAGCCCGGCAGCGTAAGCGACGCACTCACGCAAAGTGAAGATTTCCTGCCTACTTTGCTGGAGGGACTTGCCATACCCGCCCCGGCCCAACTGGTCGATGGTGCCAGCATTCTACCCGCACTACGCGGTGGCACTTTAGAACGCAGTGCCATATTTCAATATTTTCCACATAAGACGAACGTCCCGGAATGGCTGCCTCCTTCAGTATCCGTGCACCGCGACGAATGGAAACTCATCCGGGTGTTCTACGCCGGCGCGGATGGAGCACATCGATACCAGCTATATAATCTAAGCGAGGACATAGGCGAAAAAAATAATCTTGCCGCAGATAAGCCTGAGCTTGTACGCGAGCTGGATACACTCATTGAGGCGTTCCTCACCCGCACCGACGCGGTATTGCCACTGCGTAATCCTAAGTTTGATCCTGCTCAGTATCGACCCGAACTCGAAGGCATCCAAACGAGCAAAAAGAAGCCGAAGCGAAACAAGGATCGGCAACCTACAAATTCGACTTTTTGAGATCGCAATGCAAAGGGCAGCGACTTCGGGCGGGATGCCCGAAGGAGCTGCCTGGCTCATGGCTTTACCACGACGTCGTTGCTCTTGTCATCCACCACCACAAACTCCTCCGCAGACGTCTCATTAGTATTTCCGTCCACGGTGACATGACCACTATTATCCACTTCGATCACGGATTTTGATTTTGCTTTAAAATAAGGATGACCAGTTTCCTGTATAAATGTGTTACCTGTAAGTTGCAATTGTTCCACCCCATGAATGCTTAGCGCGGGACTCCGAAACCAGTTTTTAAATGTATTGCCTGTGATAAGTATGTTTTGATGCTGACGATGATCGCTGGGCGCATCGAAAGGATCGTCCTCACGCGGCACGCGAATGGAGGTGATGGCACTCATGCCATTAGTGTTCTCTGTGAGACCACATTCCTCGAAAACATTATTGCGAATAACCGTATCAGTCACGCGATAGCCTTCCGGGCAGACCCAGTCGTTCTGAAGGACCAGCCCGCCCATGCCAGAGCCGCGCACGGTATTGCCCTCGACCACCCCGCGCGAGGCGCGCAGGAGCAAACGCCCGCGGCAATTAATAAACTCATTATTCTTCACCAAATAATAATCGCTTTGCAGCCGCAAGTTCATGAAATAGTCAAAGCGTTTAAGCACATCGAGAGATTTCTCTTCTGGATCGTCTGTGATAGCAACCTGCGAAAGATCAATGGGAGGAGTAAATATAACCACGCCATTTCGAGACTCACTTACACTGGCATGAAAAAGCGTGCAGCCTTCACTCGAGTCGAAAAAGGCAACCTCATCGCCTACCGCAAGCCTTTCTGGGGTTGCTCCGACCACCTTTACGCCGCCCCCCTCTTCGGTTCCAACTGGAAACATCGGCTTGGAATAAAAATTAACCGGATCATCACTTAGCGATTCGAACCGGCACCCTTCGACCCAGATGCCTCTTTCGTGAGACTGCGCGATTGCTCCGCCTCCGTTGGCAGAGATAAGCCGTTCGCCACGCGGAATCACTTTGCAATCAAGAATATTTACGCGATTGCAAGCACTCCCGATAAATACCGCAGCACCGGCTGCGTGGATGGTCAGGTTTTGAAAAGTAATGTCCTCGCTGCTGTTATACAACACCCACTGGGTAGTGCCAGAGCGGGCTAATTGGACAAATAAATCGCCGACTTCAAACGCTTCCACCTTGGCTCCTGCGCTAAGGCGCACCGTGCGCTCGGAAAGAACTTTAGGATTGCGTGTCCTCACTGCGTGCGGCACTCCGGGTTTCATTCGTCCGCGAAATTGCGGGCGGGAATCCATAAGGAAGCCAAACACCTGATTGCGCCCCTCAAAAAAAGTATGGTCGGCCAGCGGAAATCCCTCCTGAACCTCGAAATCGAATGTCCGCTTCTCTTTATCCACACCCACAATGCGTCCTTGGGTAAACGGCAGCGGATCGTAATCCGCAATGAAGTTGCGCAGGATAACGCGCTTGCAATTTTTGAGCCGGAAAAAACCCGACTTTGGATTCCCATGCAGAAGTTCAGCACCGCCGCCCTCAATCACCAGATCTGTCGCGTCCTCGATATGAAACGCGTCCGCGTCATTTTCCGCCGAGAGCAAGTTGTAAACACCTTTGCCGATGATGGCTTTGGTTTTGCCTTGAGCCGCCGCTTTGGCAAATAGAGCGCGCAGCGCTGGTAGATCATCTTTGCCATCGTCTGGGATCGCACCGAAGTCGGCTGCTGTCAGTTCATGCTCAGTCTTCACATCCACAAGCGGTCGGCCACGCGTCTCGATCACATGCGCCACAAGCGCGTCTCCATTCTCTCCAAGCGAATACGTGCCCATAGCGGTTTCCTCCGCCAGGCAATGCGGAATGGTGCACAGGCCGATGATAAGGGTAATCAATGTTAATTTCATAATTCTAATACTAGAAGCAATGTAGCGGACTGAGCTTGATGTTTTCATGTCACTGATCTCTGATCTGTGCCTTTATCCAAAGAGGATTGAGGCTGCACACGCGGGCAACCTGGCGGCTGGTCGTTGATAACCTGTAATGGCTTGGAAAAACGTGCATCCACGATGTTGCTATGCGCGTCAATATTGCGGCATGCGTCAAAATTGAGCAATCCCGGCAACCGATCCACCGCAGGGTAAGTGTCCGTGCGCTCGATCCGGTTGTCCGAGAATTCGATGCCATCCACGCTCCGCGCATAGAGCACTCCGGGGTGAAAAGTTTCAAATGTGTTGCCGGTGATGCGGATATTGCGATGGTAATGCTCAGCACTGGCCCATGGATTGGGTATTTCGGGGTCGATATCGATCATCGCGGTGCCCCACTCTGTGGGTCCGTAACAACAGTCGGAAAAAATGTTGTTGCGGATGGTGACATCCTGCACTGCTCCGGATTCGAACCAGTAGTTTGCATCCCCGCTGATTTTGATGCCTGCACCAGCGGCGGCGATACGGTTGTTTTCGATGAGCACTTTGCCCGGCGTGGTAATAAGATAGCCTCGCGCACGGTTCGGGCCTGCTATGCAGTGCTCGATATGGACATCTGGCGTCCACGTGAGATTTTCCATCACGCTCCCCTGGGGTAAAGCTTCCGGCAAGGGTTCCCGCGTGCGCACCCGGCGCAACCGGGAGTCGCATATTTCCACGCTTGCAAGAGTCCACTCTCCGAGAGGCAGCAGACTGGCGCAGTCGCACAATCGCACCCGATCCCCTACTCCGCCCACGGGGACTCCGTGCTGTTCATGGTGCACCATTTCCACAATCATCGTGTGCCGGTCTTCCCGTGCATGAATGCGGCTGTAAATGCCATGCACATTGGTGGGATCATCAAGCATATGGGAGAATCTGCATTGCATTTCATGAATAAGCCCACGGCAATTTACAAAATGCGCGGCATCGACAGTGACTGAAAACAATCGACCGCTGTCTGGTGCCGGGCCGACCACCATGCGCTCCAACGCTATCGTGTCGCAGAACTGCGCGATCACGCCGGTCCCCGCAGCATGGTGCAGCGTCACATTCTCCATGCGCACATTCTCGCAATGCTCCATGAAGACCCCCGGGTAATGACGCCGGAAATGACGAAACACCAGCCCGTTGCCGACAGTGGCTATCCTCTGAAATCGATGGTCAATGCGTATGCGGCCAGATGAAAGAATCCGCATTTTCAAGTCCGCAGCTACCAAGCGCGTGCCCAGATTATCACCACTAAGATATGCCGGTGTCCCGCGCACGGCATCGATCTCGAATATACCTTCGGTTAGCGCGTGGCTCCAATCTTCCCCATCAAAAATCACGCGATCTCCATCGCTATGGTGGGGATACACTACCGGATCGATCTGCAGTTCCAGACCTTCTTCATCCACATGAGCGATGATACCTTGAGAATAGAATGGACGAACCCAGTCGATTGAAAAATTTTTTAAAGTCAGATCGCGGCAATGGGAGAGCCAGAAAGGCATCACTTCACCATGCAACAAGAAGCGGCTTCCATTTCCATCGAGAGTCACACCTTGCAATTGCTGCATGGGAAAAGCAACCGGCTTGGAACCATTGCGATTATTGCTGGGGCATAATGTAAACTTGGGGCACGCCTGGCCATAAATATGATATTCCCGCTCGGGCAGCGAGATCAGGCTGCCGGGTGGGCACCCGACGACCAGTCGGTGAAGATCGGATCCATCATTCATTTCAGATTGGTCACAATGAGGAGTGCATGCATGGCGGGATGTAGGCCACGAAACAGATCAGAGAAAGGGAAGGCAAGAAGTTTTTACGGAACGATTCCTTTGCGTTCGATTGAGGGATATATTATAAAGTTTTCCGATTGACATTCCTTGCTTCCCCCTCCTTCCATGAATCAGCTTAGCCGTCGTCAACTTCTTAAACTTGGCTTGGCCAGCGTGGCATCGCTCGCAGTGCCCCGTCGCGCTTTATCCGCGCCTGCCCCGTGCGCACCCCGTCGGCCGAATTTCTTAATTATTCATACCGATGAGCAAAGCACCTGGACGCTGGGACGCTATGGTGCGCGGGAAATAGCAACTCCCCATCTCAACCGTTTGGCAGCAGAAGGCGCGTGGATGCCAAATTACTTCTGCAATAATGCAGTCTGCACGCCCTCGCGCGGAACCATGATGACCGGACTGCATTCCCACGAGCATGGGGCTTTTCGCAATGACAACCCGATCAAACAAAGTTGCGAGACATTTGCCCATGTGCTTCGCGACAAGGGTTACGCCACGGGTTACGTCGGCAAATGGCACCTCGATGGCAGTAGCGAGCGATTGGCTGAAGCCATCCAAACCGCTGGCCGCACAGGTAACTTTTACCGCCACCCCGATCTCTATAACGGCTGGGTGCCGCCCGAGCGCGCCATGGGATTTTCCGACAGCCGCTACATGTGGGACACGGGCCATTGGAAATCCATACGGGACAATTCACCGCATCCTGATTTTTCCGTGGATGTGGATGACTACCCACACTATACGACCGACTGGATCGCGAACCAGGCCATCGCCTATATGCGAGCGCACCGGGAGGAACCTTTCTGTTACCTTGCTTCCATACCCGATCCGCACACCCCAATCACCGTGCGCGAACCTCACGCCTCGATGTATGAACCATCTGCGATGCATCTGCATCCGCAACTTGAGCCGCCAGAATGGTTCAAACCCCACCTTGAAAAAGCCACATTGGCCAAAGAAGCGCGCAAAGCAGGGATGTCGGAGGAAGCATACACACGCCAGCGGAAAGCTATTTATCTTGGCATGGTCAAGCGCATCGATGACCAAGTCGGACGCCTTCTGGCCGAGTTGGATGCATTGGGCTTGGCCGAAAACACCATCGTCATCCATACATCAGACCATGGTGAGCAGATGGGGCAGGCGGGTGTATTTGGAAAGGCGCAGCCTTTTGAAGCAAGCTACCGCGTTCCAATGATCATCCGCTGGCCGGGACACATTGAGGGCGGTCGGCAAATACAGGCATTGGCATCCCATGTTGACCTCAAGCCGACGTTGCTCGGGTTGGCTGGGCTCGCCGGCGCAAGCAAGCAGCAGGATCACGGGAAGGATTTCAGCAATGCGCTGCTCGTCGATACTGCGGCCCAACATCAGGAGATGATCTTCACACAGACTGGCCTGCGTCTGTGTGGAGTGGTAACTCCCAAGTATTTCTTTAACTGTTTCTTTGATGTAAAAGGAAAAAAGCTGACTACCCCCGTGCTGTTCAATCGCCTTGAAGATCCACAGAACCTTGTCAACCTTGCAGCACTGCCCGAGCATCGTGCGACCACCCGCGAACTTTGGCATGGCATGATCGAGCAGGCCAAAGCAGTCCATTCGCCACATATATCCATGATGCAGGCCGGCTACGACTAGCCTGTGCTGTTTATTTGTGCACGCCACTCTTTATACAGACAGGAGCAATCGCAACGGGTTGCAGTAATCAAGGGTTGTGTCGATTTACGAGATTACTTAAATTTTCTCACTCAAGCCCAAACTTAACCTCCAACAGCTCCATTTTATATATGAAAACGCTTCAGATTTTTTTGATTACCCTTGCCTGCGCCGCTTCATTTTCGCATGCGCAAATTATTACTTATTTCGGTGGATCCGGGCCCATCCCTTCGCCCGAAGCATTTAGTCTTAATGATGTCACGGACATCGATTTACAGAACGATTCCACTTCCGTGACACCGAACACCAATGTTGGGATCATCCAAGCATCAAATCTGAACAACTTCAATACCGTCGGCAGCGTTGCGACAGGCACTGGAAGCATCTCTGCAAGCGTCAGTGGAGCGGAATCCATCGTAATCAGCGGAAACACTTTTACCTTGGGAACAGCTGCCGACATCACACGCAGCAACGGCGAAGGCCTGGGTGTTGCCGGTGGGCCCGCTTCAAGCGATATTGGCCGCTCAGGCACCGCTCGCGATGCGCTGACCTATACATTTGACCTATCGAGTCTCACCCTGCCATCCGGTTTCAACCTTCGCATCACCGAGGTTCAGATATCCAATCTTGGCTCAGGAACGTCAGTTCCTGAACTGACCCTGAGCGGCGTATCCAGCACCTTGCTGACCGGCGGCAGCGCGGTCAGCATCGATGGAAATAGCTACGTCAAATTCACTGGTCTTGGCATTAATCTCAGCGATGGCGATGTCCTCGCATTCAGTGAGTCGGCGGATGGGGAGAGCTATCGTCTTCGCTCCATCACATTCGACGTGGTGCCGGAGCCAGGTTCTGCAGTTCTTTTGGGATCTGCCTTGTTGCTCTTTGTCGCATGCCGTCATCGCCGCAACAGCCGGAACTTTCCGGGCTTGTGATAGACCGTTGCTCGCACTATCGGAAAGGCGTTGTCGTCGGTGCCGAAAATCCCGCGCGTCAGCCTTCGGCAGCTTCTGCCACGTAAACGGTGACCTTGGTCCCGGTGCCCACTTTGGTCTGAAGCACCAGAGCAGCACCAGCTTCCTTCAGTAGTCGGCGCACGATCGATAGACCAAGCCCGGTGCCGCCACGCTCGGTTTTCGTGGTAAAATAGGACTCGAACATGTTGTCCAGCACTTCCGGTTCAATGCCCGGGCCGTTGTCTGCAATGGTGATGGAAAGCAGTGGTGGCGTGTTTTTAAAACCATCCCGATTGAGCACTCGGCGTGTGGAGGAATCGGAGATGGAATCCAGCTCCAGCGCTGTGGTGCAGCGCTGTGCCACGAGTTCCACACGGTGCGAATCGGTTGTGGCCTGCAGCGCATTGATCGTGAGATTCAGCAACACTTGAATAAGGTCCGTGCCGTTCATCGACGCGCAGGCTTCTTCTTCGAAAGCATGAATGATTAGTTCGTTGCCTTTGATCGAGGGATGACGTCGCAGAAGTTCCCGCACGTCTTCGAGCACCTGGCGCAGGGGCACGAGCTGCTGTTTGCCCACCGAAGAACGAAGGAAACCTAGGTAGCGCCGGGAGATTTCCACGCATCGGTCAGCCTGTTGGTTCACCCGCCCGAGGTCTCGGCGCAGATTCTCCAGCTTGTCTCCCTGCACCTCTTCGGTCTGCTGCAATGCGCGCTGGATGGTCTGGGCAAACGCGGAAATGATCGTGAGCGGACCATTGATGTCGTGCAGCACGCTGGCGTAGATTTCGCCTTTCTCCCGAGCGATCTCTTCGCGGACTTGTTGCTCCTGCAGAGTGGACTGCAACGCCTCCAGCTTCTGCACACTCTCGCGGGATTTTTCCGAGATCGCGCGCCGGTCAAATGCCGTGGCAACCGATGCCTCCACGACATCGATCTCGAAAGGCTTATTAAGATAATCGCACGCACCAAGCCGCAGCGCCTGACGCGCGGTCTCGATCGTCTCGTATGCGGTCAGCATAAGCACCTCCGTAAGCGGATCGATCGCCTTGATCGCCTTGAGCGTGGCGATGCCGTCCATCTCCGGCATGCGGATGTCGAGGATGGCGACATCCACCGGACATCGCCGCACGATTTCCACCGCTTCCATTCCGCTTTTGGCCAGCTCGACTTCATACCGATTTTTAAAAATAATCCGCAACGATTTGCGCGGACCTTCTTCATCATCGACGATAAGCAGACGCTGGCGTGGAGCTTCGGACATGGTCAGTTCAAGGTGGTGACGGGCTGCAATTGCCTGGCCGGAAAGCCAATGGGGCATTGAATCACCAGGCATCCGCCGTGCGATTTATCGCCCGCGCGGATTTCCATCGATCCGCCGGTAAGTTCTATCACGCGCGAAGCCGTCGTAAGGCCGAGCCCGAGACCGACATTCCTGGTTGAGTAAAAAGGTTGCCGACAGAGCTTTGCTGTCTCATCAGTAAAACCCGGGCCGTTATCGCAGATGGTGATGTCCAGCAACTCGGGAGACGCAGCATTTAAACCAACCTGCACATCGATGATCGCGTGGTCTCCGCCGGACTGCAAGGCATTTAAAAAAATCTCCGTCAGAGCATGCTGCATCGATTTCCTATTCGCCAAAATATGAAATTGCGACTCGTTCTCCGCAAGCGCAAGACGCACTGTGGCACCTCCATGATTTTTCTGCGCTTCCTGAAACGCCTCGTAGATCAAGGCATCCACCGGGACGGCATCGAGTCGCCCGGGATCGGGTCTCGATAAATGGATGACCTGCTGGGAGAATCGGTTAATGCGGCGGACGGTCTCCGCCATGCTCTGCGAAAGAGATTCGCGGAACTCGGGATCATCGAAGCGCGTGGCGAGGAGCTGTTGGTGCGTGGAGAGAGGTGCGAGGGAGTTGCCGATCTCGTGAGCGAGATGCTCGGCCATTGATTGGACCAGATGTTCATTGGCCTTCTCGACAGCAGCTTTCTCGGACGCCGTGTGCCAGCTCACATCCTCCAAAATCAAGTAGATGCGATCATCGGACGCGTCTTGGAAACTCTCGATGCGAATGCTTTTCTCCTCATGGTCCAGGGTGCGCTCCACGGGGTGCCTGGTGCCGCGCGTCTGCTGGTAGATTTCGGGCAACGGGTCCGGCAGCTCCTGCACGTGTGTAGCCTTGGACGGCATGGCAATGAAGGCAGCAACCTGCTGACTCACATGCAGCAGGGTCTCATCGGCACCGATGATGACTATGCCCAATCCTTTGCGCTCCAGCACCTGTGCGATGACACGCGACTGCGCGGCGGCTTGTTCCCGCAGATGCAGCCGCTCCAGGTCGCGAGCAAGAACCTCCGCACTTTGAAACAACGCCACGATCTGGCTCGGAGCAAGTCCAGGCCCAGCCAAAGGATCGTCCACGCACAAGATCGCAGTGAGCGTCCCATTTATAGTTTGCACAGGAATGGCATGCCGCAATTGCAACGCCTGAAGCTCCGGATGGTGTTCCGAGGACGCAACTCGCCCCGTGCTGGCAAGCCATGCACCGAGTCCGTGTGCGGAGGAAAGATGAATGTGAGGCAGAACATTAGGAGTGATGCCGTGTGAAGCGGCGCATGCAAAACCTTGAGCACTTCCTTTGGTGAAAAGCGCAATCCGATTTATCCCGAGCTGACGACGAACTTCGCTTAGAAAATCTGAGATGAGTTCCAACGTGGAATCCGCAGGCGAAGCTATCCGCAATGGTGTTTCGGAAGCAGCATTCGCGGGCGGAGCAGGCGGTTTGTTTTCAGTAGGAACCGGAAGCCGATCCAACAACGCCTGCAACAGGCGGGGACGCAACGGAGTGGAAAATATCTGGTCTGCACCCTGCAGGAAGGCGTCATCCTGCCATTTGCCTGAGCCGGGCTGATCGGTGAACACCATGAGGTAAATGGCGGGCTGCGCAGCGCGGATGTCGCGGACGGCACGCAGCATAGAAGGCGTGGCCACTGGCGCGTGCAGCACGGCAGCACGACATATCGGCGTGCGCAGCAAGGCGGAAGCTTCGGCAACATCCGGGAACGCGGCGACGTGCCAATCCTCCAACGAGGCTTCGAGCGCCGGGAAGAAATCAGGCGATGAGCTGATTGCAACGAGGGTGTTCATGGTTGTTGCTGACCGACTTCAGCATCCTGACGCACTCCGGGCAAATCCAACTGCACCGTCGTGCCGATCCCAAGTTCGCTGAGGACGGCCATATGTCCTCCATGTAAATGCACGATCCTGCGGCAAATGGAAAGTCCCAATCCGAAGCCCCGAGTGTGATCGCCCGTGTCCTTGGTTGTAAAATACGGAGTGCCAATCTTGCTGAGATTCTCGGGTGAGATTCCCTGCCCCTCATCGATCACGCATACCCTGCCCCACCCTCCACTTTTGCCCGTGGTGTGTTCGAAGGTGATGCGGATGCGCGCTTGGTCCGACGATGCATCGGCAGCATTGGAGATGATGTTTACCAAGGCGCGTTGGATCAGCAATTCATCGCAGACCAGATGCAGGTCGCCTTCGCAGGTAAGCGTGATTTTTTTCCGATCCAACTGAGGCCGCACCAGCTCAGCAGCTCGAAGCGCGATCTCGCGCAATGCGACCGATTCCAGTTTGGGCTTGTTTTGCTCTGAGAAAAAAAGCGCCTCACGAATGTATGCACGCATGGTCTCCACATTGCGATGCGCCACGGGCAACAGCTCCAAACGCGATTCTTCGTCCATGCGGCCCTGCGTGGTGAGCTGCAAAAACGTGGATACGGGCGTGATGAGATTGTTCAAATCGTGTGCGATCCCGCGCGACATGCGACCCAGCAGGTCCATCTCCTGCGAGAGCAACACCTGATTCCGAAGCCGTATCTGGCCAAGGATGAGCCCCAGATTCTTCGCGAGCGATTCCAACAAGTCCAAATCTTCATTGGTATAGCGTTCCCCTCGCCGTTTCGTTCCCAGCAGCAGCAACCCCAACGCCGACTCACCGCTCACCAGCGGGAAACACACTTCAAAAGGAATTTCCGCCAGCGCGTCCAACGCCGCCCTCTCAGGTGGCGTTAGCACCGGCGGTCGGTAGCTAAGCGCCGCACCCAGCCGAAACACTCCATGCTCCAGTGCCAGCTTGAATACCGCATCGCCATTCGGCGCAGGGAAATTGGAACCACCCCGCGCCGGAACCAGTCTTTGCGCGGGCTCATCCACAAGAAGCAGACTGAAATCGCTAATGCCTACATCCCGTGTCAGCACCGATTCCACTGCGTCGAGAAGCTTCTCGGAATCCGTCTCACGAATCATCGCAGGGATGAATGCGCGCACTTTGTCGTGATACTCGAATCGGTCACCCAGAAGTCTGCGCTCGAAACTTTCCGCGCCTTTTCCCAATAGACGTGGGAAAATATACGCCGCAGCCATGGCGGTGATAAACACAGCCACCATGCCCGTCGTCACTGGTCTCTCCGGCAACAGCAGATGCAGCAGAAACATCAACATGCCTGCACCGACTGTCACAAATGCCGCTCGCAGAATGTGCGCGGTGGTGCGCCCCAGCGTGATGCGCGCATCCAGAATCTCGTGTTGCAAGACGCTGTAAGCCGTGAGCATGCCATAGACCACCGCTGCGATGCCCCCGAAAGGAACGATCTGGATGGTCGTAAAAAAATAATAATCCACACCCAGGATCGGAAGCAGATCGTTGGCGCCGAGAATCGCAAGACTCAACTGCGCGACGATCAACGGCGTGAGCCGACTGCGATGAAGCGGGGGCAATAATTTCCGCTTATTGCTGAGCACGATGACGGCCAGGAAGGTGAGGCTAAACGTCAGACAAAATATCCAAAACAATGGCCCCGGAATGCTATACCACGCGTAGCCTGTGTAGCGCACTCCCGTGACGAACCAGCCCGCGATATTTCCCACTGCCAGCAAGGCGGCAAAGCCATAAATGGGCCCGATGTATTTTCGATAACGCAGGTCCGCGATGAGGATGGAAAGGTGAAAGAGCAATACCGGCGTGAAGATGACCCCAAACTGCAAAAGCCGCGCGTATCGATACGCCTCCTCCGCCGAAGCCACGGAAAACATGCGGCTGCTGCCGATGTTCCAAATGCCGATTGCCAGCCCCAGAAAAAAATAAACTCGGTGCGCGGTATTGCCCCAACCGCGGGACAGCACAAATACCGCTAGAAAGATGTTGGCGATGCCGCCGAGCAACGAGAGGTCTTCCAGAAATCTCATAGGCGTTCCCAACGTCGCAGCACCAGACACGAGTTGCGTCCGCCAAACCCGCTGCTCAGGTTCAGCGCAGCACGGATGGGATAACTGCGGGACTGGCCCACCACATGAGTCAAACTACAATCCGGTGCTGGCTTGGCAAGGTTCGGAGTCATCGGCAGCAAAGCATGGTGAATACTGAGCGCGGTGACCACGCTTTCCACAGCACCGGAAGCGGCCATGAGATGCCCGGTGATGGGTTTGGTCGAACTGGCAGCTACTCGTGCAGGACGCAGGCCATCGGAAAACACGCGGCTTATCGCCAGCGATTCCAGGGGGTCGTTGGGTTTCGTCGCGGTGCCATGGCAATTAATATAGTCAATCTCTTCGGGGTCCATCTCCGCCCGATGCAAAGCAGTGTTCATGGCGCGGATGATGCCTGATGCGCCGGGCTCGGGTGCCACGGGATCGTACGCCTCCGACGACCGCCCGTGCCCGACCGCCTCCGCATAGATGCGCGCTCCCCTGCCAAGCGCATGTTCCAAAGTCTCCAGCACAAGAAAACCTGCGCCCTCGCCGAGCACAAATCCATCCCGCGCACTATCGAAAGGTCGCATGGCCTGCGCAGGATCGCCCGCGTGTCGGCTCATGATTCCATGCAGCGAGAACCCGCCCCAGACGGAAGGGAGCAAAGGTGCTTCCGCTCCCCCGGCGATCATGACATCGGCATCGCCGGCCTGAATCAATGCCAATGCGATGCCGACTGCATCGTTGCCCGATGCGCTGCCGCTGCTGCACGTGAGCACCGGGCCTTGCAGCTCCAGCGTGCAGGCAATCTCCCCGCTGCCGCCTCCGCTGTAGCCATTGACCATGGCAGATGGACTCACCCCGCGCACGCCACGCCGAGCAAATCCCTCCTCGGTCGCGTGGGCAGCGGGATTGTTACTAAGCGAGGTGCCTTCGATCACCCCAATTCGCTCCCGATCTGTATGCGAGATGCGAAGCTGCGCATCCTCCACCGCCGCCATCGCAGCGGCCAGACCATATTGTAGAGAAAGATCAAGCCGCCGGGTCAGTTTGCTGCCCAGGATGCCGATGGCGTCGAAGTCCTGAATCTCGGCTGCGATTCGGACCGGCGAATCCTTCGGATCGAACCGCGTGAGCGGACCAGCACTGCTGCGGCCTTCTTTTACATTTTTCCAGAATGTGGAAAGGGAACAGCCTGCGGCGGTAACCACGCCCATGCCGGTGATGACGACGCGAGTGGGTCGTGTGTTCATAGGACACGGCCTTTCCATGGAAAGATGGCGGGCACTCGCCGCCGATAGTCGGCGTATCCCGGCAGCGCATGCAGCAGCGCGGCTTCCTCCAGCCGGATGCGGTAGCTTATTGCTGCGATGAGAAGTATGGGCACGACGACCAGCACGTGCCATGCGGAGCAGATAAGTGCCAGTGCCAGAAACTCCAGGATAACGCTCAGGTAAGTGGGATGCCGCACGTAACGGAAGGGACCCGTGAGGATGAGTTCGTGCCGTGCGCGTATTTCCACATGCAGACTCCACATGCGCCCAAGCGTGCGGATGGTCCACCAGCGGAGGGCGAAGGATGCGATGGCGCACATCCAGCCGATGAGGAATGGCAGCAGGATGAGCGGTCCACCGGCGAGATACCATTCCAGCAACGAGGCGACGAGCGTGGCGTGCCCGGCGAGCATGAGAAATCTCAGGGAGGTGCGCTCGCGTATCTCTCCGGGCACGGTGTCGCGGCGGGTGCGAATCTCGACGATGCGGACAGTGGCAATGAGCAGGACCGAGATCAGCGGCAAGAAGGAAGTCGGTGCCATGTCTATCCCGGCGGCCAGCCAAGTGGACGTCCCGCGAGCAGATGCAAATGCAGATGAGGCACGGTCTCGCCGCCGTCCTTGCCGCTATTGATCACCACGCGGAAGCCGGTGGCGTCCACACGGAGCTTGCACGCGACTTCGCGCACTGCCGGAAGCAGCGTGGCAAGCACGGCATCGTCTGCTGACGTGGAATCGGCAAGGCGCGGGATGGCGCGTTTGGGGATGACGAGTGCGTGCACCGGTGCCTGCGGATTCACGTCGTGGAATGCGATCCAGTCTTCGGACTCGGCGATGATCTGGGCGGGAACTTCGCGCGCGATGATTTTTTCAAAAATTGTCATGGCTCAGTGAACGGAGACGAGCAGTTGATCGGAATGTGCGTCCACCTTGGCCCGGACGAAGCAGATGATCTCATCGCGCAGCTCACGGCAGTTGCGCCGCCAGGATTTGCGACCGCGCAGCGACTTCACACACGCGTGCAGACCGTGAATCTCGAGGTGGGTTACTTTTTTTTCGATCATCTCGTCGAGTCGTCCCCCGAGAAGTTCGAAGAAGCTGAGTTCGTAGCCAGCACCTGCTTCACCAGCCAGCTCGGGCAGAGATATCCAGACTGGCGGTGGTGGAGAGAGAAAATGCGCGGCGACTTCGCCATAGCCGATAACCTGCAGCACAGAGCGGACGGTTTTTTCCAGCCTGGCGGTGGTGAGCACGGTCTCTTCAAATTGCGTGCGAAGATACCGCGCGATGCTGTCGGTGACATGCCCCGCAAGCCACCATTTTTGATACCCAGC
>CBDUBV010000059.1:0-17714 GCA_965365475.1 uncultured Chthoniobacteraceae bacterium | reverse complement strand
TCGATATTGATAACACCAACGCCACGATTGAGCAGTGCTGGTGTGAAGGAAATAGCGGGCCGGGAATCATGTATGAAATTTCGAGCCACGCCCATATCCGCAATAATGTCTGCGTGCGCAACGGAATGGCCTACGGGAAAGATGTTCGATTTGACTCAATTCGCAACTCTGTGGGCCATGTGGAGCCAATTTATGGTCAGGGTATTCTCATACAAATGTCGCGCGATGTGCAGGTCTATAACAACACGTGTGTGGGCAATCGACGTTGCGGAATTGAACTTCGCCACCATCCCTACCAGCAGGCAGGAATGCCTGACCATGCCACGACGACTTATCGCCTCGAGGATAATGTCGTTGTAAACAATCTCCTGGCGGACAATGGCTGGGACAATCTCATGGTCAGCGAGCCGCCGCTGAACCCGCATAAAACGGATGAAGTACGGCGGAATACGCACGACTACAATTTGTTTTTCATGCGCGATGTGCTCAAGCAACACGAGGGCAATCTTCTGGCATTCTGCCGGTGGGGTAAGACGCAGGCGTCGGGCAGCATGTCTTTGGAAGAATGGAGAGCGGCCCGCCATCAGGATTTGCATTCCATCCAATGGGACCCCATGTTTGTGTCGCCTGAGGAAGGAGATTTCCGCCCGGAGCCTGGATCGCCTGCCGTGAGCAGCGGCGTCAGAGTCCCTCAGCTTATTGTGGATTATTTGGGAACTCCACGCCCGACGGGTGCACCAGCTATAGGTGCGTTTGAACCTCTGGCGACGAGTGCACACAACCTTCTAGCTCGATTGGAGACTGGTCAGTGATACGGTATCAGCTCCTATTCGTCTGCATCTGCGGTGCGATCAGCAAAGTAAAAACCAGCTTTTGATAAGCATATGATGCTACGTCATTTTTTTATATTCTGCTGTCTATATCCCGGTTGTTGCATGAGCTTGACAAATGAACACGTCTTGTGGATATCGGGCAAACCGCAGGTGACGCACACCCGCAAAGATGTGCCCATGGGGGCTGTCGAAATTCCGGGTGCTGGGGAGTTGCGTGTAGTGCCCCCACCCCGCGCGGAGGAAGGTAGGAACCGGATTGTTTTGCGTTTCAATCTTCCATTTGCAGCCAGCGCGGGGCAATGGATTGAAGTGGCATGCCGGGTTCGCGCTGTCGATGCGGCACCAGAAACGGCAGGGCAGGCGGGCGTTGTCCTCAACCTGAGCACGTCTCCAGCCGATGGCGATGCACGGTCTTTCTACCGGCATATATTGCTGGCCGGGAGCGAATGGGAAAGCTTCCGACTCCCCATCAAGCTACCCGCAGACATGGAAGCAGGAGTCTGGGAGATGGTTCTGGAACCCTCTTTTTTTGAGCAAGGTCTTGAGATCAGTGGCTTGCAAATTCGCACGTCCTCCGCTGCGACGCAGCTCGAGTCACGTCCCATGTATGAAGGGCAGGAGTCCGACGCCCCGTGGCGGATGCGTGCCAATGAGATGATCGAGAAGCACCGAAAAGCTGACCTGAAAGTCACCGTGCTGGATGAAGCCGGACGGCCATTGAAGGGCGCCAGAGTCACTGTGCGCCAAACGCGCCATGGATATCTCTTTGGTTCGGCCGTCGCAGCGGCACGTATGGTTGATGCCCCGCGTGTGTTCGCCCCGGACTCTGGAAAAATTCGCCAGAGATGGCTCGAGGATAACGAGCGTTACCGGCAGGAGTTTCTCCGTTTGTTCAACTGCGGAGTGATTGAAAATGCGCTAAAGTGGCCACAATGGTCGGGAGATGTTCCCTCCGGTCATCATGAGCAGGCTTGGACTTTGCAGGCACTCACCTGGCTGGCGTCGCACGACATCGTTATAAAGGGCCATACGATGATGTGGCCAAGCTGGCGAATGACGCCTTCGTGGCTTCGAAAGCTCGATCAAAAACCAGAAGCACTGCAAGCTGCAATCCTGCGTCATATTCGGGACGTTGGTGCAGCTACGGCTCAGTTCACCGCATACTGGGACGTGATGAATGAACCCATGAGCCATCGGGATATTCTTGAGTTGCTAGGGCCTGCACAGGCTGCGGAGTGGTTCCACGCCGCCCGCAGCGTTCTCCCGCAGACACGACTCGTGGTAAATGAGTTTGATATTGTCGGCAATGGCGGGAGCCCAAAACGACGTGCGCAATTGTATGCGTTACTCAAAGCACTACGCTCCTTTGGCGCACCGGTGGATGCCATCGGATTTCAAGCTCACTTCTGGTCTGAGAGACTGACACCGCCAGAGCGAGTGTGGGACATTCTCGATGAAGTCCACAACGCGACCGGTTTGCCAGCGATGGTGTCTGAGTTCGATATGAATTTTCCCAATGAAGCGTTGCAGGCCGATTTCACACGGGACTTTCTGACTGCATGGTTTGCACATCCGCAGACTGAAGCGTTTATATTTTGGGGATTTTGGGCGGGTGCACATTGGATGGGAGAAGCCGGAGCGATGATTCGAGAGGACTGGACTCCCAAGCCTAATTTGAAGGCCTATACTGATCTGGTGTTTGGAGAGTGGTGGACTCGATGTGATGGGGCCACTAATCTCGTTGGCGTTTACCACGTGCGCGCATTCGCGGGGAATCATCGGCTTGTCATCACCGCACCCGGCCGCATCCAGGCAGTCCGAGAGGTCGCTCTCTCCATGGAGGGTGCCAGTATCCATGTTGTGTTAGGAAAAGTTGAACACTAGCCCATGCTCAGGCGTCACTCTTGCTTTGTTGGTGAGGCCAGAAGCTCGCTTACAGTGACGAAGCTCAAGCCTTTCGCACGAAGACGAGCTATAATGGTCGGAAGCGCAGCGACAGTTTTATCTGCCCAAGTGTGCATTAAAATTATATCGCCCGAGTGCGCCGCTGTAGCGCGTTGGATAATTTCCTGCTCCTCAATGGCAGCGTTCCAATCCCTGGTTGGGACCCGCGTTGTAATCGAAGCCAACTGAAGATCTTTCAGCACAACCCATAGCTGATCACTGTGCGCTAGAAAGGGCGCACGAAAGAGAATCGGCGTGATCCCAGTAGCCTGGCGAATGATTTTCTGAGTCTCAACCACCTCATCCCTCACCACTCGGCTATCAAAAATTTTACTAAGATTAATGTGGGTTGTGGAATGATTTCCAACCTCGTGTCCGGCGGCCACTATGGCGCGCGTTAGCTCAGGATGTCTGGTGACATTGCGACCAATCTCAAAGAACGTCGCAGTAGCTTTCTCGCGGGATAGGACGTCCAAAATCCGCAGGGTATTAGTAGTATGCGGTCCATCATCAAAAGTAAGCGCCACCACCGGCTCGTGGGTATCCACGGCTGCTATTGGTTGCGAAGCGAGTGCCATAAAGTGCAAGTTCAAACCGATGATAAAAACTGATACGTGACGTGAGTGGATCATCGTTGGCGGCTATTCTACATCCAATAAGACAATGTCCGGCCTGGCGTCCGGCCGGACTTTGCTGAGACGGACATTGTGCAGGAAAACATTCCTTGCGTGTCGAATGAAAATACCCCATGCCGGAGCTGTTCCAAACATGGTGGCCTCAGGATAATCCGATTCCTTCTCTGGTAAGGCTTCGGGGAGCATGGGGCTCGAGCAACCTCCCGCAAGTTCCAGTCGCACATTGGAGAGCGTGAGATGATCCAGCGGGTGGCCCGGGAGACCAGTCAGGATGCAACCGATATCTCCATGTCCGGTGCCTACGATGTTTTCCAGAATCACGTTGCGCAGACTGCCTACGCCCTGAGTCTTCCCTCCCTGCACAAAGGGTCGTGCTCGATTGCCCAACCGAACAAAAATAGGCACCCTCACTCCCTGCATTGCAATGCCGCTGACGATCACCCGCTCCAAGTCTCCTCCATCAACCGATTCCAAAGCAATGCCGCAAATACCTTCTGCAAAACCGTGAATGTTCCGAGGGCTTTTTGACGCAGCAATAGTGCAATTATTGATGGTGATATTGCGAAACCCGGCGTTGGATTCAGTGCCAAGCTTGATGGCATTGCAGTGCGACCGGACAGTGCAATTGCTTATTACCACGTCTTCGCACGGCCGGGCACATCCACTTTTTAATGTAATGCCGTCATCGTCTGTATCGCTTGTGCAGTCACTTACACGCACATCCTGACAGCCTTCGATGTCCAGAAAATCGTTGTTAGGTTGGCCATGGTTCCACGCGTCCACTCCAGATACGCGTACTCTTTCGCAGCCTAAATAATGTTGGAGCCACATCCCGGCATTGCGAAGATGAAGATTTTCGATACGCACGCCTCGGCACCCGATCATCTGGATAAGTCGGGGACGTCCATCCATGTCGTCTCCGGCGCACGCAAATACTTCACCATTGCCATCAATCGTGCCCGACCCTGTTATACCCACATTGTCCGCGTTTTCCGCGTAAATAAGAGATCGAAAACCATTGGCATCCGCCCGACATCGTATGGTGGGTTGAGTGCGCAGAGGATAATCCGCCAAATTTTTTGATCCAAGAATACGGGCTCCATGCTCCAGGTGCAGGCACACGCCCGAGCGCAATTCGAGGGTCCCGCATATGTAATCACCGGGCGTGAGAACAACAGTGCCGCCGCCGCGAGAGTGCGCACTGTCAATCAAACGTTGGACATGCACAGTGCGGACGGTGGAATCTGTCTTTAGTGAAACCGAGCTGCACTGCGTGGTGATGTTCTTGCGCTCGGAAATGCTGGGGCGAGCATCATACAGTGGGTCATCCGTGCGAACCATCCACTGCGCAAGACGCGAGCGCATGTCCCGCAATGCGCCAGAATACTCGCACGAGGCGGCAAGATTATTCGTTTCCGCTGGGTCATTCATGAGATCGTAGAGTTCCTCTTCGGGAACCAAGCCCTCCAAAAAATGGTGTTCCAACATCCAGGTTTTCGTGGGCCCTTCATCGATGTTTGCCAGAGCCAAATTATGCCCCGGCATGTAATTGCGGATGTATTTATACTCTCGAGTGCGAATACACCGCTTAGGTTCATACTCCGCGTGGTAGTTAATTTCGGCGAAAACTTCCTCCGCCCCGCTGGCATTTGAATGCTTCTCGACAAGCGGCCGCAGAGATCGACCGATGCACCGCGATGGAGTTTCCACACCTATATAATCACAAACGGTGGGAAAAAAATCCAGGTGCGACACCATCGCGTCGCAGTGACCAATCCTTTGCCCGGGTGCTTTCAACATAAAAGCCACACCCAAACCATGGTCACTCAAAGTCGCTTTCATCCGTGGAAAAGCAATGCCGTGATCGGTGGTAAAAATTATCACGGAATTCTCAGCAAACCCCCTTTCTTGAATAGCCTTCCACACCTCTCCAAACGCCTTGTCCATCCACGAGACAGCTGTCTGGTAAGCTGCCATGTCTGCTCGTACAACTTCGTTATCTGGCAGACATGCAGGAAGTTTAACTCGGTCCGTGCCGACTACTCGCTCCGCCCGGGGAAATGACCGATGCGGATAATAGAATCCCACAGACAGAAACAATGGACGCGTATCGCGGCGTGAGCGCAGAAAAGCTGATGTCGCGCGCGCGATGTTGAGATCGTTCTCAACGTCCATGCGGTTTTCTCTGCCTATCTGTGGAACAACTTTCTCGTAAGGCGGAGACGGTCCATCATAAGCCCATTCGTGTTGTATGCCGGAAAGAACGGTCTCAAAGCCGTGACGCGAGAGAAATGTGCAGATGTGATGCTCGTCGTCGCGGAGTTGAAATCCACGGTGTGCCAGTCCCATCATGCCAGCCTGATGCGCAGTGAATCCTGTGAGCAAAGCAGCGCGACTCGGGGAACAGGTGGGAGCATTACAAAAAGCTTGTGTAAATACCGTGGACTCGCTGGCAAACGCTTTGAGATTGGGAGATGGTATCGATGGTCGATAGGGAGAAAGAAAGCGCCCCGCATCATGACAATGAATGTAAATGATGTTCATCGCCATCGGCAAAGTCCTGCGTGCGGTGGCAGGTGAGCGTGAGAGACTTCCGGGCGCTTCAGCCAACAATCCTGGCCCCATCGGCGGGTCTGGAGAGAAGCTTGGATTTCGAAATGCACAGTATGAAAATCCTTAAAAAAACTAGTAAATGCGACGATGAATTTGTGCATCGTTGCGCTACTGATCGCGATAGGCTTGATCTGCGCCCATGTCGCTGCCCGACCAAATCTGTTCCCATGTAGTTGGCTGTTCGGGAGCAGCCCAAAAGTCATCCGAGGCGGGCAATCCCAATGGCAAAAAGACCGTGGTGCAAAGATACAAGCTGGCGGTGGAGATATACCTTTCGGCCAACGCCGGCTGGTGACCGCAGAGCCCGATGCGCAGCCATCCTTCAGGATCAAATGTATCCCGCGCACTTAAGGTGCGACGTATCACGAGGGTAAGGGCTCTGCGAACTTGAGCCGGTGGCAGACAGGCGGGCAGCCTGCGTAGCAGAGCACTCTGGGCAAGCAGTTGAAAAGCACCGCATCGATACGCCAGCGAACGTCCAAACGCTGGGAAACTCCCATCCGCAGCCACGAGTCGCTCCTGTATCGCGGCGTACCTCTGCACGCGTGCCTGTGTTTCGGCTGCAAACTTTCCCCAGCGCGATTCGTGACCGATCATTGCAAATATATCGGTAAGCATGGGCTGAATGACGTAGGAGTTGTAGTAGTTCCAATGATACTTCGGTCCGTCTCCCCAGATGCCATCGCCCAGATACCATTCGCCGTGTTTATGTAGTGCGATGTCCATTCGCTGCTCATCGCGCTCTCGACCAATGGAATTGAGAAAAACTTCGATGAGCGCCGCGAAAAGCCACCAATTGTTATCGTAGGGTGCGATGGAGCGTGTAGCCTGGAATCCGATTGCCAAGCGGTCTTGTGTGGTGCTGTCCAATTGGTGCCATAGTGCATTCGGAGCACGCAGTAATGCCTGAGCCAGGAATGCTGCGTCCACCAGCGGTTGCAGTCCCGAGATGAAGTTAAACGCATCTGCCGATTTAACATCGGCGGCCAGTTTTAGACCTGTGCAAGCCCGGTCGGTGAGCACGACAGCTTGCGGTTCCCTGGAGGTGAGGGCGAGTTCCAACCATGGCGCGATGCCGACAAGCGTTCGAGCTACAATCTCCAACTGTGTAAACGGCAAACAGGATTCCGGGCAGTGTGCTTCAACCGGCAGCTCGGCTTTTAACCTCCCGTGGGCAAGGCGATCAAGCACAGGTAATGCGATGCGCTCGGCGTAAGATATCCATTCTGCTCTCGTGGTTGCACCGGTTTCCATGGAGATGATTTATCCCGAACTATCCAGTGATTGCATGCAAACTACAGGGTTCAAGAGATGATACAGTATCAATGATTCCTCTTGGGGCGTTTGTAAATGCAAGGCTTGCGCTCGGGCAGCGGAGAGGCATAGGGTTTGCGGATGCGTCTCTTATCCATTCTCATTCTGGCTGTTGCGATGTTGAGCGGGTGCGCCACGCGCTCGCACACGCCATCCGAGACGGTTGAGATTCGCCGTACCGAAGCCGCTCCGGTTGCTTCCTCGCCAATTGGCCTAAGCTACGGAACTCAATGGCCGCAGAATGCTCCCGAGATTGCTGCGGACTCTGCCATCATGATCGATGCGCGATCCGGGCGTGTGTTGTATGAGAAAAATGCGGATCAACACCGCCCGGTCGCGAGCACGCAGAAGCTGTTGACTGCGATGCTGGCTTTGGAAGATGGCAACCTGGACGAGGCGATTCGCATCGAGCCTTCGGACACCATGGTTGAGCCCAGCAAATTAGGAATCAAATCCGGGGAGGTTTACACCAAGAAGCAACTTCTGGGAGCGATCATGGTGAAAAGCAGCAACGATGCCGCAGCCGCGCTGGCGAGAAATCATTCGGGAAGTCTTGCGGCATTTTCGATGGCGATGAACGCTCGTGCGCGCGAGTTGGGCGCGAGCAATTCCTATTTCCTGAATCCACACGGGCTGCCGGCTCCGGGCCAGTTCTCCACCGCTCGCGACATATCGCGGATTGCATTTCATGCGTATCGCAACCCGGTGATCCGGCAGTATGCCCGCACCCGTTATCTTCCCTTCACATTTAACAATGGCCGCACGGTGCGATTGGAGACGACGAATAAATTGCTGGCACGTTCTCCAGCGTTCACGGGATTAAAAACGGGCTACACCAATGCGAGCGGACGTTGCCTGGTGACGACTGCGCGGGTGGGCGGATCGGAAGTGATCATCGTGCAACTGGGCAGCAGCACCCGCCATATCTTCGATGACGCGCAGCGGCTGGTAGGCTGGCGCGGGGGGAATCCGGACTGGGTCTCGATGCGCTAGAGGCAATGCCGTTCGGGAATTCGCCTGTGCCGGAGGCACTTTGGAGAGTAGCCCGGTGATTTATCGCCGGGTTCATGGTCAATTATCCGGAAGCGTCCCAGAGGGACGGCTGAATCAATCGTCCCGATGGGACGAAACATGATGCGAAAGAATCCCGGCGATAAATCGCCGGGCTACTATCACAAGTCCCTGCGGGACAACAAATGCGCCTTAACATGTGCCGGAATTCCCGAACGGCATTGGCGCTAGAGCGGGCTTTGCTTGGTGCGTAGGGCGTCGCGTATCTCGATGAGCAGCTCCTGATCTTTAGTCAACGCAGCGGATTGTTGCGGTGCTTCTTTTTCCTTCTGGCGAAGGCGCTCGATCATTTTCACCAGTAGAAACACGGCCCACGCGAGGATGAGAAAGCTGATGAAAGCGTTAAAAAACAATCCGTAATTGAGTGTCACTGCGCCGGCATCGCGTGCGGCGGCGAGCGTGGGATAGCCTTCCGGTGGGATGTAGGTGCCGCGTTTTAATGTGATAAAGAAATTGCTGAAATCCACGCCGCCCATGAGCAATCCGATGGGTGGCATGAGGACATCGTCCACAAGGGATTTGACGATGGTTCCAAATGCTCCTCCGATCATGATGCCGACTGCCATGTCGATGACGTTGCCTTTGATTGCAAATTGTTTGAATTCTTTCAGCATGATTTTGTGCGGGGTTCTGGAAATCTACATGTTCTGGTTGATCTAAAAAATCAAACAAACTTTCCGGGATTGAGAATGCCGGCGGGGTCGAGCGCGTGTTTGAGGCTGGCGTGGAGCGCACGTGTGGGCGCGTCGAGAGCGGAAGTCCACCAGCGTTTTTTAGCCAGGCCCACGCCGTGTTCGCCTGTGATGACGCCGCCCCAGGAGAGCACTTGCTGGAAGAGTTCGTCCAGTGCGCGGTCCACCTGCTGCCGGACTTGATCGTTGGTGCGGTAGTCGGCTGCCATGATGTTTACATGGATGTTTCCATCGCCTGCGTGGCCGAAGCACGCGATGGGGTAGCCGTATTTTTTTTGCAGTGCTGCTGCGAATCGAACTAGGTCCACAAGGCGACCGCGCGGCACTGCGATGTCCTCGTTGAGCTTGGTGAGCCCGGTGGATTTGAGGGATTGGGAGAATTGTCGCCGCAGGTTCCACAAGCGTTCGCAGGGTTCCTCGCCGAAGGCGGTGACGGGAGCGAGTGCTCCGGCCTCGCGAAGGAGGGTGAGGAGGCTGCGAATTTCCGAGCGGACTGGGGAGACCTGGCCATCGATCTCCAATAGAAGGTGAGCATTGCCGACGGGCACTAGCCCGGTGCCGAGGTGCTTGCGGGCTGCGCGCAAAGTGAAAGCGTCCGCAATTTCCAGGGCGGAAGGCAGGTGTCCGCCTTCAAAGACGCGTTGCACGGCGCGTGCGGCTGCGGCGATGTTGCGAAATCCCGTGGAGATGCAGGCGCGGGCTGGTGGCAATGGGAGAAGTCGAAGGGTGGCCTCGGTGACAATGCCGAGCAAGCCTTCCGAGCCAACAAACAAGCCGACAAGATCGAACCCGGTTTTGTTTTTATGTGTGCGTCCACCCGCGTGGATGATCTCGCCGGTGGGCAATACAGTTTCCATGCCCAATATATAAGGGCGGGTAACTCCATACTTGAGGCAGCGCGGGCCACCAGCGTTCGTGGCGATGTTCCCTCCGATGCTGCACTCTCGCAAGCTCGCGGGATCGGGCGGGTAGAACAAGCCTTGAGCGCGCGCCGCGTCCTGCAACGTGCCGGTGATCACTCCGGGTTGCACGCGGGCAATGCCATCCGCCTTGTGGATTTCCAGGATGCGATTCATGCGTGCCAGAGACAGGACGATGCCGCCCTGCGAGGGCACGCACCCGCCGACATAGCCGACACCGGCTCCACGGGGTGTCACTGGGATATGGTGTTCCGTGGCGAAACGAAGAACGCGCGAGACGGTGAGGGCTGAGGTGGCAAGGACTACGGCGTCGGGCACGCGGGTGGCGAACCATTTGTCGCTTTTGTGTGCATCGCGGATGTCGGGATCGAACGAGAGTTCATCGGCCGGGATGAGTCTCTGCAACTGATCGAGCGGGCGGGCGGTGTTTTTGGAACGGGACATACAAGCTGCGGGATCTACTCCGCGTTCAGACCTACATGGACCGGCCGACAGCTTCGGCGACAAGCCGGATGCGCCCCATGAGCGAGGCAAATTCATGAGGCAACAGGCATTGTTCTCCGTCGCTCTTGGCAAGTTCCGGTTGATTGTGCACTTCGAGCATAAGCCCATCTGCACCGGCTGCGACGGCTGCCAGTGCCATGGCGGGAATGAAAGGCTGCAAACCGATGCCATGCGTGGGATCGACCACCACGGGCAGGTGGGTCTCGGCTTTTAGCACAGGCACCGCGTTCAGGTCCAGGGTGTTGCGCGTCATGGTCTCGAAAGTGCGGATACCGCGCTCACAGAGGATGACATTGAAGTTGCCTTCGCTGAGGATGTATTCCGCGCTCATAAGCAGGTCTTTGATCGTGGCGCTCATTCCGCGCTTGAGCATGACGGGCAGCTTGCTGCGTCCGACTTCTTTGAGGAGGGAAAAGTTCTGCATGTTGCGGGCTCCGACCTGCAGGCAGTCGGCGTATTCCGCCACCATCTCGAGGTCCTTGGTGTCCATGACTTCAGTGATCACGGGCAGGCCGGTTTTCTCCCGGGCTTCGGCGAGATATTCCAGCCCGACTTTACCAAGACCTTGAAATGAATACGGACTCGTGCGGGGCTTGAAAGCGCCTCCGCGAAGCACATGGCCGCCTGCTTTTTTCACATCTTCTGCGATGGAGATGATCTGCTCGCGCGTCTCCACAGAGCAGGGACCAGACATGACGACGATGCCTGGACCTCCGAGAGTCACGTTGCCGATATTCACGTGTGAATGCGTGCGGCGAAATTCGTAAGCGACCAACTTGTAAGGCTTGAGCACAGGCGTCACCGACTCCACGCCGGGGATGGCTGCCAGGGGTTTCTCGCGGATGAGATCCTCCGGCCCGATGACTCCCACGACCACGCGCATCTCGCCGCGGCTGACTTCGGTCTTGAGGCCCCACTCGTGGATGCGGTCCAGGATGTGTTGGAGTTCTTCTTCTGAGACGCCGGATTTGGTAACTATAATCATGACAAGAGCCGGAGAGACTAGCGGGGAGAAGGTCCGGGGCAATTCATTTTTTTCCAATTGGAAATCATTCGAAGAGCGGGGTTGCAATTCCTGATGTCTGCTTATAATCGGCTGGAAAATGAATGTGGCGAAAATAGCTGTGGTCGGTGCGAGTGGGTATTCGGGTGAGGAATTGCTGCGACTGCTCGGTGGCCATCCCGGAGTGGAGATCGTGTGCGTAACCTCGCGGCAGCATCGGGGCAAGCCGCTGGCGGAAGTGCAACCCGCCTTTCACAGCCATTTGCAACTCGGCGGACTGCATTTCAGCGACGCCACGGTGGGAGCGGTGACGGGCTCAGGAGCGGTGTTGGCATTTCTCGCACTGCCGCACGGACTCGCGGCCGAGTTTGTCCAGCCATTGCTTGCGGCAGGCGTGCGTGTGGTGGACCTGAGCGCGGATTTCCGGCTGCGCGATCCAGGTGTTTATAAAGAGTTCTATGGAGAAGAACATCCCGCGCCGGAGATGTTGGAGACTAGCATCTATGGGCTTCCGGAGGTTTACCGCGAAAAGATTCGCACCGCGCGATTGATCGCATCGCCGGGGTGTTATCCCACGAGTATTTTGTTGCCGCTGATCCCATTGCTTCGCGAGAAATTGGTCGAGCCGGTCGGGATCGTGGCCAACAGCATGAGTGGAGTCACTGGTGCGGGTCGCAAGGCGGATGTGGCCTATTTATTTGCAGAATGCAACGAGAGCGTGCGGGCTTATGGTCTGCCAAGGCACCGGCATCTTTCCGAGATTGAGCAAGAGCTGTCGATCGCTGCGGGAGAAAAAATTCATGTTTGTTTCCATCCGCATCTCATTCCGGTGAATCGTGGTATTCACACTGCCATCTCCGCGAGAGCCGCGCATGGCACCACGGAGGCCATGTTGCGCGATGCTCTCGAGGCGGCTTATGGGTCGGAGCCATTTATTCGGCTGATACCTGGATTCCCGGATGTCAAACACGTGACGCGTTCCAATTTCCTAGACCTCACCTGGCGACTGGATTCGCGCACCCAGACCGTGGTGCTGCTCAGTGCCGAGGACAACTTGGTGAAAGGTGCCGGCGGACAGGCGATACAAAGCATGAACCTGATGTTGGGCCTGCCGGAAACCCTGGGATTACTATGACTGACGAGAATAAACACTACGCATTTGAGAAAATAAAAGGTGGCGTCACAGCTCCGCTTGGGTTCCTGGCAGGAGCAATTCATGTGGGCATAAAAAAAAGCAACAAAGACCGCCGCGACATGGCGTTGGTGTTTTCTGATCGGCCTGCGGTCGGTGCCGGCGTCTTCACGACAAACAAGGTGAAAGCCGCGCCAGTGAAAGTTTCACAGGCGCATATTCGTTCGGAGCAGACGCGTGCCATCATCGCCAACAGCGGCAACGCCAACGCCTGCACCGGGGTCGCAGGCATCGATCACGCCAAGTGCATGGCCCGCGCCGTGGCCGATTGTCTGGGCATTCGCGAGCGGCAGGTCCTTGTATGCAGCACGGGAAGAATCGGAGTGCCCATGCCGATGGAGTTGATCGAGCGCAACATCCTGCCGCTGGCAGACTCGCTATCGCGCACGGGCGGACGGAAAGCAGCGCGCGCAATCATGACCAGCGACACGTTTCCCAAGGAGTTTGCAGTATCGGTGAAGCTCTCCACCGGCACGGTGCGGATCGGTGGCATGGCCAAAGGTGCCGGCATGATCGATCCCAACATGGCGACCATGCTGTGTTTCCTGACCACCGACGCAGCCATGGAGAAACGCACACTGCAATCCGTGCTGGCCACAGCGGTGGAGCAATCCTTTAACCGGATCACTATCGATGGAGACATGAGCACCAACGACACAGTTCTCATGATGGCCAATGCCGCTGCCGACGCCGCGCCGATGGAAAGCACCGGGCCGGACGTGGAAGCCTTCCAGCAGGCAGTAAACCATGTCACGCTGCAACTCGCGCGCATGATCGTGCAGGATGGCGAAGGGGTGTCCAAATTTGTGGAAGTGCACGTGCAGGGCGCAGCGACATATCTGGATGCTCGCAAGGCTGCAGAAGCCATCGCCAACTCCACCCTGGTCAAATGCGCATGGAGCGGAAACGACCCGAATTGGGGCCGCATTATGGATGCCATCGGGTATTCCACAGCACGCATTCGTGAGGAATTAATCGACGTGTACTACGATGGCCTACTCACCGTGCGCAATGGCCAGCCAGTGGGCGCGCCCGTGGTCAGTTTGAAAAAAATCGTATCCAAGAAAGAATTCCGCGTTCTGGTGGATCTCCACATGGGCAAGGCCTCGCATACGGTCTATACGACTGATCTCACCACGGAATACGTTATCCTAAACCAATCGGAATAAAATTCTGCCGCAGCCCCACGCCTCATTCATGACAACAAACGAAAAACAAATCCAACGCACAGAAAGCCTGATCGAAGCCCTGCCGTTTATTCAGAAATTCCGCGGTCAGACATTTGTGATCAAATATGGCGGCAGCGCGATGGAGGATGAGCACACGGTGGAGAGGTTGTTGAAAGACATTGTGTTTCTTGAAGCGGTGGGAATCAATCCAGTGCTGGTGCATGGCGGCGGCAAGGCGATCACCAAACGGCTGCGGGACGCGGGAATCAAGTCCGTGTTTGTAAATGGCATGCGCGTCACAGACGCTGAATCCATCGCTGTGGTGGAGGAGATACTCGACCATACGGTGAACCCGCATATCGTGGAGACGATCAATTCGTTTGGCGGCAAGGCGCAGGGATTTTCTGGAAAGACCGTTCTTAAAGCCGAAAGATTGGGCCCGCAACAGGAAGGCAAATCCGCACCAGTGGATGTGGGGTTCGTGGGAGAAGTGACGGATGTGAATGTCTCTGCGGTCATGGCGGCAGTAGCTGATGAGATCGTGCCAGTCGTCTCTCCGCTGGGAATGGATGCCGATGGCGTATTACTCAATGTAAACGCTGACATCGCTGCTGGCGCACTGGCGTCCGCACTGAAAGCTTCAAAAATGATCTACCTCAGCGATGTGCTGGGAATCATGCGCAACAAACACGAGCCCGACTCTTTGATCCCATCCGTAAACCGCTCGATGATTCGGAAGCTGATGGACGATGAGATCATCGCAGGCGGCATGATTCCCAAGGTGGAGTCTGCGCTGGCCGCGCTGGAGAGTGGCGTGGGCAAGGTGCATTTTATCGACGGCCGCATCCCGCATTCTTTGCTGCTGGAAATATTTACCGCAACCGGCGTAGGGACTGAGATATTGCCCTGACGAACCACCAGCGTGCCTCGCCACAACAGGCGCGCTTTTTCCGCTTCATCTCTGCCAAGTCCACAGCCATACTGCGCGGCCATGTCCGTCTATTACATCACGACCGCGATCGACTACACCAATGCCGCACCACACATCGGGCATGCCTACGAGAAAGTGCTGGCCGATGTGATCGCGCGGTATCGGCGACTCTGCGGCGAGGAAGTTTATTTCCTGACCGGTGTCGATCAGCATGGCACCAAGGTGAAACAAGCGGCGGAAAAGCAAGGAGTCGAGCCGGGCAAATTTGCCGATGCAATCACTGCGAAATTTACAGTGCTTTGGGACACGCTGGGCATCTCCTACGACGGCTGGGCTCGCACGACCGATCCGCGTCACATCCGCGCGGTGCAGGCGGTGCTTACCGATTTGCATGAAAAAGGCGAGTTGTATAAAGCTTCTCATCGCGGATTCTACAGCGTCCGGCAGGAGCAATTTCTCACCGAAAAAGAACGCGATTCGGAAGGCAACTTTGGTCCGGAATGGGGCGAGGTCATGGAGATCGAGGAAGAGAATTGGTATTTCCGGCTATCGGCGCATCAAGCATGGCTCGCGGCGTTTCTCCAGCAACGGCAGGATTTTATTTTCCCCGAGTTTCGTCGCAACGAACTGCTAAACGCCGTGGACCGGCTCACCGGCGACCTGTGCATCTCTCGACCAAAACAGCGCTTGTCCTGGGGCATCGAACTTCCTTTCGACAGCGAATATGTGACTTACGTGTGGTTCGATGCACTCATCAATTACATTTCCTTTGCCGGATACAAATCTGCAAGCGACACCTCTCTTCCCGAGTTTGAAAAACTCTGGCCCGCAGATGCTCACGTGATCGGCAAGGACATCCTCGTGCCTGCACATGGAGTGTATTGGCCAGTGATGTTGCACGCCATCGGCATCGCCGATTCCGACATCCCGCAACTCCTCGTGCATGGTTGGTGGAACATCAGTGGTGCCAAGATGAGCAAGAGCCTGGGCAACGTGATCGACCCGGTGGAACTCGCCGCCACATTTGGTGCAAACACCTTGCGCTACTACCTCATGCGCGACATCAGCACCGGGCAGGATGCCGATTTCAGCGAGGACCGCTTGCGCCAGCGTCACAATGCGGACCTGGCGAATGACTTGGGCAATCTGCTCAACCGCAGCCTGTCGATGGCCAAACGCTATCGCAACAGCCACCTGAATACCACGGGCAACCCAGCAGGCGATGCGCTCGTGACGCTGCAGCTCGAAGTCATCGAAGAATACCATCGATTTATGCGCGGGTTCATGGTCCACTCCGCTCTGGAATGTGTGTGGCGGCTTATTTCCGAGTGCAACAGCTACATCGAGAGCAGTGCGCCCTGGAAGCTGGCCAAAGATCCTGCATTCGCACAGCAACTTGACCAGGTGCTCTATCGACTGGCGGAGACCCTGCGCATCGTTGCTCTTCTCATCAGCCCGGTGCTTCCCGATGCTGCGCAAAAAATGTTTGCTCAACTTCAATGGCAACCTGCTCCGGGCCGACCCTTGATCGATCTGCTGGCCGACTCGCTTCCCGCAGGGCACAGCCTCGGAGACCCGGTGCCGCTCTTTCCGCGACTCGACTCATAGCACGGGCGCATTGACTCTTCCCCGGCCTTTCGTCAACACTGCCTCGAATGATCTGGATACGAGCACTTCTCATCGCGTTTCCCGCCTTGTTGGTGCTTACTCTCGGAGTCTCCTTCCTGAGCGTGAAGCTGACTCCCGCACCCAAGAAGAACGAGATGATCACGGCCAGCATCGGCGAGGCCCGCGTGCTCAACCCTATTCAAAACAGCACCACAGCGGACTCCGATGTGGTGGCTTACGTGTTCGGCTCACTGCTCACTTACGACGAGAATCTGGAGATTGTCGGAGACCACGCGCAGTCATGGGAGCTTGGACAGACCACCACCGTGTGCTTTCATAGTGTGTTGGAAGCCGCGAGCGCGCTAAGCACAATCGAGGGTAGGAAAGACCAGTGGGAAAAATGGAATCTCACGGCTGCCGCGACCCAGGGCGATGTGCTCTCGCTGCGATTTTCAGTGCCTGGTGCCCGAGCCTCACGCGACATACTCGAGCTGCTGGACCAGGACTCCATCGTTCCACTT
The DNA here is from genome assembly GCA_965365475.1 of uncultured Chthoniobacteraceae bacterium. Lineage (GTDB taxonomy): Bacteria > Verrucomicrobiota > Verrucomicrobiia > Chthoniobacterales > CAKUMP01 > CBDUBV01. The sequence continues at coordinate 764 of CBDUBV010000059.1, read as the reverse complement.
CACACATTCCGCATCACGCTCGCGTCCTCCGCTCGGGAATCTGCCGCGCATTTTAAAAGCTCAGCACTATTTGGTGATCGCGCATTGCGGGTTTGGATCGACTCCAGCCGCGCATATGAGATCACCATGCGAGGAGAGAAGGACGAAATAAAGCGCAACCTACTCGACTACTACGCAGCCAATCCTGCACTTGCTGCGGAAGTGAAGGAGGTGGAGTCTGTGAATCACCTCGATGAACCGGATATTGTTTTCCATTTGCACAAGAACATTCGCTGGCACGATGGGCGACCGTTCACCGCAGAGGACGTGGAGTTCACCTATCGCATGATCATGGATGAGACCGTGGCCTCACCGCGCCGACCAGATTATGAACTCATTTCGTCAATCACTATTCTGGACCCGCACCAACTTCGCGTCGTGTATCGCAAGCCTTACTCTCCGGCACTTCTTAGTTGGATGATCGGCATTCTCCCCAAGCACATTTTGGAAGGCAAAAGCTCCGCGTGGTGGGCGGAAAATTTTAACCGGGCACCAGTGGGCACAGGTCCTTTTCGTTTTAAATCCTGGCGCACCGGCGAGTTCATTACTCTCGAGCGCAATTCGGATTATTTTCAAGGCGCACCACATCTCGATGAGATCATCCTTCGTGTGATTCCAGATCCGGTAAGTCTGCGGCTCTCTTTCGAGACTGGCCAGATTGATTTCTGGTCTGTCGATCCGCATGCGGTGGGAGGCTTCCAAGAGGACTTGCGGTTCACGCTTTT
>CBDUBV010000058.1:0-17758 GCA_965365475.1 uncultured Chthoniobacteraceae bacterium | reverse complement strand
CAGGAAAAGTTTCAGCCATGAAAAGCCTCAATCCCCGAAAGTGCGTGCATCGAGCTGTTGTCAAAGATCGAGGGGGGAGGTTGTCCGGTGTTGGTTTTTGGCATAAAAGAGACCCTGTATGACAAAAGTTGTTAGCATCCCACAACCTACACCAGCCGATGACCTTCTGGCGAAGACATCGGAAAGGTATTCCACAATTCTTGCGGACCCCCCCTGGCAGTTTCAAAATCGAACTGGCAAGATGGCACCGGAGCACAAACGGCTGCTTCGGTATCCTACAATGGAATTGAAGGAGATCATGGAGCTGCCTGTCCCTCGTCTTGCGGCTGCAAAATCTCACCTCTACTTGTGGGTGCCCAATGCTCTCTTGCAGGAGGGTTTGAAAGTAATGGAAGCATGGGGTTTCACTTACAAATGCAATCTTGTATGGTTCAAGATACGGAAAGATGGTGGCCCCGATGGCCGGGGGGTTGGTTTTTACTTCCGCAATGTGACCGAGCTTATTCTCTTCGGAGTGAGGGGCAGTATGCGCACTCTCCAGCCCGGAAGAACTCAAGTAAACTTATTGGCTACCCAGAAGCGCGAACACAGCAGAAAACCCGACGAGATTTACACCATAATAGAGGACTGCTCCCCAGGCCCGTATCTGGAGCTGTTCGCAAGGTTTCGGCGCGAAGGGTGGCATCAATGGGGCAATGAGGATGTCGAGGAAAACTCCCTTCACGGCGTGGCCAAGCGCAAAGGACATCACGACCCGCAAATGAGATTGTTGGAAGCACCTACGAGATACCGCGCCAGGTGATTATTATTGAAAATTCGATTGCCGTTACAAACCCTTGCCGCTGGAAACAGGTGTGTAGTCGTCATTAGCACACGAAGAACTCTTGTATCGTATCCTGGCCGCGATGCCCGTAGGTTGGCATCATGAATTTATCCGTGATACAGCATATGCTTACTGCGAAAATGCATTCCCCCTTGGGCCAATTGATCATTGTGGGCGACGAGGATGCTGTGTGCATGGTCGAGTTCTGCGACCGCCGCAATTTTGAAAAGCAGATGCAATCGCTGCGCAAATACTACGGCGCGGAAATCGCCTCTGGCGAAACCGCTCCCATGCGTGCGATGCGCGGCGAGCTGGAAAAATATTTCGCCGGTGAGCTGCGCAGTTTCAGCACGCCGATAAAGTTCGCCGGGAGCCCGCTTCAACAATGCGTCTGGGCTGCACTACTCGCCGTGCCCTATGCCGAGACCCGCAGCTACGCGCACCTCGCTCGCGCCATCGAGCGCCCCACTGCAGTCCGTGCTGTTGCTCGGGCTGTAGGCGAAAACCGACTTGCCATCGTGCTACCCTGTCACCGCATAGTGGGTGCCGACGGACGCCTTACCGGCTACAGCGGCGGGCTCACTCGCAAACGCTTTTTACTGGACCTGGAAACCGGTCACCCCGCGCACACTGCATAGTCTCCAGCTACATTCCTCTTGCGCCGGGCGCGGGATGCTGTGTTAGGTCTAAACCACATGACGAAACTCAACGAAGATGCAGTGCGGGTGACATTGCGTCGGGTGAACTACCCCGGATTCAGCCGCGATATTATCTCCTTCGGATTGGTAAAAGACATTCGCACCGAGGATGGGCGGGTGCATGTCCATCTCTCGCTGGCCACGCGCGATCCTGCAGTGCCGCAGGCATTGAAAGAGTCCGTGGAAGCCGCCGTGAGTTCTCTGCAAGGAGTGCGCGAAGTCGCCGTGCGTATCGATATTCAAGACCCGCCTGCGGTCCCTCCTGCGGGAGGCACCGCACAGCCGCACGCCACGCAGATCGAAGGCGTGCGCCATGTGGTCGCAATCGCCAGCGGCAAGGGTGGAGTGGGCAAATCCACCGTAGCCGCCAATCTCGCGTGTGCATTGACCCAGCGCGGATTGCGCGTGGGACTATGCGATTGCGATCTCTACGGCCCCAGCATGGGGCTCATGTTCGGAATAAAAGAACGCCCGTTGGCCACGGAGGAAGGGCGCATCATTCCCATCGAACGCGAAGGCTTGCGCCTCATGTCCATGGGCTTCCTGCTCGACGACGATTCGCCCGCTGTGCTTCGCGGCCCCATGGTCACACGCTACACGCAGCAATTCCTCCGGCATGTGGAATGGGGCGAGTTGGATGTCCTCGTGCTGGACCTGCCCCCGGGCACGGGCGATATACAACTCACCATCGTGCAGACAGTCGCGCTGGCTGGGGCGGTGCTCGTGACCACACCGCAGGAAGTGGCGCTCATCGATGCGCGAAAGGCAGCGTCGATGTTTGAGAAAGTCAATGTCCCGGTGCTCGGTATTGTGGAAAACATGAGTTATTTCCTCTGCCCGAGCGATGGGGCATCCTACGCCATTTTCGGCGAGGGCGGCGGAGAGCGTGAAGCGCGTCGATTGAAAGTACCTCTGCTCGGTCGGGTGCCCATCGAGATGGCCACGCGGGAAGCAGGCGATCTCGGGCAGCCCGTGGTCCTCCGCATGCCGCAATCTCATTCCGCGAAAGAGTTTACCCGAATAGCAAGTTCGTTGCATGAAAGCTTGTCGGATGTATAAACTTGTGTCATGTTATCGCCGCTTTGAACAAGTCCGCCCATGACACGTCTCAGTCTGCTTCCCCCGGCGACGCCGAGTTGCTGAAGAATTCCGTGCTTTATCAGGAATTCCTTATCGAGCGGGAAGAGATTCTAAAACATAAATGGATTGAAAGCGAAAAACAGGGGCACGACATCGGCTTCGAGCGCGCACTGCTCGATTGGATCGTAAAACACCGCTCCGCCTGGCGCAACACGCGCAAGACCAACCAGCAAACAAACTAAATCCTCAACCAAATCCTTTAATGCGGTCCAGAGAGGCTGCCAAGGAAACCCGGATGATATTAATTCTCGAAGCGGAAGCCATCGGCAGGGCACTACGCCGCATCGCGCATGAGATACTGGAGCGCAACCCCAACCCGCAGGAACTGATTCTGGCTGGCATCCCGTTGCGTGGCATGGAACTTTCCCGACGCATCGCAGCCGCAATCGAACAGATCGAAGGTGTCCGCCCCGAGCTGGGAGTGGTCGATATATCCATGCACCGCGACGATCTCCAGCAGCGGAAACTTCCCCCCGCCGTATTGCCCACGAGATTGCCGCTGCGTCTCGATGGGCGTCCACTGGTCCTCATCGATGATGTCTTTTTCACCGGACGCACCGTGCGAGCTGCGATGGACAGCATCGCATCTTTTGGTCGCCCGAGTTGCATCCAACTGGCCGTGCTTGTGGATCGCGGTCATCGTGAATTGCCGATCCAGCCTGATTATGTGGGAAAAAATTTACCGACTTCCCGTTCTGAACGCGTCATGGTGCGCCTTGCAGGAGTGGACGACGAACCCGATTCCGTCAAACTTGGCAAGTAACCCATGAGCCTCTGGACACGCAAAGATTTGCTCGGCATCTACGAGCTTTCCAAAGCCGAGATCGAACAGGTGTTCGAGACCGCAGAAGCCTTCAAACAAGTCGGCACCCGCGCAGTGAAAAAAGTGCCCGCGCTGCGAGGCCGCACGTTGGTGAACTTTTTCGTAGAGCCCAGCACGCGCACACGCGCATCGTTTGAACTTGCTGCAATCCGCATGAGCGCGGACGTGCTGAATATGTCCGCCACCACATCCAGTCTGAAAAAAGGCGAGACTCTCAAGGACACAGCCCGCAATCTGCATGCGCTGCATGCCGACATCATTGTTCTGAGACACTCCTGCGCCGGTGCTGCACAATTCCTTGCGGAACGCCTGGAAGCCAGCATCATCAACGCCGGAGATGGTGCGCATGAGCATCCCACACAGGCTCTGCTGGACGTATTCACCATTCGCGAGAAGCTGGGTCGCATCGCAGGCCTGCACGTGGCGATCGTCGGCGACATTCTGTTCAGCCGCGTGGCACGGTCGAACATCTGGGCTTTGCTCAAGTTGGGCGCTCGAGTGACCCTCGTCGGGCCCAGCACTCTTGTGCCGCGCGTCTTCGAACAAGTCGGGGTAAACGTGACACGCGACCTGGATTCCATCCTGCCCGATGTGGATGTGATCAACCTGCTGCGCATCCAGCACGAACGCCAACGGAAAGATTATTTTCCCGGTCTTGGCGAGTATGTCACGCTCTTCGGGCTTACAAAGAAACGAGCGGAGAAACTTAAGCCGGAATGCCTGATCATGCATCCAGGCCCGATCAACCGCGGTGTGGAGATCGACAGCGAATTGGCGGATAGTGGCCGCAGCGTCATTCTGGAACAAGTCACCAACGGGCTCGCTGTGCGGATGGCGGTTTTGTATTTGTGCAGCGGCGTATCCAGCCCCGCAGAGGAATAATACATGTCCATAGTTCTCATCAAAAACGGCCGGGTGATCGATCCTTCCACAGGACGGGATGCGGTGGGCGATGTGCACATCCGCGACGGAATGTTCATTGCGGATGCTGGCGACTTGGTGCCCGATGAAACCATCGACGCCACCGGCCTGGTCGTTACCCCAGGCTTGATCGATCTGCATGTGCACTTGCGCGAGCCTGGCCAGAGTGCCAAGGAGACCATCGCTTCGGGCACGCGAGCTGCCGCTGCAGGAGGATTTACCTCTGTGGTCTGCATGCCGAATACATCGCCCGCCGTGGACAGCCCTGCAACCATCGGCTGGATCAAAGAACGTGCCCGGCGCGAGGCCGTGGTAAATGTATTTCCCACGGGCGCACTCACCAGAGGCCTTGCAGGGGAAGAACTCGCGCCGATGGGCTCCATGGCCCAAGCCGGGATCGTGGCGGTGACCGATGATGGACGGTGTGTGCAAAATTCTGAGTTGATGCGGCGCGCCGTCGAGTATGCGCGCATGTTTAATCTGCCCGTCATGGATCACTGCCAGGATGCAAATCTCTCCGGCGATGGTGTGATGAACGAAGGCTACTGGAGTGCCGTGCTTGGGCTGCCCGGCTGGCCTGCCATCGCGGAAGAGGTGATCGTGCAACGCAACATCGCACTTGCAGAACTCTGCGAACACGACATCCACTGCCAGCATATGAGTAGTGCCGGGAGCGTGCGGCTTCTGCGGGAAGCACGCGGGCGCGGCGTGCGAATTTCCGGAGAAGTCTGTCCACACCATATCGCTCTAAGCGATGCGGAAGTCGCCCGCTTCGACAGTGCTTTCAAGATGAACCCGCCCTTGCGAACCGAGGCGGACATCGATGCGCTCATCGAAGGTATCGCCGATGGCACCATCAGCATCCTCGCCAGCGATCATGCTCCGCACTGCACCTATGAAAAAGAAGTGGAGTTCGAGCATGCGCCTTTTGGCATACTCGGGCTGGAGACGGAGCTGGGCTTGTTTTCAACCATCCTTCTGCATCGCAAAAAAGCGATCTCTCTACCCCGGCTCATCGCGATGTTCACCATAGAGCCCGCACGTTTGCTGCACCTGGATCGCGGCACCCTCGCAGAAGGTCGCCCGGGCGATGTCACTCTGCTCGATCCAGACCGAGAATGGACCGTGGACCGAGACCAGTCCGAGTCGCTATCACGCAATACCCCTTTTCACGGCTGGGAGCTGAAAGGACGCGCAGTCCGCACGATTGTGTCTGGCAAAACTGTGTGGGCCTTGTAAATTCACTCCATGGATTCGCTCCTTGCACAACTGGCCAAAGGTTCAGACCTCAGCGCTCCTCAAGTGCGCAAGGCAGCGGAATGGTTGCTGGATGAAAGTGTCTCGCCAGACAACAAAACCGAGTTTCTTAGAGCCCTGGCTGATAAAGGCGAGAGTCCACGCGAGGTGGCAGCATTCGTGCAAGTGTTCCTGGAACACGCTCGCGATCCACATATTCGCGTGGAAGAATTGCAAGGCCCGGTGATCGATGTCTGCGGCACGGGCGGTGATCGCCTTGGGCTATTCAATGTCTCCACTGCGGCCATGTTTGTGGTCGCAGGCGCGGGCGCTGTGGTGGTGAAACATGGCAACCGCGGCGTCACCTCCAAAAGCGGCGGGGCAGACGTGCTGGAAGCTCTCGGCGTGCGCATCGATATGCAAGGCGCAGATTTGCAGGAATGTCTGCGCAAGCATCGGGCAGCTTTTCTTTTCGCCCCGCATTATCACCCAGCTTTCAAAGCAGTCGCACCCGCGCGAAAGCTTCTCGCTGCCGAAGGTATCACCTCCATATTTAACATGCTTGGCCCCCTGCTAAATCCAGCCCGGCCCCCATTCCAGCTCGTCGGCGTTTTCACGCAGAAGCTGTTGGAAATATATCCCGCAGTATTTAAACTCCTGGGCCGCAAACGCGCATGGATCGTTCATGGGTTCTCGCCCGAAGGTCCTATGGATGAATTCTCCACGCTCGGAGAGAACCGCGTGGCCGTGTATGAAGACGAGTCCACAAGCATCCACACAGTCGATCCTGCAGGCCTGGGTTTTAGTCCCGCTCTGGTCGAGGATCTCGCGGGAGGAACTCCACATGAGAATGCATCTGCTATCGAAGCAGTGCTTCAGGGCTCGCTCCGTGGTGCCAGGCGGGATATCGTGCTGCTCAATGCCGGCGCCGCATTGGCCGTGTGCGGCATAGCCTCCAATCTCACCATCGGTGTGCGCCTCGCCACGGAATCGATCGATTCAGGCAAGGCCATGGCGTGCCTGGATGGGCTCCGCAGCTACTGACCACTACCGCCCGCTAAGGTTGTAGTTATAAAAGAAAGAAACGTCTCGCCAAATTCTCGCGCGATCTCCTCGCGCATTGAATCCATGTCCGCACTCTCATCGCAGATCGCAAACACCGTCGAGCCCGACCCCGCCAGCATCGCCGCCACACACCGCTTAGCAAGCCAGTCTCGGAGGATTCGCAGTTGCACGTATTTGGCAAACACCGGCGCCTCCATGTCGTTGATGAGTTCGCCCCAGTCGAACCGGCCTCGAGATGTCGCGACCGCTGTGCCCGCCTGCATCCGCGACCACGCCTGGTAAGCCCACGGCGTCGGCACCCCAAACGGAGGCTTCACTAACAGAATCCGCATCGGCTCAGGCGCAGCCACCGGCGTGATCTGCTCGCCGCGTCCGGTGCACAGTGCGGCGTCCGTCCCCAGGAAAAATGGGACATCCGATCCCAATGCCGCAGCCATGCAGGACAATTCTGCGTCGGGCACCGCAAGCCCGCTTAGCTCATTGCAGGCGCGGAGCACGGACGCTGCGTCGCTGCTACCTCCGCCGAGCCCTGCGCCATGCGGGATGATTTTTTCCAGATGAATCTGCAATCCCGCGTTCCATCCCGTTCTTTTCTTAAACTCAGCTGCCGCGCGCACCACCAGATTGCTCGCATCGCAAGGCAGAGAAGCATCTGAGCACGTCATCCGCACATCCGGCGAGTCCGCCATGCGCACCGTGGTCCGGTCAGCTAGTGCCACACGCACCATCAACGTCTCAATCTCGTGGAAACCATCATCACGTTTACCTTTGATGTGGAGAAACAAATTAATTTTGGCATGCGCCAGGATTTCGACCATACACTGCGAGTCTGTGCAAAACTCTGCCAAAGACAAAATTATTCTCGCCCTGGATGTGCCATCCGCCGAGCACGCCCGACGACTTATAGAACTAGTTGGCGACCGCGTGGGCATTTACAAGATCGGGCTGCAACTCTTCACTCAGTGCGGCCCTGCGATCGTGCGGGAGGTCCAGGCGAGCGGTGCGAAAGTGTTCCTCGATTTGAAACTTCACGATATTCCCAACACCGTGGCCCACGCAGTAGAAGCCGCAGCATCTCTCGGAGTCCACATGCTCACCATCCACCTGAGCGGCGGCAGGGAAATGGCCGAAGCCGCACAGAGCCGCAGTGGCCAGACCCTTATTCTAGGCGTCACCGTGCTCACCAGCAGCAACGACGAGACCCTGCGCGAGACCGGCATCCAGAGCCCGGTGGAAGAGCAAGTGCTGCGCCTGGCAGGCATCGCGAAGGACTTGGCCGGAGTCGTATGCAGTCCCCTCGAGATTGCACCTTTGCGAGAAAAGTTTAGTCGGTCGCTGCGCTTAGTCACTCCCGGTGTTCGCCCCACTTGGGCTGCCGCAGGCGACCAGAAGCGCATCCTCACCCCAGCACAAGCACTGCAAGCAGGCGCAGATTATCTTGTAATCGGCCGCCCCATCACCGCAGCACCCGATCCGGCGCAGGCCGCCGAACGCATCCTCGAAGAAATCAACGCAGCTTAATTCGTCTTCTTTTTCGCCAAAGCCAAAGCCTCGCGATATTCCCCAGCAGTTTCCGATTCGGGGTAATCCTGGAGAAGTTTGCCATACAGTTCAGCGGAAGTCTCATACGCACCCGCCTCAAATGCGCATCGGGCCTGAAGTTCGCGATAAATCCTTAACTGAGGCACGGTGGTATCGACCATCGGGATGAGCTGATTGAAAATTACTTCCGCCTCCTTCCATTGTTCCGTGTGCATCCGCGCGGCTGCAAGCGTGTAAAGAATTTCGCGATTCACGGATTTCTGCTCAATCAAAGTGCTGCACAGAGAGATGACCTCCTGCATGCGCCCGGTCGCCACGGCCTGCTGGAATAATGCACCTGGATACTCCGGATTGGAGGGATCGAACTGCACTAGCAACTTTAGTTCATCCATGGCCTCATGCAGTTCGCCCACTTTTGCATGCATGGATGCAAGTGCTGCACGAATGTCCATATCCCCCGGCACGCGTAGCAGATAATCTTTCGCCCGCCGAATCGCTTCGTGCGGCTGCCCCATTGCGGTCAGCGCATAGATGGTATGCGCGAGCACCTCATGCGATTCGCCTCCCAGTTCGACGGCACGATTCAGCTCATCAAGCGCAGATGCGTAGTCGTTCTCACTAAGAAAGAAGTGCCCCATCTGAGCTGGGATGACAGGGTTTGTCGGAGCGAAGTCGGCTGCAGCGCGGAAATGCTTCAAGGCATGTTCACGAAGTAATTCGCGCAGTGCCGGAACTGAGTCTGCCGAAATTTTCCAATACGCCATTGCGGTGGGAAACAACATCTCCTCCGGCAAAGAGCTGTTTAAAGCGACTAATGACGAAGCGAGTTCTCCGGCGTTGCCATCAGCCGCTACTTTCTCGATCTCAGCATACCGATTGGAGATGCTTAGAATCGAATCCGAGCTGGCAGCCTCGATTGCTTTAGCGGCAACAATGGGCTTGGGCGACGAAGGCTCATCAGCACGTGGCCAGGCGAGGAAAACAAGAGCCGACAGGACCAACATGCCGCCAACGATAGCTGCATGCTGCCAGGGGACCAGTCGGGGAGATCGTGCTTCCTCCTCTGGCTTATATACTCGTTTACGCGGGGGCTTGCGAGGTTCTAAAGCCCTTGGTGCACGAGCCTGAATGCCCGGAGGTTTAGTGGGCTTACCGGGCAGCTCCAACCTGGCTTTTGAATGATTAGACATAAAAATTAGTGTCATAATCCTGTAGCGAATACAGAAAGCAACGTCCGTTATGTGACAAATCTGCAACTTTCGCTCAAATCCCCATCTTATATGTCACAGCATTGTAACTATTGTTACACTCAGTATGGATAAAACATGCCTGTGTAATACTTAAGTTAAGATAAAGTTACACTAGGCTTATTGCAGAGGCGCACCGCACCAGTGATTCTGCACGGCGTTGACAGGTGATGGTTGGAACTCATCCAGCGCCATCTGTCGGCACAAACACTACAAAACACAACTAATGAAAATATTATCACTTAAGAAAGCTGCTCTGCTGGCTGTATTAGGTTCCACCATGGCAGCGAGCCTGGGTCTGGCCCAACCGGTCATTCCGTCCAGCCCGCGCACAGCCTCGTTGGTCCTTGGATTCCAGAACCCGGGCGGCGCGACGGGATCTACGCAGATTGTCTATGTCAACTTGGGCAATGTGAACTGGTATCGCGGACCGCATGCCAGTTACACCGGCACCACCGCATCACCTGGCTCGTTTACTACCATCACCAACATTGGCTCTCTATTGAGCGCACAATTTGGAAGCTCATGGTTTGACACCACCACACTGTGGGTCAGTGCCATGGCTGCTCGTGGCGTAAGCTCGCTCGATAGCACCACGCTGCAAACTGGTGACCCCGCGCTCACATTCTATGCCGGCCGGCAGCGCAGTGTCCTGGGCACACCAGGCGAAGTCAGCTCCACGCCAATCGTGGTGGCTGGTGTCTCGCAATCCCAAGCTCGTATCCAAGTATTGCGTAACGAGCTGACTGGCACGATTGTCGGTGACGACGGTCCCGCGACGAAGGTCTTAACAACGGGCACTTCTTTTCTGGAAGAAGATGGGTATCTTGAGATTTTCAGTGCTGCCGGCTTGCAGCTGCAAAGTCCCGCTTTTGGCGACATCGCTGGAGGCATTCAGGGGAATTTTGGGGCGGGTTCGCTGGGAACATTCGGCAGTGCCGGTTCTATTGAATTGGCTATGGATCTGTTTCGTGTGCAGAATCGTAATGATCTCACGGGGCAATTCGGTGCCGGCACAGCCAACAACCTCGGGTTGTATCTGGGCACGATCACTATCAACTCCGCAGGAGATGTCGGCTACACAGCCGCAATTCCAGAGCCCACATCCTTACTCCTTCTAAGCGCAGCAGGTTCCATTCTGCTTATGCGCCGCCGCAGGTCGAAACTCTAATTTTACACACTCCAATTACATGAAAAAATTATTACTTACATCCTTGTTCACGCTGGCTTCAGGAGCCGTTGTGTTCGCACAGACAACTTATATTGAAATCACCGGGGCCACCGCATTTCGTTCCGGTGCCACCACAGCCATTGAAGCCGCTTATGCTTCGCAAGGAGCGTACTCTATGGCTTTTTCCAATACTAACGATACGGGATCATCCCGCACAAAAAACAATGGTGATTACCAGGCATACAAGGGAACTTTCCCCGGTATTGTCGGCACGACTATTATCCGCACCTCATGGAATGGTTCGGTGGAAGGTGTCCGCGCTGTCGCGCAGCCGAGCAGTGCCAACAACGCGGCCTACATTCCAGAGAGCCTTATTCCTGCAGTTCCTGGCAGTGGCAGCACCATCACCGGCTATAGCTTCGCCACCCTGCAACCGCAGTTGGTGACACTGGTCGCAGAAATGAGCTTCTCGGACGTGGCTCAGTCTGCCACTCCAGTTCCGGGTTCGCTCAGTGGTGGTCCTGTTGGCGTGGTCGTGTTCACCATGCTGGGCAACAAAACCTGGAGGGATGATTCCGGAACAGGTGGTGCCACAGAAACCGCCCGGAACGTGACTGCCCAGCAGTTCCGCACATTGGCGAATCAGGGGTTTGTGCCGCTCTCGTTCTTTACGGGCAATGCTGCGCATACCAACCGGGTGTATCTCACCGGGCGTAACGACGGTTCGGGCACACGCACAAGCTATCTCTCAGAGACTGGCGTGGGTGCTTCCAAGCCTGTCAAACAGTATGTGGTGCACGATCGCTCCGTGAGCGGGCAGGCACCCAAAATCTTGTTAGTAGCTGGCGGAAACGGCGGCTTTAACGCACAAGGCGTGGCCACGCCCGGCTATGTTTCCGATATCTGGGGACTGAACCTGGATGGAAATGGTGGCTACCGCTCCAGCAGCGATCTGCTTACCGATATGCAGCGCAGCACCGCGAGCACCAGCGTGTGGGCATTTGAAGATGCGGATGAAAGTGGAACATACGAGGCCGGTGAAGACGCTCAGGTTCGTGCAGCTCAAAAGTTGTATCTTCTCACCTGGCTGACCGCAGCGGACGCCCGCACTGCAAGCAGCGCAGGGAATGCTCTGGTGCTTGGCTACAATGGGGTCACCCTCACCGACCTCGCCACTAACCCTGGGTCTAGCACCAACCTCACTGCGGCCGACAAAGCCAAAGTGGCAAATGGTGCTTACACAGCCTGGAATTTTCAGCAGCTCCTGCATGTAACGGGAAATCCTGCTGTCTCAAATGTGTTCACACAAATTCGCAACCGCCTCAACGACGCCGATCCAAACGTAAATCTGCTTGGCGGCTCAGGCATGAAACTGCGTGAGATGAGTGTAAACCGCACCGTGGACGGCGGAAACATCATACCAGGCGCACCGGTGTTCTAATCAATAAACCTAAACATTAACGAAAAACGTCGGCACCGGGGAGTAATCTCCGGTGCCGACATATTTTATGAAAACGTTCTTCCTTCTGCTTCCCTGGGTGCTGTGCATTGGCTTTGCAGCGCACTACTTTATGAGTGACCACCCCCCTGCCCCGACGCAGTTGGTACCGCCGCCCCAGTCGAGCCCCATTGTGCAAAGTCAACAGCCTGAAACAAAAAATCACGCAACTGTCTTCGCACCATCCGCGACTCCACCACTCGACACACGGCCCCGCACTGCCGCATCCTACAGCCTCCGCACGCAAACGAGTTCTCAACCACCTTCCCACACCACTCCGCACACCGCTGCACCTGCAAGCACCGAAGCACCACCCGCCAGCGTTGTCAGCCCACGCACTGCCCCCGAGCAAACACAGGTATCGGCTTTTCAAGCGGCCACCCCAGACCTACAACAAACCGCTCCAATCCTTGTTCCGCAAGGTGCGATGCTTCCAGCCGCCTTTCAGATGGACGAGGCTGAGCTGACCGCAGAACAACAACGCCCGTTGGATGCAATTGCGGACAACTTTATCGAAGAAGCATTCCAGCCCGGTGCAGCAGTATCCCAAATAGATGAAACCGCTAAGCCCGAAGCTGCTGGTGTCGCCCCGCAGCAAGATCGATGGACTGCTGCGGTGGACCGGGCGGACGAGCTTTACCGCACGCTATACGGTGACCAGGCTTACATGACCTATGGTGCTGAGGCCGCGATCGAGGCTATGGCGGAAAAACAGTAAGCTGCTTAGCGCATCGGCGCCGTCAGAAACTTCTTCGTCCGCTTTTCTGCGTCGGCCCATTCGTTCGGATCGATCACATCTTTAAAATCCGCAAGATAGTAAATGGCTGCCGGTTCATTGCAGGCGGCAGCGAGATGCATCCATTGCAACGCTTCCTCCCGCCGGTGTAAATCTTCGTGGCGAATGTCGAGCAAGAGAGCCAGGTTTAATGCGGCTTTGCCGTGGCCTTGCTCAGCAGCCGCACGAAACCACTCCCCAGCTCTCACTGCGTCCGTGTGTCCATATAACCCATCTCGTGCTATTACGCCAAGATAGTTCATGGCATCCAAACCGCCTTTGCCTGCTGCTATTTTAAATTCTGCGATAGCTTTCTCGTAGTCAGGTTGCCCCTCCGCATGCTGACCGTGATAATAAATTTCTCCCAGCATCTGCGCAGGCAGCCCATATCCTTTATCGCGCGCAGCTTTCAGCAACTCAATCGCGCCTGGCACATCAAGCGGCCCACCCCGACCCACGATCATCCACTGCGCAAGCTGGATGGTTGCTGGGATGGAACCCCTTTCCGCCGCCTGCGTATAGAGCCGTCGAGCCTTGGCAAGATTCTTCTCCACCCCAATTCCATTCGCATAGAGATAACCCATCCCTTCAAGTGCCTCAGGATGGTCTCGCGCTTCTGTAAACAAGTGTAACAACTCCTGCTCGCGCCCTTGATACTTACCAGTTTGCAGGATGCTCTGTGCTTCTGCAAAACTTGTCTCCGCGTTCACTGCCAAGGCGAAGACGAATCCGCTTAGAGCGCACGCAACCAAGCGTGCAATTTTCATTGTTCTTTCTCCTGCTCTTCTTCTTCCTTATCCGAGCCTGGCCCACCGTAGCCAAGAACCTCCACCGTGATGATGGAAGGTGTTTCCACGACCTGTTGCGAGGTCTCGGGCCCGGCTTGCCGTGTGGCACTTTGCGCTGAGCTGGCAGCCGCTCCGGCGGTGTTCGACGCAGCACTGAGTGAACCCAAGTTGGGAGCGGCGACAGTCGGCGTGGATGGCACGCCGGTGGACCCGCCCGCAGCTGCGATGTTGTTTGCGTTCAGCACGGTCACCGCTGCGATGGTGACCGACCCCGTGGCGCGGATACCGGCGTCGCCCGCATCCACCACACCCGAAGGTGCGATAAGGGTTACATTCCCCGGCTCCACGCCTTCTACCGCGGCAAGCACACCGATGCCGCCGCCGGTTGCCAGACCGCCCAGATCGGTGAGAACTTCGGCACTTGTGGCATCGACAGACACACGTGTAGGAGGTGCAGTCACGACTGTCTTCGGCGCGGTTCCCGCTGCTATATCTCCCTCGGAAGACCAGATCGTCACATCGCCGCCGCGCAGCGTGAATACACGTGCCCGACCTATATCCAGACTGCCTTTACTGAAAATGGAAACCCCTCCACCAAATTCCGTCACGATGCCTGGAGGAGTAAGCGGATTCCCAAATATATCGCTCGCCATGGTGATGCCACCGCCAGGCGTTGCCACCGTGATGCTTCCGCCCGTGGCAGAGCGAATATCGCGCGATCGAGTGAACAGCTCGCCCGCTGAAGCGCTGCTGCCGAACAGACTTTCAATGGCGGAAAACCCCGACGTGTAAAGACCGGTTTCGGCTGCTTCCGCGCCGGAATTCCGCAGAAGAATGAAGAACAACTTTAGTGCCAGCTCAGCCTGGCGTTCGCGCGTGAGTCTATCGAACCGTTGCCATTCGGACGCATATTCCTCCATGCCAGCAGGAACACCTCCCTTTACGTATTCCGCAATGAACCCATCGAAATCCAGCGCACTTTGCGCAAGACTCGTGGCCGGCCCGCCCTGTTTGCCGCCCACACCAGCCATGAGGAGCATATTCGCCCCGTCAAATGGCAGGAACGGATTGCGCAACCGCCCGATCGAGGTCACCCCGACCCCGCGACCATCCGTGAGGTTCGGACCTGAACCCAAGTCGATATTTCTGCCTGCCAATAGGTGCAAAGAGCCACCTCCGCCGATCTGAACATCGCCCGCGAGTGCCGTCGTGGTGACAGCCACGCCGCCTTGTTGCAAAGTGGTGGTCTGCGGTATGTCCACGATGAAATTGCCCTGCGAGAGATCGCCAGCCAGCGAGCGCAATGCAGCATTCTCGTTGTATGGAACAATGTCGCGACCAGCCGAGACGAGCGACAATGTGTCCGGTCGCGCATTTTGCAGATAGAATGCCACGTCCGTTATGTCGCGCTCCGCGATGACGCGCGTGAACTTTGGAGAAAACAAAGTGAGCCCGCTTATGTCTCCACCTGCAGCGTAGAGACGCACCGGCTCCATATCCTGCCCGTGCAGACCGAAAGGTGCGTGCAACGAACGCTTCACGTCCACGCCAGCGTTCACACCCGTGTAAGAGCCTGTTTCACGGAACAAACGCGCCAGAAATTCATTGGACGTGGGCAGGATTCCCGTTGGCCGCAGGATGCTGTTGATGGCTGCGGGATCGGCATCAGAGATATTGATCCTGCTGGACACAAACGCAGTGGCACTTTGACCCGATAGAGTAAGGCCGATGCCGACAGGCTGCAAGCCGGGGATTGCGCCGGATGCGTATAGGCCCAGATTGCCAGAACGCGCAGGCATCAGGTTCATGCTGCCAACCACATTGATGTCGCCACCAAACGCAGTGCTGTGGATGTGGGCGGGCAGAAGCGTCAGACTGGTAAGCAGACTGCTCACCGAAGATTCATTCAACCTGATCCAAGGCTGGTAAAACGAGGCACGATTGTTGGAAGCCCCTTCACGGAACACATTCTGGGTGTCCAGCCATACTTCAAGAATAGGACGCGCGATGTTACCCCCGGGCAAAGTCGCAGCAAGACGGTGCGTCACACTTCCACCGATGGACGCCGTGTTGACGAACGCATCTTCTCCATAAGTCGAGAAATACGTGCGATACCACGCTTTATTATTTACGCCTGCCGGAAGCAGAAATGCGTTTGCCACTGGCCCGAGCAGCACATCGCCTCGCGCGGAAACATCGAACCCGCCGCGTCCCAGAAATAACGTCGTGGGGAGCCATGTAAGCGAGTCGAAAACCTGCGCGGGATCACCAGCCAAGCGACCCAACGATGGAGAGCGCGCTGCGTTCGTGGTGATGCTGCCTCCGGAACGCAATGAACCCAAGCCGCGTTCCACGTAGTAATTGCCCCCGCTAAGATCACGCCGCGAGGTCACCGACAGGTCACCACCACCAAGCTCCAGCATGCGGTCTAGCGACGGTGCCAGATTGCCCGTGGCCGATCGGCCAGCCATGCGGGCATTCGTGGGGATGGCCGCATCAGCATTGAGCACGTCTCGCCCCGCAAACAAGGAAATGTTTCCGCCACCCAATGCGCCGAAGCTTTGAAAGAAATTACTAAAGTCCACCCACCACGTCGTGCTGACCGAAGGATTCACCAGATCGCTTTCCGTTACTAATCCGAATGTCCCCGTAGCGGCGTCAATCACACCCGCGCGGTAAAGCCAATTACCCGGAATCTGCCGCGATGTGGCCAGAATGAAGGCTCCCGAACCATCCACGCCGTGGTAGCGGGCGATATCCTGACCGGCGGAAATGCGCAGATCGCCGCCAGCAATCGACCACTGCGGAATGCGGCGATTCAAGCCGTCCTCATCCACTTGCGGCGGGCCATAGTACTGCTGCGGTGCACCCAGAGGAGATTGGTCAGGATGGGTCGCACCACTAAAAAAGAAAGTCGGAGGCCGGAAATCATCGGTGTTAAAAATCGTTTGCGGATTGGGAATACGCACGCCAGCGGTATAAATCGATGCGAAATGATTTCGCAGTTGAACATCGCGCGCTGCATTCACCGAGATGGTTCCTGTGCCCGTGCGGATTACTTCATACCGAGTGCCTTGATCAGCCGAGGTAGTGGAGATGCGCAGATGGTTTGCGGTGAGTCCATTGGTGCCTGTGCCCGGCGCAGAGCCGCTGAAATTCGGCACCGCATCATAGAACTGGCCAACTAACACGGAGCCGCTGCCGACTGCCAGCGCACTCAGCGGTCGCACTGCTCGGATATCCGCACCGGCAAAGTCCGCACCCGCCGTGATCTGGTAGCTCCAACTTTGAATGGTGTCCGGGCGGGCGGTCTCGAGATTTTGCAACTGCCCCATCCACAACATGGAGTTTCCATTTGTAGCTGAAGCGGTGAAGGGATTGAACCCATCGCTCAGTGCATTATTGAACACCACATTCCCCGCCGCCCTCAGCGTCAACATACCCGGAGCACGCTGCGGGCCGAACCGGAAGTCGGATAGATTCCAGTCCGCGCTGTTATTCGTCGCCGCAGCACTGCCGAGAGAGGTGGCCGTAGGATGCCCCAGCGTGAGATTGCCCAGGCGGTTGATCAGCTCCGCGCCGGGCAGAATGACGAGCCGACCAGCGAGCCCTTGCAGATCCGCACCCAATAGCCGCGCGACCATGGCATCGTGGTTGGCAACGCTTAGGAAATCAGCAGCCCGGTTATAAACTGTGCGCTGCGTGGTACCCGCTGCGGGCAATGCCGCGATGGCAGTGCGCCAGCCGGTGATGATGCCGCCAGAAGCCGTGAGATCATAGACCTCGTAGCCTTCTGCGACGATGTGGGAACCGCCCAGGATGCTGGCTGCGATCGGGGCGATGCCCAAGTCGGAGTTGGTGGCATTACGCGGAGCGCGCAGGTGCAGTGTGCCTTCATACCGACCGTAAAACGCGCTTGAGAACGGCGTATTATAACTTCCCGGCACCAACGCATCCACAGACAAGTCCACAACCGCTCCGCTTTGCAGAGTCAGCATTGCACTCAACCGTGTCTTCATATCCAAGCGTTG
>CBDUBV010000057.1:0-17957 GCA_965365475.1 uncultured Chthoniobacteraceae bacterium | reverse complement strand
TTCTCACTCGCCAAAAATTTGTAAAAAAATGCTTGTCTTAATTCTGCCGTTAAGTTAACACGTAAACGCTTACTGGACATACTCCTATTAATTCAATAACAATTCAAACCCTCACATTACCCTCACTCCCATGAAAAATACGTTTAAAACTCTCGCTCTTTCACTCCTGGCTGCTGGCTCGGCATATTCGCAAATGCTGCTTGTTGATTTTAATCAGCAAAACACTAATACAACCGTTTCGGGATTTACGATTGTCACTCTCACTTCCACCGGCACTACCGCCTTGGGAACTTCAGGTAGCCGTTCAGTTTCATTGAACGTGACAGACATTTGGTCGAGCCTTTCCAACTCGCTTTCAGGGGTAAACGCTTCTAACGCCCCCTCATGGTTCAACGCCAACACCGCCGACTCGAACACGGCTTCTGTGAACCAAGACAAACTTACGAAATCCACACCCGGTCTTAGTGCGGCTGATCTTACAGGCAGCTTTACTTTAAGCGGGTTTCTAGCAACGGACACCGTAACTGTGCAGCTTCTGGGAGTTCGTGGAACAGATCAGCAGGACGCAACAGCAACCTTCACGCTCGGCGGTGTCAATTCGACATCTGGAGCCAGCGGCTTCAATTACGAGACTTCTACGGAAACCACCACCGGCACGCCGCCGGCCGTTTACAATCCGCTCTATGGCCAGCCGATGGTCTGGACGCTCACAGGCTCCACCTCCTACGTCTTGAACATGACCCGCACCACCGGTGCTCCGGCCATCAGCGCGATGAGCGTCACCGTCGTGCCTGAGCCGTCCTCCGCTCTTCTTCTGTTCAGCGCAGGTGCAGGGTTACTCTGCTTCCGCCGTCGTCGCGCATAAACCTCGCGACATGCCGTTCCAACAAAAACCCCGTATGCGTGCATGCGGGGTTTTTTATCACCCATCTTACTCCATGCTTACACGCTTCTATTTCGCATCCCTTGCCGCTCTGTGTTTTCTCACAGCGAACACTCAGTCCGCCACCACTCTCTCCCCGCCTTTCACCGATCACATGGTTGTCCAGCGCGACAAACCTCTGCTTGTCTGGGGGTGGGACAAGCCCGGATCCCAGGTGACAGTTTCTCTCGCAGGCAAAACAGCCAAGGCGACAACAGACGCGGAAGGCAATTGGCGCACGGAAATAGAAGCACCACCGGTAGGCGATTCGCATGAACTCCTCGTCACAGGTTCCTCCGAGGTGCGTTGTCAGGACGTGGCGGCCGGCGAGGTATGGCTCGCCTCCGGCCAGTCAAACATGGTCATGCCCTTGCGCGACACGCTCGATCTCCAGGAAGCTTTGCAATCCGCTGACAACCCACAGATTCGTTTTTTCCAGATCAAACGCACTGCGGCAGAGTCGCCACAGAAAGCTGTGGAAGGCAACTGGGTGCCGAGTTCGAAAAGCGTGGTAGCCAACTTTTCCGCAGCGGCATATTATTTTGCCGACCGATTGCAGCGTGAACTAAACGTGCCCATCGGCATCATCGAATCCGCGTGGGGCGGCTCGAGCATTCTTGCGTGGCTGCCCGATGCCACCATGAAAGCGCTGCCCGACTACGAAACGCAACGCAGCACGTTCGAGATGCGTTCCGCCCGATACCAGAAAGCCGTGAAAGAATGGGAAGCCAATGGCAAGACAGGCCCGCGTCCGCCCACAGCCGGCGGGGAAGTTCAGCAGGGGCTCTCCGTGCTGGATAATGGCATGACCCATCCGATAAAGCCTTATCCCATTCGCGGAGTCATCTGGTACCAGGGCGAGGCCAACGCAGTGCAAGCGGACAACTACAAGAAATGGTTCGCAGCCTTGGTGCAATCGTGGCGCGACACATGGTCCGATCCTGAGCTGCCAGTATATTTCGTTCAGCTTCCCGGCTTTGACACCCCGGTGGGCAACCAGCATTGGCCCACGTTCCGCAATGCCCAGCGCGAGTTGGCAAAAGAAATCCCGCACACCGATATGGCGGTGAATATCGATGCGGGTGATCCCACGGATATCCATCCGAAAAATAAAAAAACGCCAGGGCTGCGTCTTGCGCAACTCGCATTGGCGCACACATATGGCAAAGACATCGTTCCAGGCGGACCCGACCCCGAGAGCGCCACGCTGCAAGGTGAGACGATTGAGATTTCCTTCTCCCGCACCGGAGATGGCCTTGTGCTGCAAACCGAGACTGCAACCGTCGCGCTCGTGGACTCGCAAGGCAAGACTGCCGACGCCGCGATCAAGCTCAAAGACGACAAGACCATCGTGGTCGAGGTTCCTTCCGGCTTCAAGCCCGTCGCGGTTCGCTACGCATGGGAAGGGTACCCCACCGCCACGTTGTATAATAAGGAAGGCTTCCCCGCCTCACCTTTCGAACTCAAATTGTGAACATGCACACCCGCTCCCATGAAGATTTCGCATAGAAAACATGCTATCCGTTCGGCATTTACCCTCATCGAGCTACTGGTGGTCATCGCCATCGTGGCGGTGTTGGCTGCGCTTATCTTCGCTGGAGTCGGCACCGTGATGGAGCGTTCCCGTTCCACCAAATGCCTGGCCAACTTACGCTCTCTCTACCAGCTCGCCACCACATACGGAGCGGATAATAATAACGCGCCTTTGCAAAACGAAGTGCCTACGGAAACGGGCAAAGGCTACACTCCATGGAACGCGCTCCTTTATGACTATGCTGAGCAGATCGGGGCGGACTATAAAAAAATCGTCCGTTGTCCGTCGGACAAAGACAACATCCCTGGCAGCAACCGCGCGGAGCTGAGAGCGCTCAATTATCCCTCCTACGGAATCAACGCCAATTTTGGGTGGCCGGACTACGATCCCCAAGGACGCAAACGTGCAACCCGCATGATCGAAGCTGCTACGCTCTCACAGGTCATTTATTTTGGTGAAAGTTCCCACAAAGGCATCAATCCCGATAAATACAGGGGTTCCGGCCTCATCACCCCTTACTTGAACGACCCGCTTTATGGTCGTCACAATGGCAAAGCCAATGTTGTATTCCTCGATGGACACGTCGGCACGTTCGACAACCTTGATGATCCGAGAGGTGTCAACAGCACGGACAGAACTGTCTCCGGCAAATACTGGCTCATCAATCCGCCCAATCCTTAGGATCTTGGCAACGCGTAACGTAACTCACGATCTATTACGCCTCCAACCTGTTCGATTACCTTCCGGTTTGCGACAGAAGCAAGCCGACGTATTGAGCCCGCTCGTAAGCGAATGGATCGGGCACATTGCGCTGGCTCAGCAGGCCACGGAATGCATCCGGCGATGCATAAGATTTCTCGCCCATCCAGCTCTCCAGTTCCCGGAGCATGGTCGAGATATAGGGCACTCCATGCCGAAGCAGCGCCGCTGCCACTTGCACCACCGTGGCTCCGGCCAGCATGCCCTTGGCGATGTCCAGCCCGCTTTGCACGCCCGTGCTCAACGCAAGATCAGCATTCACCCGGCCATACAGAAGCGCCATCCATCGCAGAGGCAGTCGCATCTCTTCATTGCTGCTCAGAGGCATGTCCATCCGCACGGATCCACGCTCAGGCTCAATGTCCGGTTGCAGAAACCTGTTAAATAACACCAACCCGTCGGCACCACACCGATCCAGCGTCGATGCCACATTGGCCACGGACGTATAGAACGGACTCAGCTTCACCGAGACCGGCACACTCACCGCATTGCGCACGCGCTCAAAAATCTCAAACAAATCCGCCTCAATCTCTGCTCCACCGCGCATCGGATCTGCCGCCACAGCGTAGATGTTTAGCTCGATGGCGTCCACTCCTGCACTTTCCAGCTGCGTGGCATATTTCGTCCAGCTTCCCGGATTTGCAGCATTCAGGCTGCCGATGAGCGGCATCTTTACCGCCTTGCGCATTTGTTCGATACGCGTGAGATGCTCCTTCGCATCGGCGTGCTGTAGATCAGGAAAATAGCTTAATGCCTCGGGATAGCTCTCCGCGCCGACCGCCAGTTGCTCCTCCAATCGATAGCGTTCCATAAGAAGCTGTTCTTCAAATAATGAACGGATGACCAACGCGCCTGCACCTGCTTGCTCTGCCATTTTCACCCCGTCCAACTTGGAGGAAATGGAGGAGGCCGCCACCACCAGAGGGCTATTAAGCGAAAGACCAAGGTAACGAGTGGAAAGTGAAATCATAATATTATTTGTGAGAGATTTTTGACGGAAAGAACCGCACTGCATAAAATCAGATGAGCTAATCGATGTCAACGCACATATTTTATTGGACTTCTATCAGAACTGCTAATAGACTCTGTTTGTCATGATCCAATCCCTCTCTGCCCCTGAATCCAAGCCCATCCGACGCTTGGTGACTACCGACGCCAATACTGCTGTCGCACACGTTGCCTATGCCACGAACGAAGTCATTGTCATCTATCCCATCACGCCATCTTCGCCGATGGGCGAGACTGCGGATGACAAATCGGCCGCGAGTCAGCGCAATATCTGGGGTATGATTCCCAGCGTCACCGAGATGCAATCGGAGGGAGGCGCTGCAGGCGCGGTGCATGGGTCGCTGACCACGGGTGCTCTGTGCACGACATTCACAGCCTCGCAGGGCTTGCTGCTCATGATTCCGAATATGTTTAAAATCGCGGGCGAACTAACGCCGACGGTGTTTCATATCGCTGCGCGGGCATTGGCCACGCAGGGGTTGTCGATCTTTGGCGATCACTCGGATGTCATGTCCGCGCGCTCCACGGGCTGGGCCATGCTATGCTCGAACAACGTGCAGGAGGCGATGGATTTTGCGTTGATTGCGCAAGCTGCCACGCTCGAGACCCGGATTCCATTTATGCATTTCTTCGACGGATTCCGCACGTCGCACGAGATTCAGAAGATCGAGGAACTCTCCTACGAAGACATGCGGGCCATGCTGGATGAGGAGATGGTGCTCGCTCATCGAGCGCGGGGTCTGACCCCGGAACGCCCAGTGATCCGAGGCACTGCGCAGAACCCGGATGTGTATTTTCAGGGACGCGAGGCGGCGAACATGTTCTACCGCAAAGCACCGGGCATCGTACAGGATGTGATGGATCGGTTCGCGACTTTGACCGGGAGACAATATCACCTGTTTGACTACTACGGTGCTCCAGATGCAGATCGCGTGGTCATTTGCATGGGATCGGGATGCGAGACTCTTGAGGAGGCGGCAGACTATCTCAACGCGCAGGGCGAAAAAGTCGGCCTATTAAAAGTAAGATTATTCCGGCCTTTCGATGGCGCTGCATTGATCGCTGCATTGCCTGCCACGGCGAGGCGTGTGGCTGTGCTTGATCGAACCAAAGAGCCCGGCTCGGGTGGTGAGCCACTCTACCTCGACGTGCAGAGTGCATGCATGGAAGCGCTGGCATCCGGAGCCATCCAGCCGACTGCAATGCCTGTGGTGGTGGGCGGTCGCTACGGCTTAGGGTCGAAGGAATTCGACGGCTCGATGGCGAAAGCTGTGTTTGATAATTTGAAGGCGTCCGCTGTTCGCAATCATTTTACTATTGGCATAAACGACGACATATCCGGCTCCAGTTTGGAATGGGATCCGAATTTTTCGACTGAACCCGAGGGGGTGCATCGGGCGGTGTTCTATGGTCTGGGCTCTGACGGCACAGTGGGCGCAAATAAGAACAGCATCAAAATCATCGGCAAAGGCACGGACTATTATGCGCAAGGATATTTCGTGTATGACTCGAAGAAATCTGGCTCGATGACGATCTCGCATCTGCGCTTCAGCCCCAAGCCGATCAAGAGCACCTATCTCATCCGCACCGCTGATTTCCTGGCGTGCAGCGCGTTTCCATTCCTCGAGCGATTCGACATCCTTGATCAGCTCAAACATGGCGGGACCTTCCTGCTCAACTCACCTTACCCAGCCGATGAAGTTTGGAATTATCTCCCCGAACATGTGCGTTGCGAGTTGCGTGCCAAGGAGATCAAGCTGCACGTGATCAATGCGAATGCGCTGGCAAAATCCATCGGGCTTGGTGGACGCACCAATGTGATCATGCAGGCTGCATTTTTCGCCATCTCCGGTGTGCTGCCGCGCGACAAAGCGATGGAGATGATCGAGAAAGCCGTTGAGTCCACCTACTCCGCAAAGGGTCGTCAGATCGTGGAGATGAACATCCGCGCGGCGCGACTGGCTGAGGAACGCATCGAACTGGTGACATTGCCCGAGGAAGGCTTGCACAGCGCGGGTGCGGCCCGCATCGCGCCGGTGCCTGCGGGTGCGCCAGAGTTTGTCAGCGATGTGATCGGCGAGATGATCGCCATGCGCGGTGATCTGCTGCCCACCTCGCGATTGCCAGTGGATGGCACGTATCCCGTGGGCACCACGCAGTATGAAAAGAGAAACATCGCCACGGAAATTCCGGTGTGGATTCCGGAAGCGTGCATCCAATGCAATCAATGCGCTTTCGTATGTCCGCACGCCACGATCCGGGTGAAGCTCTATGAAGAAAACGAACTGGCTGGTGCGCCGGAGACTTTCCAATCGATGGGCGTTCGCGGCAAAGGCAACGAGACCAAGCGCTACACTGTCCAGATCGCGCCCGAGGATTGCACGGGCTGCGGTGCGTGCGTGCATATCTGTCCCGCGTTTGTAAAGGGCCCGGACGGCGTGAAGACCAGCCGCCGCGCGATCAATATGGAGCCGCAAGCCCCGATCCGCGATACGGAGCGGCTGAACTGGGATTTCTTTCTCAGCCTGCCAGAGACCGATCCGAAGAGCTACAATGTGTTCAGCATGAAAGGATCGCAGTTTGCCAGGCCGTTGATGGAATTCTCCGGCGCGTGCGCAGGCTGCGGAGAGACGCCATACATCAAGCTTCTCACACAGATGTATGGCGACCATGCTGTCATCGCCAACGCCACGGGCTGCTCGTCCATTTATGGGGGCAATCTTCCCACTACGCCCTACACCACGCGCGCAGATGGACGCGGCCCCGCGTGGTCCAACTCGCTCTTTGAGGACGCGGCGGAGTTCGGCATGGGCATGCGACTTACCACCGAGAAACTCTCCTCGCATGCTCGCGACATCCTTGCTTCCTGCGAAATGAACGGACTCGGCGAGCAGGCGCGGGCATTGCTGGCACTGGCTGAGCGGCCCGAGCGCGATCACGAATATTTCGACAATCTCCGTGCTGGCATAGCTTCGATGCGCGCTGCATTGATGGAGAAAAATGATGCCCCATCGCGCCGGGTGGCGAGCATTCTGGACCATGCGATTCCGCGCTCGGTATGGGTGATTGGCGGTGATGGCTGGGCTTACGACATCGGGTTTGGCGGGCTCGATCACGTGCTGGCCTCGGGTTTGAACATCAATGTGCTCGTGCTCGACACCGGCGTCTATTCCAACACTGGAGGGCAATCTTCCAAGGCCACCCCTCGCGGTGCAGTTGCAAAGTTTGCAGCTTCGGGAAAAAATATGCCGAAGAAAGATCTCGGCGCCATTGCGATCAGCTATGGCAACATCTATGTCGCACAGATCGCTTACGGCGCGAGCATGCCACAAACCGTGAAAGCATTCCAGGAAGCTGAGGCGTATAACGGGCCTTCGTTAATCATCGCCTACAGCCATTGCATCGCGCACGGCATCGACATGGCCAAAGGCACCGACCTGCACAAAGAAGCAGTCGATTCCGGATTCTGGCCATTGTTCCGGTTCAATCCCGACAAGCGGGATACGGAGAAAAATCCGTTTGAGCTGGATTCCAAAGCGCCATCTCTCGACGTGGAACAGTTTCTGTATCATCAAAACAGGTTCCGTATGCTGCGGTTGTCCGATCCTGAGCGGGCTCAAAATCTGCTCCAGGCTTCGCGCGAAGATGTGCGCGCCCGGATGAATTTCTACCGCCAGCTCGCAGGTCAGACCCCGCAGCCTACGCCTGTTGCGTGAGCTGAGCGCACAGGCTTACAATCCCATGCCTGGAGGCAGACCGAGACCGGAAGTGAGCTTGCCCATTTCCGTCTCGGTAAGCTTGCGGCCTTCTGCGATCGCCTGGCGCACGCCGGTGAGAACGAGGTCTTCCAGCATCTCGACATCCTCCGGGTCCACGACTTCGCGAGCGATCTTGATGCTCACGATGTCGCCGGCAGCCGTGGCGACCACATGGACTTTGCCGCCGCCTACGCTCGACTCCACAGTCTGCTCTGCAAGTTCGGCTTGTTTTTCCGCAAGCTGTTGCTGCATTTTCTGAGCTTGCTTCATCATTTTTTGGATATTCATAGAGGTGCTTTTTTTATCAGGTTGTGAGCAGACGACCCTTGAAAATTTCGAGAGCCATTTTGATTTTGGGATCGTTGTGAAAATCTTCCGCAGCGACAGTTTGTTCTTTTTCTGGAGGCAATGACATGGGCTGGACGCCCTCACGAATCTCCAACTTAATGTCGCGGAGGTTGCCACTGCATTTTTCCAGACATTCCTTCAGTAGCAGCATGTTTGTGGGGCGGAGCAGATATTCCATCTGCACAGATTGTTCGGGCGAGAATCCCACAAGCAACGTGGACTCTTCGCGTGCGATCGGTGCCCCCAGTGCGAGGAGTGAAAACACGGGCGGCTTGATTTTTTGTAGCGACCGAAGCAACTCCTGCCACACTGCGACGAGCACTTCATCTGGGCACTGCTCATTATCGGCATCCACCGCGCGAGCCGGCTCCGGGACCTCAGACGGAGATGAAGCCGCACCAGGTTCAGGCGGCGCAAGCTTGCTCGGTGCCGCCTTTGCCGCCTCGGGCGCGGTGGATGACGACGGTGGTGCGGGTGGTTCGGGCGCGCTGGAAGGAGCGGCGGGAGGCACACGAGGTGTCGATGCTGGCGGCTTTTTATAGCGCAACGTCTGTGGGAGCGTGTGCTCGACTTTTTTCTTTACCGGTGCCTCGCGACCTTCACGCAATGCGGCGAGGGTCTCCAACACATCATCCAGCGTAGCCTGACCCAGAGTTTGCACTGCTTTTATAATGCCAATCTCGAAATGCAGACGCTTGTTGGGCGCCCACTTCATGCGGGACTCACAGGCTGCAAAAATATCGATCAAACTCAGCATCTGCTCACGCCCGGCCATCGGACTTTGTTCCTGCAACGCGGACTGCATTTCTGCGCTTAATTCGCTGCGGACCGCTGCCGGGTCCACTGCGTACACCAGCAGGTTGCGGAAATGCGCGAGCAGATCGCCCATGAGCTTCATCATGTCTTTGCCATCTTCGGCCATGTCGTAGAGCAAACCAAGAGCTGCGCTGCTATCCTGCCGAAGGATCGCGCCTCCGAGATCAGCTATCGCGAGCTGAGCGGTGAACCCAAACACATCCAGCACATCCTGCTCAGTGACACGGTCGCCACAGAATGCCACGAGCTGGTCCAGCATGGACTCCGCGTCGCGCAACCCGCCTTCCGCACCGCGCGCCACTGCGTCGGCTGCGGCATCGTCCAACGCGATTTTTTCCTGGCCCGCGATATACTGCAGATGTTTGGCAATGAGCGTGGCCGGGATACGACGCAGATCGAAACGCTGACACCGGCTTAGAATGGTGGGAAGCACCTTCTGCGGCTCGGTGGTGGCGAAGATAAACTTCACATGCTCGGGCGGCTCCTCCAGCGTTTTCAAGAGCGCATTAAACGCCGCTGATGTGAGCATGTGAACTTCATCGATAATATAGATTTTGTATTTGCCGCGTGTGGGAGCGAAGCGAACGTTGTCGCGCAGTTCGCGCACCTGCTCCACGCCATTATTGCTGGCCCCATCGATCTCCAACACATCGAGGCTCGTGCCGGCAGCGATCTCTTTGCATGCATCGCACTCTCCACATGGCGTGACGGTAGGGCCTTGCTGGCAGTTGAGCGCTTTGGCAATGATCCGGGCTGTGCTGGTTTTCCCCGTGCCGCGCGGCCCGACAAAAAGATACGCATGCGCAAGGCGATTCTGCTCGATGGCATTTTTAAGCGTGCGGATAATGTGATCCTGCCCCACCACATCGTCAAAATGCTGGGGCCGATATTTTCTGGCAAAAACCTGATACGTCACAATGCCCGCCACATTACGGCAGAGAGATTCTTTTGGCCAACACCGGATTCAGATTTTTAGTCCGCCGCCCAGCATTTTTGTTGTGGGCTTTGCCGTGGCCGTCAGGTTCACTCGAACAGCTCGGGATAGTGGCTGCGCGCGATCTCTTCGCATCTTCGCGCGATATCCCCATGGGTTCCCAAATTGCAGATGTCCCCGGCTACAGCCACACATTCCTCGCGGTTTACTGCCTGGATGGCGCGTTTCACACGAGGCACCAGCGAGGCACTCACACTTAGTTTATCCACACCAAGTCCTATCAACAGAGGGGTAAACAATACGTCCCCTGCCATCTCCCCGCATACACCCACCCAGGCGTTTTCCTTATGCGCACTCTCCACGGTCCACTTGATCAGGCGCAGGATTGCCAGATGCGTCGGCTGATACAGGTCCGCGATGCGTTCATTCAGCCGATCCACTGCAATGGAGTACTGGATGAGATCGTTGGTGCCGATGCTGAAAAAATCGACTTGCTTGGCTAGCACATCCGCCACCACGGCTGCACTGGGCACTTCGATCATGGCACCGATTTCCATCTTTTCGTCAAAGTCTGTGCCTTCGCAGCGCAGCTCATTTCGGCATTCCTCCAGCACAGCTTTGGCCTTCATCAGCTCTTCGATGCCGGAAATCATGGGAAACATGAGCTTCACATTGCCAACTTCACTGGCTCGCAGGATCGCGCGCAACTGCGCTTTGAATACATCGAGCGTCTCAAGACAAAATCGAATTGCCCGCCATCCCAAAAACGGATTCGCCTCTTCAAAATCCGGGTCGTCGGGTAACGCTTTGTCTCCGCCAATGTCCAGGGTCCGAATAAT
Organism: uncultured Chthoniobacteraceae bacterium; assembly: GCA_965365475.1. Lineage (GTDB taxonomy): Bacteria > Verrucomicrobiota > Verrucomicrobiia > Chthoniobacterales > CAKUMP01 > CBDUBV01. The sequence continues at coordinate 7,039 of CBDUBV010000057.1, read as the reverse complement.
GACTGAGTGCGGCAGACTGCGGCGCGCGATGTTTACATAATTCTGGTATTGTTGTTCTTCATCGGGAGGCGGATCGCTATGAAGATAGAAAAATTCCGTGCGATACAGCCCGATGCCTTCAGCACCATTTTCCAACATGGCTTCCAAATCCTCCGGGAGTTCGACATTTGCCGACAGCACCACATGATGCCCATCGCGCGTCGTCGAAGCAGTATCGCGGAGGGTGGTAAGTTCTTTTTCTACCTTTTCTTTACGGAATTCTATTTGCCCATACTCCCAGAGCGTCTGCTCCGTGGGGTTGACGATAAGCAGGCCGGTATAGCCGTCCAGCAATGCGTAATCACCACTTTGCATCTCGACCGATGCATCGTGCAGACCCACCACGGCAGGAATCTTCAGCGAGTTGGCCATGATTGCCGTGTGCGATGTCTTGCTGCCGATGTCTGTAGCGAAACCCAGGACTCGCGCACGGTTCATGGTCGCGGTGTCCGATGGGGTGATATTGTGAGCGACGATGATGTGAGGCTCATCGCCGGGCTCAGCGGTGCGGGGGGATTTACCCAGCAGATTTTGGATTACGCGGCGAGAAACATCGTGGATGTCCAGCGCGCGCTCTTTCAGATAAGGATCGTCAATCTGGGAAAGCGTATGCGCATAGCGATTGGCGACTTTTTGAAAAACGGCTTCGATATTCTGCTGATCACGCTCCAAATTGCGAAGCACCTCATCGATCAATGTGCGGTCCTCAACGACCAACAAATGTGCATCGAATATGCCGGCATCGTGCGAGCCGATTGCGCCCGCGATCTGCTGCTGCATCTCCATGATCTGCGCCCGAGTTGCAAGCAGAGCAGCTTCGAAGCGCAGAATTTCACTGGGGATTTCGGACGCATCGATCGCATAGGCAACCACTTCTTCGTCTTCCCTTGCCCGGATGGTCACTGTGCCGTGAGCAATCCCAGGCGAGACCCCAACGCCTTGGTATCTTCTTTCCGTTGTTTGCGGGTTATCGGACATGGCGTGTAGTCCGCTGTGGTTCCGAAAAGAGGACTTCAATCCTCCTCGAAGCGCCTTTCGATCAAGAGTTCAAGCTCTTCCATTGCTTTCTCGGCATCGGGTCCTTCCACCGATACGGATAATTTCGACCCCTGGCCTGCTGCGAGCATCATCAGTCCCATGATGCTTTTGCCATTCACCTGCTCGCCGTCTTTTTCCACCCAGATTTCGGCTTTATGCCGGTTGGCGATCTTCACAAACATGGCAGCGGGACGGGCATGCAGGCCCAGACGATTCTGAATCGTCAGCACCCGGACAAATTTGTCCGCACCGTCTGAAGTGGTTTTTTTACTGAGCAGGCCCATTCAATATTGTTTTTTTATGTTCAATTCTCTCGATCAATCTCCGGTTGAACTCCACGGCACTGTTTCGGCCCAATGTCTTGAGCTTTTCATCAAGTGCTGCGACTTCAACCAGTCTGGCCAGGTCGCGCCCCACACGCACCGGGATGGTGACATGCGGAACCCGTATTCCCATTATAGTGGAGAACTCCTGGTCGAGCCCGATTCTATCGACATCATCCATCTCCTGCCAATCTTTTAATGTAACCAGCAGACCAAGTTTCTTTTCCAGCCGGATGCTTCCTACTCCAAATATTGCGGATACGTTTATAATACCCAAGCCGCGGATTTCCATGTGGTAGCGAGTGAGATCAGGCGAGGTTCCGATGAGATCACGGCCTTCAAACGCCCGGAATCGGGTGATGTCGTCGCTGACCAGGCTGTAGCCACGCTCGATGAGGCCAAGCACGCATTCACTCTTGCCAATGCCGGAGTCGCCACAGATCAAGGTGCCCACGCCCATGATGTCCATCATGCTGCCGTGCAACGTGGTCGTCGGAGCAAAGTCCGTCTCCAACGCGATGGTTGCGGCGTTGATAAATTTCATCGTAATGAGCGGCGTGCGGAACACAGAGATCCTCCTCGCAGCAGCCTCTTCGAGCAGCTCACGCGGTAGCCGCCCATTGCGCGCGATGACAATGCACGGCACTGCAGTGGCGCAGAGATCGCGGAATTTTTGACGCGCCTCCTCAAGGCTCAGATTTTTCAAGTAGGAGAGTTCTGCGCTTCCTAGCACCTGGATACGTTTTTGTGCAAAATAGGAATAAAATCCCGAAAGTGCCAGGCCCGGTCGATTGATTGTTGGCTCCTTGATGCGCCTGGAAAACCCTTCCGCCGATCCCACCAGTCCCAATTGCAACATCTCCGCGTGCCGGGTGTAAAACTCCTCCACCGTCAGCACTGCGATCTTCCTGGAAATGGTATGTGGCATCAGATTTTACATTTTAAACCGCTCGCCGAGATACAGTTGGCGGCTGATCGGGTCGTTTATTAGAAACTCTTTTGTCCCCTGGCTTTCCACGCGGCCTTCAAAAAGCAGATACGCTCTATCCACCACAGACAATGTCTCCCGCACATTATGGTCGGTGATAAGTATGCCGAGGCCTGTGTCGCGCAGATTCTCGATGATCTGTTGCACATCATATACGGCAATGGGATCCACACCGCTGAAAGGTTCATCAAGCATGAGCAAACTCGGCTTGGTCACCAAAGACCTGGCGATGGTCAGGCGCCTTTTCTCGCCGCCGCTGAGAGTGAGTGCCACGTTTTTCGCAAGGTGCTCAATGCCGAACTGGGTTAATAGTTCCTCGCATCGGTGTTTGCGCTCTTTGCTGCTGATCGGAAGTGTCTCCAGGATCGCCATGATATTTTGTTGCACGGTAAGTTTTCGAAAAATCGACTCCTCCTGGGGTAGATAACCCATGCCCATCCTCGCGCGTTGGTACATGGGTTTGCCGCCGACTTCCTCGCCCTTGAACCGAACCCGCCCGCTGTCTGGTTGTACAAGCCCCACCATCATATAGAAACTCGTCGTCTTGCCGGCACCATTAGGCCCGAGCAGCCCCACGACTTCTCCTTTGCGGACATTAATGTCCACGCCGTTCACCACGGCACGGCGTCCGTAAATTTTGACGAGTTTATGCGTCTCCAGAATCGGGTCACCCGATGCTTCCACACGGGGTGCCACGCTCATTGTCCATCGCCTTCCACTTTATCCTGGATGAGAGTCACACTCTGCCCAAATGTCTTTAACCGGCCATCGCGATTGAGCAGCATACGAGTGCCAAATTCCGTGGCGCGATGCAGGTTGATTCCCTGTCGCACTTCAGGCCATCCAAGCAGCGTGATGTCTCCCGTTGCGACTTCATAAATTGCCTTCTTTGCTTTGCCGACGGACCGCGTGGGTTTGCCACCATTCTCGGCAGGTTTATCCTGCACGATGAGCACATTGCCTTCCGCGATGGCCTGCTTCAATCCGCCCTGCTCATTGTCCATTTCGACAGTGAGCTTGTCGCACGTCAGGTTGAACTGAGGGTCTTGCACGCGCACATTGCCATTGAAGACCGCAATTTTTTCCTTGGCGTTAAAAGATGCCTCTTTGTCCGCTTCTATGATCGTGGCCTGAGACAGCGCAGGGCTTTCCTTGTCCAGTAAAAACTCCGGTGGTTTCTCCATATCCTCCGGACGCGTTGTCTCCTCCTGTGCCGCAGCCGTGCAGCCCAGCAGAAGCGTGAGTGCCACTAAATATCGAGTATATTTCATGTTATTAATTTTTTTTCTGTTCATCCGTCCCAGGTTTCGCGTCCATCATGCCCCGCTCCAGAATTACCATGCGCACCTTTCCCTGAATCGTTCCCTGGCGGGTGCGTGTATCGAAGGTCATTCGCTCGCCTGTCAGTTGGAAATCACTACGCTTGATCTGGAACTCATCTTCGCTGGAAATGATCTCAGTGCGCATGTCCAGCACGGAACGCGGCAGGCGAATCATCATGTCCGGTTTTCCTTTGTCGTCGAACAATTCGATGTTTAAAAAACTAAGCTGCAGATGATTTTCATCGATCCGCCTGGCCGTGGTGGCATCGAAATTCATCTGCAACACCCCGGTCCGCGTGTAGTAGGGAATTTTTATCCCCGTCACCTCTTCATTGACCGGTATCGGCAGCGACAGCAGTTGTGAGCGGCCTTCATCCGCTGACGGCTCTTCTTCGGCCCCTGCGACACCGGGCAGAGCCGTCAAGAGCACGCAGAGCCACAGCACACGCGGGAGATCAGGAACACACATCATGGATAGCGATCAGGGATTGCAGAACACCCGGCAACTTTCGCAAAGGAATTTGATTTGGACCATCGGAAAATGCTTTCGCAGGATTTTCGTGCGTTTCCATAAACACCCCATCGCATCCAGCTGCTGTGGCCGCTCGCGCCAGCACCGGTGCCAGCACACCATCTCCACCCGTCCGGTCCCCTGCCCCGCCAGGACGTTGCACGGAATGTGTCGCATCGAAAACCACTTTGTATCCCTGCTCGCGAATCCAATAAAGTGAGCGCATGTCGGCCACGAGGTTATTATAGCCAAAGGAAGTGCCGCGCTCGGTGAAAAAGAATCGCGGGTTACCCACGTCAATTATTTTTTTGGCGATGTTTACCACATCCCATGGTGCCAGGAATTGCCCTTTTTTTACATTCACCACGCTCCCGGTCTCCGCAGCCGCCACCACCAGATCTGTCTGCCGACAGAGAAATGCCGGAATCTGCAGCACATCGATGTAACGCGCAGCGATGCGCGCCTCTTCCACAGTATGCACATCCGTAGTCGTCGGCATGCCGATCTCAGCACCCGCTTCCGCGATGAGTTCGCAACCGCGTTCCACTCCGGGTCCACGGAATGCCGCGCCCGATGTCCTGTTGGCCTTATCGTAGGACGCTTTGAAGACAAAAGGCACCCCCAGTTCCGCGCAGATCGCAGCGATCTTACGCGCCATCCGTTTAAGAAACGCAGGAGACTCCAGCACGCAAGGACCCAGAATAAAAAGCGGCTGCTTTTTCTCCCAGCGCAAGTCGCCGATACAGAAATGGGAATTCACGCAGCGGGCCTTGAAGCAAAAGTTCCCTGCATGGCAAAAGATGTTTTTCCATTCATCGGCGCTAGCCTACACACGCTGCATGGATCTCTTCGAGAATTTCCTTAAGCCCATAGCGATATTTCCATCCAGGATAATGAGACTGGAATTTACGGACGTCGCTCACCCACCATATATGATCACCTATACGATTATCCTCCACGTAGGTATGCGTCAAGGTGCGCCCGGCACTCTCCTCACATAGCTGAATGGCTTCGCGCATGGAGCAATTTGAGTGGCGTGATCCGCCCATATTATACACCTCGCCGCAGCGCGGATGTCGCAGGAAATGCAGAAAAGCCTCCACCAGGTCGTGGCTGTGAATGTTATCCCGCACTTGTTTACCCTTGTAACCAAATACTCGATAAGGCGTGCCCATCACCGTGCATCGCATAAGGTAAGCCAGAAATCCGTGCAACTCTGCTCCCGCATGCGCCGGACCCGTAAGGCAGCCGCCGCGAAAACACGCTGTCTTCATGCCGAAATATCTTCCATACTCCTGCACGAGCACATCGGCAGCCACTTTACTTGCGCCGAAAAGAGAATGTTTGGTCTGATCAATCGACATGCTCTCATCGATCCCATGCAAATAAAAAGGATGCTCTGTTGCAAGTTCCCACCGGGAGTCCAGCTCCACCAGCGGCAGAGCGTTGGGTGTATCGCCATACACTTTGTTAGTGCTGGTGAAGATAAATACCGCATCCGGAGCGTGTTGACGTGTAGCTTCCAGCATGTTCAGCGTGCCCAAAGCATTTACCGAAAAATCCGTGTGTGGCTCGCGCGCTGCCCAATCGTGCGAGGGTTGTGCGGCAGTATGTACTACCGCAGCAATCTCTTTTCCGTAGCGGCTGAATATAGCGTCAATGGCATCCTGCGAGCGAATGTCGCACGACTCGTGCGTATAGTTCTTAAGCGATTTCTCCAATTGCGCACGCGTGGCTCCTGTCGATGATTCCTGCCCGAAAAAATACGCTCGCATGTCGTTATCGATACCCACTACATCCATGCCCTCGAGGGAAAACCGTTTACAAGTTTCCGAGCCGATCAATCCCGCAGAACCAGTAACAATGACAAGCGACATGCCCAACCCATAGGGGATAGTGAGAAGGCTATCGAGGATAAAACCGCCCCGGCTTGGACGCGCACCGCCAGCCCCCCCCCGATGGCGGAGATGCCCACCAAAGCCACCCTAAGCCAGCTCTATACAGCACCCCGCGATTCGCTTGCTTGATCTTCTTGCGCAAAACACGTCGCGCAATATTGCACAGAAACGGCTAAGTCCCCAGCTCAACATTCCAATAAGCAAGGTCAATAAAGTGTTTCCAACTCTCATCTGGCTGACCCCCAAACGTGAGGCTGATAAACGGACGCCACTTAGGCCGCTTCGGCTTCTGGATGAGCCGCATCCCGCTCTCGTGCAGGAGCCGATTGCCCTTGCGCGAATTGCACCGGATGCATGAGCACACCACATTTTCCCAAGTGGTCTGCCCGCCTTTATCGCGTGGGAACACATGGTCCAGATTCAGGTCCTTGCGATCAAATTCCACGCCGCAATATTGGCAGGTGTTCTTGTCGCGCTCGAAAATATTATGCCGAGTGAACCGGACTTCCTTTTTAGGAAACCGATCAAACATCAGCAGCACAATCACGCGCGGAATGCGGATATTGAAAGAGATCGTGTGCACCATTTCCGGCTCGGGCTCACGCGCGGACAGATCGTGCCAACTGGAAAAATCGTGCGTGAGAAATTGATTCCCCTGCCCCGCACAGACCACTTGTGCATGGCCCTGATACAGCAGCGTAAATGCCCGCCGGACCGAACAGACGTTGACCGCCTGCCACAGCCGATTGAGCACCAGCACTTGTTTATCCAGGATAGCTTGCACGCGTAGAAACCTCCACATCGCCACGGGCGATTGGCGCAGAACCTAGAGGCTACGTGCGCATTTGTCAATGCGACCGCTTTTTGCATCGTCGTGGTAGCCAGTGACGATGCCTGCAATGTAAGCCGCGCCATGAGGG
>CBDUBV010000056.1:0-18311 GCA_965365475.1 uncultured Chthoniobacteraceae bacterium | reverse complement strand
TAAGTAATGCGGGTCGGGATGAATCTCCAGTTTGATCCATTTTGGAAGCCCGGCGGATGCTGCCAGCCGCGCCAGGCGCACCGCTTCCTCCGCATTCATTGCGCCGCTCGTGTTCGGGAGCAGTAGGTAGCGTTCAGGGTCGATGAAATCCAGGATGTCCGAATAAGGATCGGCTTTCCCGGAAAGGTCCGCGCGCCGCAGTGCCACGGTCACAATCTGCGTGCCCGAGGCTTCGAGCGTGTCGCGCATGATCGCATGCGAAGCAAATTTTCCCGTGCCCACCAACAAGCGCGAGCGAAAGGTGCGGTCAGCGATCTTCAATTCGGAATCAGACATGTGCGGACATATAACATGAGGCGGAGGCAAATGAACAAGCCCTTTGCGTGACTGCTCGTCTTTAAGAGCCGGTTCGATGGTGAGTTCGTGTGAGGCGGGCTGCGTTTGCTATAAGGCGGGTCTGCTCCGCTCGGTCATCCAGCAACGCAGCCACACGAGCCAATGCATCCCCGGCTCGAAGTACCACACAATGTTCGCCGTCAGTAAATGGCGGCGGCGCGGTTCCCATCCAAAGCAACACGCAGCCAGCGTCCACTGCGTCCTGCCATGGAGCATCAGCTGCGAGCACTACACAAATGCATCTTGCGTAGATGGCTATGTCCGCACGACCCGGCCACGAGAGGCAAGGGAAAGTCTGCGTGACTCGGCTGCAGATCGCGTCATTGACGGATGTCGCGGACAACCCGATGGGGAAGGGTCGCTCTACGTGCTGAATTTTCATGGGTGGGGGCGCGATTCTATTATAGAAAAAATTTTCCTCCAGAAAGTGCTGGTCGGGTCGGTGTATGCACTCGGCCAATAAAATACCGAAGGCAATTGCAGCTCTGCAGCTTCTCTCACCGGTTCTCCTACAAGCGAGGAAAGAGCATTTAGCACCGGCGTTTGCAGCTGCGGGAAGCTCGCCATCGCGACACGCATCTCGTCCACGTGGCCACCGCAGCCGAGACATGCAAGGTACACGCTCCAGAGCACGGGGTCCGGGCATTCACTTTCCCAGAAAAACGAGCGGCGCAAAAGTTGCGCAATCAGCGTCGCAGCCTGCATATGCTCGCCCGCATGCACCGCAGCAAGCGCGGACACGATTCCCGGCTCCGGAGTAAACGGCAGCATGCGGCCTGCAGCATGCGACTGGCTCAGAGCTGCCTGGTGCTCGCCCGTCTCCAAAGCTCGCCATGAAGCTTGCAGCGCGTGAACAAATGGTGATTCCCCGCCAAGCAACAACCGATGCGGCTCCGTCTGAATGCGCAACGGGTCCAGTATCCCTGTTTGCACGATGCGCTGGCCGGGCTTCAGCAACTTGCGCAGTTGCAACCAGTCCGCGATCATGCGGCGATTGGCACCCGTGTGCAGCCGATGCACCATCGTAAAGCCTCGTTCGGTAATCTGCTCAAGCGCATCCGGCTCGTTTAACAGCATCCGGCATTTCTCCACCACATCCTGAGGTGTGGCGAAAACGCAGTTCTCCATGTCGATAAAACCAAGATGCCTCAACGTTTCGTTGGGTTCGGTAACCAGGCAGGAGCGAGCTGCTGGAATCTCGAGATTCTTCTTCATGAAAATATGGCGCGAAGCTCCGCAGCTAAGTGCCATCCGACTTCGATTCAGCATCCGCCCATACGCTTCGCCCACCATGCGATGCGGATACACCTTGGTAGGTCGCGGCGAGGAGAAGACTACAAATTCTTTGCGGAGACGCTCCGCCACTTCACGCCGCCAAGGGTAGCGCCAGTCATCATCGGTGGAGACAAACCCGTCGCCGATCAGAGCGATGGGGATGATTTTTTCCTCACCGAAATCGCGGCTCATCTCTTCGTTGATAAACCATGGGCAGTAGAAAACCGCATCCGCGAATTCGCCGCACATCTCGCGCATGCCTGTGTCGATCGTGAACACAGCTTCCACGCCCAGCCGCCAGGCGTGCTCGAAGAACGCTTGCTTGGCCGGGCTGTGTGCATCCATGAGCGTGAGCGCCACGACCGGCACACCGGTGGCGATGCGGTAATCTTTGACTTCGCCATCAAAGAGCAATTTGTATTTGGCACCGAAAAACAAAATCAAGTCCGGCTGCGAACGTGCCACCTCACGCTCGAGTTGGTGAGCTTCCAGCAGCTCGATCACTTCAAAATGCAACTGCATGGCCCGCACCCACGGCAGCACAGCAGAAAGATGGAAATACTCTTCAATACGAGTGGTGTCTCCCGAGACGAAAAGCAGTCGTGGTAAACTCATTTTTTCAGCCAGGAAATGATCCGCGCCAGAGCCCCTCGACGCGCAGGCAGAAACTCTTTCCACAACCGGACGTCAGCAGAATTTGCCCGCATGATCGCATCGCGAGTCGCGGTAGTTAAATGCATTGGTTTCTCTGCAGGCCAGACCAGCACTGTATTCTGGCAATCGATCCCGTGTGTGCGCAGACATCTTTGCAATTGCTGACCCTCGCTTACACCTTCCAGCCCTACCCATGCGAAATCTCGCTGCAGAATCTCTTTTGCCATTCGGAGCAGCTCATCCGGTGCGACCAATGCGCTGTTCTCCACGCACGCAATTTTGCGGCATTGTCGGTTGCGAAGCAGTAATGACTCATCGCTCGCGTAGAACGCCGCAACATCCATGGCAGACGCGTGTGCATGCAGAGGGTGTGTCGGATTGTTGCGAGCGTTGCGATATGCTGCCATTGCTTTGCGGAGTGGGTCGCCAATCATCGTGATGCGGATGCACCCGGCAAGTGGTGCGGCGAGTTCCATGACATCCTTGCCATGCAGCACATGCAGGCCTTTGCGGATTTCTTGAAACTGAAAATGCAGCACCGCATTTAAATCATTCACTTCATCGGGAAGGCCGGCCACCACGCGTTTCCGCGCGTCTTCGTGCACCAGGGCCGCAGGCAGCGCCCGCTGCAAGGCCTCTTGCAGCGGGCGTGCATCGACCCCAGGCAGCACGAGCGACACCACGACACGGCCCGTGGCGGGTGCAAATGCAGCGCGCGGCCGGTAGGGCTCTTGAGCAATTCCGCGTTCCAGATAGATCATGTCTATGGCGTCGTGGACTGCATGGCAGCCGGGCGCTTTACAGCTCTTTCTCCAGGCGCTCGCTGAGCCACTGTTTGATCATGCTCTGGTAGTTTAAATAGCGTGACCGGGCGATGCGTTTGATCCTGGCAAGCATGCGCGGATCGAATCGCAGGGTGATCGTCGTGGAGTCGCGCGTGTCGGGCTTGCGCAACGAGGCGTTCATCAAGCGCGGATCAATGCTTGTCTCTGCCCAGAACCTGGCTTCGTCCTCTTCGCCTTGGAATTCCGGCACTTCAGACCAGTTGTGAATCGTTTTCATATTATCCTGCGATCTCGGCATTCTTGCGGGCGTAAAACTGGTCTTCTTCGGGTGTCATCGGTCGGGCAAGGATGACGCGGTGAGTGCGTCCGTCGGTCCAGAACACGCTGAATACACCCTCGTTGGACACGGATTTTCCCAGCGAGATATAGCGTGCCTCGGCATCGCGGCCGGGCAGGTCGGGGATGAGCCGCAGACTGAACGGGTCCTCAAAGGACTCCTCGATCTCGCGAGGTTTTACTTTGTCGAAAGTAAAGGGCGTGTCCAGCCAGTCGAATTCCATAAATTTCAAGAGTGGTATTCGATGAGTTCGATCTCATATCCGTCCGGAGCATCGATAAATGCAATGGTGCTTTTCTCGCCGCGATGCGGGCCGTCGCTGAGCGGGTATCCTTTAGCCGCGCTGTGTGCGGCAAACGCCTCCATGTCTTCCACTTCGAATGCGAGATGGGTGAGATCGGGGCCGACCACGACCGGGCCGCTCTCGTCGAATTTGCATAGCTCGATGAGTTCTTCACTGCCTAGCGCTTTCAAGAAAACCAGCTGCGATCCACGGCCCGACGTGTGCCGACGCACCTCTTCCAGACCGAGCACATCTTTATAAAAAGACACGGTTTTCTCCAGATCGCTCACGCGGTAGCGGGTGTGTAGTAGTTTCTTGATCATGCGGTGATTTTGCAGTTTGCAGCGGGGACGGTCCGGATTAAATACTTTGTCCCTCGCGATGGCAACGCCGAAGTGGTCATCATGAAATCCACCCACCTATTTCTCCTCTCAATGATCTTTCTTGGTGTCGATAGCGGAACTCAGAGCACGAAAACCATCGCGCTGGACGCGGAGTCCGGCGCAGTGCTCGCCTCAGCGCAGCAATCCTACGATTTCATTCCGGGCCTTCCGCAGGGGCATCTGGAGCAGAATCCCTCGGACTGGGTAGATGCCATGCTGAAGACCATCGCCGCGTGTCTCGAGCAGCTCGGCAAGCGGAAGTCGGAGGTGCGCGGCATCGGCGTGAGCGGCCAGCAACATGGCTTCGTCCCGCTGGATGAGCGGCACCAGGTGATCCGGCCCGCCAAGCTATGGTGCGATACTTCCACCGTGGATCAATGTGCGAAGCTGGAAGCTGAATTTGGCGGTGCCAAAGGCCTCATCGAACTGGCCGGCAACGCCATCCCACCAGGATTCACTGCTCCGAAAATCCTGTGGTTGAAGGAAAATGAACCGGCAAATTTCTCGGCACTTCGTCACGTGCAGTTGCCGCACGATTTTTTAAATCATCATCTTACCGGCGAGTTGCGCATGGAGTATGGCGACGCTTCCGGCACGGGATTGCTCGATGTTCGCACCCGCACATGGTGTAAGGAACTGGTCGAGTTTATCGACCCCGCCCTGCGGGATTGTTTGCCCGAAGTGATGCCATCGAGCGAGCCATGTGGTCTGCTGCGCAATGTGCTCAAGGAACGATGGGCACTTGCGCAGGATGTGATCGTGAGCGCAGGCGGTGGAGATAATATGATGGGGGCAATCGGCACGGGAAATATTTCTGCGGGCACGGTCACTGCGAGCTTTGGAACGTCTGGCACATTGTATGCCTACTCCGACAAGCCTGTGATCGATGCGCAAGGCGAGGTGGCGGCATTTTGCGATAGCACCGATGGCTGGCTGCCACTGGTCTGCACAATGAACGTGACGGTTGCGACGGAGAAAGTGCGGTCGCTTTTTTCCTGGGACATCGCTGCGCTTGAATCCGCAGTGGCAGGGGCCACGCCGGGTGCGGAAGGCATTTTGTTTCTGCCGTATTTGACTGGCGAACGGACGCCAAATCTGCCCGCGGGTTCCGGTGTGTTTCACGGGCTGACCATGGCGAATATGAATCCGCAGAATATGGCGCGGGCGGTGATGGAGGGGGCAACTCTCGGGCTCGGCTACGGGTTGCAACGTTTCCGGCAGCTCGGGCTCGATCCCACAGAGATTCGGCTCACAGGCGGTGGCAGCAATAGCCCAGCGTGGAGACAGATCGCGGCGGATGTGTTCAACGTGCCCGTCGTGGCACTCGCCATCGGAGAAGGAGCCGCACTGGGCGCCGCGTTGCAGGCTGCGTGGTGCTGGAACCGCGCGGAGAGTGAAGTGTCCTCGCTCAAAGCTCTCGTGGAACGCACGGTCCGCACGGATGAGAAGACGCGGTGTGAGCCCTCGGTTAAAACACGCGGAATGTATGATGCATTGCAAGCCCGGCAGACTTCTCTCACGCGCCATCTGCATACTGGTGGGCATCTCTAGCCGTATGTTGCCGAGATGAAAATTGTGATCGGAGCGACCGGCGCGAGTGGTGCCATGTATCTGCAACGCCTGCTGCATTATCTGCTGCGCGGTGGACACGAGGTGCACCTGCTCTTCAGCGCGTACGGACGGCAGGTCTGGAATGAAGAACTCGACGGTTGCCCGGTCCCGGACGGTGTGCATGTGCACGGCGACAAAAGCATGAACTTGCCTTTCTGCAGCGGCTCTGCGGTGTTCGACGCCATGGTCATCGTGCCGTGTTCCATGGGCACTCTCGGTCGGGTCGCGGCGGGCACCAGCGACAGTGCGCTGCTGCGGACAGCGGATGTTTTTTTAAAAGAACGCCGCCCGCTCATCCTCGTGCCTCGGGAGACGCCGTGGAATCTCATTCACGCGCGCAACGTGGTGAGCGTGATGGAAGCGGGTGCCATCGTGGTGCCAGCGTGTCCCGGCTTTTACAGCAAGCCCCAGACGATTACCGAAGTTGTGGATACCGTAGTGTGGCGCATTCTGGACTTGCTGGGCGTGGAGAATCCGGATGCTTATCGATGGAAGACATCACAGGCGGAAGGGTAGCGTATGAAGTTGCCAGCAATCTTGCAGAAGCCCTTGCTCGTGCTGGCCTGTCTGCTTCTGCGTCTGCTGTGCCGCACGTTGCGATGGGAGATCGCGGACAGCGCGGGCTTTACGCATCGACCGCCGGTGACACCATCCATCTGCGTGCTGTGGCACAACCGGATACTGGTGATGCCTTATTTCAGCCAAAGATTCGCGCCGCGTGTGCAGGCGGCAGTTCTGACCAGCGCGAGCCGCGATGGAGGCATCCTCACACAAGTGGTGCAGCACTTCGGGCTGGGCGCGGTGCGCGGCTCCAGCTCGCGCAAAGGAGCTTCGGCACTGCGTGAGTTGGTGGTAAAAGTGCGCGGCGGTCTCACTGTCGCGGTGACACCCGACGGCCCGCGCGGGCCGGTGTATCGGTGCAAGCCGGGCATGCTGCACCTGGCCCTGCAGACTGGTGCACCGCTGTTTTTATACGGGGTAAATTACGAGCGGTTCTGGCAGATGAAAAGTTGGGATGGGTTTCGCATTCCCAAGCCCTTCAGCAAGGTCCGCGTGCGAATAGTATTGCCTGAAACGCCGCTGAGCGCGGAGACGAATTTCGATGCGATGCTGGGTCAGATCGAACACGAGATGCTGGAATTGAATGAGGTGGAGTTGCAATGAATGCGCGGGACTACGAGCAGATGCTGGGGCGGGAATTGCTGGCATCCGTCTCTCGTTCTTTCTATTTAAGTCTGCGCGCTTTGCCTGGTCGCATGCGCGGGCCAGTGAGTCTGGCCTATTTACTTGCTCGCGCGACGGACACTATCGCCGACACGCCTGGACCGGTCTCGCAGCGACTGCATGCGCTGGATGCTTTATTGGACCACATTTCTTCTAAATGCAAAGAGCCAATTAATCTGGCAGGTTTTCCTAAAGGCGGCACTGTGGGCGAACAGAAACTTTTGGATGCACTCCCGCAGTGCCTGGAATGGCTGAAGTTGTTGGAGCCATGTGAGCAAAAGGATGTTCGCTGGGTTTTGCAAAAAATCGGAGGTGGGCAGCGGCTGGATATTACGCGTTTTGAGGATGGCCCTCTGGGCGTGGCCTCATCTGCCGATCTCTGGGATTATACTTATCTTGTTGCCGGAAGTGTTGGTGAGTTCTGGACGCGCATGGCACTTCGCGCTTTCCCGTGCTACGCAACTCGCAGCGCGGAACAAATGCTCGAGGACGGCAAAGCTCTCGGACGCGGATTGCAGTTGGTAAACATCCTGCGCGATCACCCGCGCGATCTAGCGCAAGGTAGATGCTATCTGCCCGCAGACGAACTTCCAGCAGATTGGAACGATCCCGAAGCCGTTCGCGCGGTGTATGTTCGCTGGCTGGCGCACGCTCGGGCGGAACTGGACATCGGGCACAGATATTGCAAAGCCGTGCGGGTCCGACGTGTCCGGTTCGCATGCCTGGTGCCGGTCCATGCCGGGAACGCCACGCTGGATTTGCTGGAGAGCAACTATGCTGTTTCAGGCTTGAAAATAAGCCGGGCAACAATGCGCGCTTGTCTTTGGCGCGCGCTGAGGCAGAGCCTGTGATTCAAAACCGGTAATTCCTTACGGTCTCGATCATGGCGACTACGTTTTCCACTGGAGTCCGCGCCTGGATATTGTGGATAGAATTAAATACAAACCCGCCGCCGCGACCAAATATGCGGCATCGCTCTTCCACCTCCGCTCGCACCTCATCCGGCGTGCCAAAGGGCAATGTCTTTTGCGTGTTCACACCACCACCCCAGAACGTCAATTTCCTGCCGTAAGTTTCTTTGAGGTGCGGAGCGTCCATCCCCGTCGCGGAACATTGCACAGGATTTAAAATATCGAAACCACTCTCGATCAGTCCGGGCAATAGAGGATCGATGGCACCGCATGAATGCTTAAAGGTTTTCCAGCCTGTGTTCTCATGAATCCAATCGTTCATGCGTTTGTAATACGGCAGCCATGTCTCGCGGAATGTTGCGTCGGAGCAAAACTGCGAGACTTGCGTGCCAAAGTCCGTTCCGCATACCACCACGACATCGAACAAATCCCCCACGATACCATGCAATGTCTCCAAGTTCTTAATGGCGATCTGCGATTGGCGATCGAACATTTCCTGCACGAAATCCGGGCGGCTTACCACGATCATATACCAATCTTCAATGCCGCGAACGCCTTTGGGATGCTTTAAGAACGGGCCCGGAACCAGCGCGATATCTCCAAGGCTCGTCCCACCCAGATGCGTGACCACTGCGCGATCATTGCCTCGCAATGCTTCTGCTTCCCTTTTCCAATAAGCTTTCTCGGCGTCGTCCATCAACTTGAACTCTTCGAGATTGTCCTCCACAGCCAGCTCGTCCTCATCGAATGGTTCCTGCCGCACGATTGTATCGAAAAAAAAGCTCGTGGCCGGCATGTGCCCGCTGGCGGGTGCAGTCGCATCGCCTTCGGGAAAGATGTACACATCGCCGTTGCTCTCGCGCCGTGTGATGAAATGTTCCGACACCAAAACCTCCTGACCCCATGGGGTGCGAAACTCTTTCCAGTTCTCGTTCGCAAAGCCGAAAATGGTTTTCCGTGGGAAAATGGACGTTACATCCAGACCCATTGCATCCTTGAGATCATCTTCCACCAAACCGAGCATTTGATAAGGCTCCACCGCCTTGACCAATCGCTTCTCGAGGCCATAGTAATCACGAAGCTTTTCCACCACAGAGCAATGTATGCCGGTGATGAAAGAACTGCCGAAGTCCATCGGAATCCGATCGGTCTGCTGATGGTTTAGTGCGGCTTGAACGCGTTCTCTGGAAGTCATCGTGATCTTTTTAGCGATTGCTTGATGGCGCGGATGTGTGCGGGTGTGGAGCCACAGCACCCGCCGATAATCACAGCACCCAAAGCGACTGCAGATGCGGCAAAGCTTGCGAATTCCTCCGGCGTCACAGGATACGCAGTGCGTCCGTTTTGTAAAACAGGAAGGCCGGCGTTTGGCTTGGCGAGCAAGGAGACATCGGGTGCAGTGGCATGCATCGCGTCAAGCGCCGCAAGCACCACCTGAGGCCCCACGCTGCAATTTGCGCCGATCACATCTGCACCTGCTTCGACGAGTTCCCGGACGGCATCCTCTGGCGTGACTCCCATCATCGTGCGTCCACCTGGATCGAAGGCCATGCTGGCGAAGATTGGGAAGCCTGGCGCATTCTCCCGCACGGCTTGCACACACAGCACAGCTTCTTCAAGGATGGTAAATGTCTCGCACGCGAACCCGTCGATTTTCTCCCTGGCAAGAATGCGAGCTTGCTCAGCAAAAGCTTCACGCGCTTCCTTCGGATCGAGGTCGCCATATGGCTCCAACATTTCTCCGCTCGGTCCGATGGAAGCCACCAGGTAAGCGGAACCATTGATCGCCGCGATGGATTCGCGAGCCAGATGCACCGCCTCGCGGTTTACGTCCACGATTTTTTCCTCCAGCCCTGCCAGCTTTAGCCGGATACGGTTTGCTCCAAATGTATTTGTGTAAACGAGGTCGGAGCCCGCCGTTAAATAATCTGCCGCCATCTGGCGGATGGCGTCGGGCCGTTCCAGCGTCCATCGTTCGGGTGGAGTGCCCGCACTTAAACCCGACTGCTGAAGCCAGGTGCCGGTGGCACCATCCGCGACCAGCGGGGCGCGTCGAGCAAGTGCTTCCGCAAGACGGTTCACAAGTCGTACTCCGCCGGGATGAATTTGGAGGAATCCGCCACGGCCAATTGATTGGAGATAAATTGCTCTTCATCCTCAGGCAGGTCGTCCACCTCATCCATCATGTTGTCGAGCCAATCGATCTCATTGTTGGCGATGCGCAGCTTGCCTGCTGCGTGCGCATCGCGCATGAGTTCGATAGCCCGCCGGGCGACAGCGAGCCCTGCGTGGTAGTGCGAGTCGCTATCTACAATGGCCCGAGCCAGCTCGATGGAAGACTCCGGAGAGATGATGTATGCCTGGGGATCGAGCGATTCATCGCTCTCAACCATCCAACGCTGCAACGTGCTTGCACCCTCCCGGCCTGAAGCCACAGCCCGGTTCATCAAGCGGCAATCGTAGGTGAGCTGCTCCATGTAACAGGTGGGCGCCATGCCGCCGAGAAGTTTGATATTTTGGACGCTCTCGTTCGACCACGTGTCGCAAGTCGCCGCTGCAAGATTGCCCATCGGACTCAAATGCGCACAAGCCGAAGTCTTGCCTTCCATCGCCATGGGGTATCCGGTGATTGCTTTTAAAATGGGATTCTCGTAGCCACAATCCTTGCCGGGCCCGACTGCGCCGCACTCATACGCAACTAGCGAGCGCACGGCGGTGATTGCCCGCACCACGGCCGCGAACACGCGCGGAATCATCTTCTGCTCGGCGAGAACCATGGCGGTATTGCCAAAACCACACGCAGTGTCGCCCGCAGCGTGGACTCCATGTCGTTGCGCAATCTGATGAATATGGGTCCACAGGAAACGCATGTCGCGCACGCCGAGGATGCAGAGCGAGAAGATACTGGCAGGGAGGTCGCCATTGACCAGTGCTTCATCGTGCAGTTCCTTGCCACCCACGGACTCGATGGAAAGTAACTCCGCTCCAGCCGCAGCAGAGCTGTTAAATAGTTCCAGCATGGCCTCCCAGTAGCGCCCGTGCCGCATGAGCGGAGGCCGCTCGAACTCGCGATTGTCATTGGGAGTCATGCGGAGCACGCTTTTCAGCCCGCTTCGGTCTGCCTCGCGCCTCATGCCATCGAGCAGCACCTGCGCTATTTCCAACCCCCAGGCGGGATGTTCTGTCATGGGCGGCAAGGTTTCAAATTCAATAACCACACCTGGTGCTTCGAGGTCTGCTGCACGGCGCAATGCGCCTTCGATGATTTGCTCATAGTTCTTGCGCACCTCGGGCATTCGTGCGGCATCGATGGTCATTGGCGGCAATGTGAAATTCAGCTCGGGATACACGATGCCGCCGCCAATGACCATGCCGCTGGCGGTGGTCAAGGGATGGACAGCTCGGCCGAAGATAAGGTCTTGTGCATTATCGATGGCGAGCGAGGTGTAATGCATCGGAGTGGTGGTGGTAGTAGGCATAAAGCGGGTGATGGCCAGAATTGGACTTTTATTAACTGATCAGCTTCTCAGAAGATTCATCGCGGCATCCACCGCAGAGGCGGCGTCGGTGGCATAGCCGTCGGCGCCTATTTCTTTGGCGAATGTGTCCGTCACCGGGGCGCCGCCCACGATGATCTTCACATCCAGACCAGCGGCGCGGATCGCCTGCACCGTGTCCCGGATGGCGGGCATGGTAGTGGTGAGCAAGGCGGACAACCCGACGATCTGGGCCTTGTGCTGCGTGATGGCTTCAACAAATTTCGGAGGCGGGACATTCACGCCTAGATCGATGACATCGAAGTTGGCGCCTTTCCACATCATGGCCACCAGGTTTTTTCCAATGTCATGAAGATCTCCTTCCACGGTGCCAATGACTGCGGTGAATTCCGGGCGCACACCTGCCGCGACGAGCATGGGTTCGAGGATTTTCAAAGCCTCTTTCATGGCTCGTGCAGCGATCAACATCTCCGGGACGAAGATTTCGTTTCGCTTGAATTTATCGCCGACCACAGCCATGCCGGGCACCAGCCGGTCTGTGACGATGGATGCGGCATTCTCACCGGCATCGAGGCACTGCTGGGTGAGAGCAGGAACTTCCTTCCGGCGTCCTGCGATGATTGCTTGGGTAAGAGGATGTAGATTTTCCATGAGATAGGTGGGTTTATTTCGATGAAGCAGACAGGTATGCAGGACTTGGTGCGGAGGCTTTGCGCGGAAGCGTGCACAAGAGCATGAGGCCGGTGAATAGAAGATCGCTCACGAGTGTGTTGCGAAAGAAGACCCAGGTTGGGGGCAGACCGGGCAGACCCACGGTGAGTGCTTGCACCCAGCCTGTCACGTTTTTCACATAACCGGGATCAGACATCCAGGATACAGAATTGGTGACCAGGTAGAAAAATACAGACCCCGCAGCACTGGCTGCGAGCCAGGGGAGCGCCTTGCGAGTGTGCGCAAGATAAACCCCCAGTCCAATGACAGGAAGCAACGCAGCATAGCGGACAAACATTTCCGCAGTGAGCAGCGGAGCGTTGTAATGCGCATTGAGCACGAAGTCCGAGACCAACAGGATGCCGAGAGGCAAAGCGAAAGCGATGCGACGCGGAAATAACATGGGCGCACACAACGCGATGGCAGCGACGGGTGCGAAGTTCAGTGACCAATCGTGGCCAGTTCCGGTGAGGCCTAGCACCAGACGGTAAACGATGGTGAGTGTAAATAGTATGAGAGCAGGGATGAGTGATTTCACAGCCCGCATCGTAACGGATCGCGCTGCACCTTTCTTGTAATCTCGCGTGAACTTTTAGGAATTTCGTGCGCTGTCTGCGCTGCGCGGCGCCAGCAGCCCATGCGCCACTGGCTTACGGTGCAGCCCGAGCCTGCTCCCGCCAGTGCTTGGGTGTGATTTGTTTTACATCCTGAAAAACCCGCGTGAAATAACTCTGGTCACAAAAGCCGCACGTTTGCGCGATGTCTGCAAGTGTGCGTTCCGGATCACGCAAGAGTTCGCACGCAAGATCAATGCGCACTTGACGCAGCAACTCGGTGAACGATCGCCCGGTCCGCTCTTTTAGCAGCTTGGAAAAATGTCCAGGTGAGATGCCCGCGTACCTTGCCACATCGTCGCGCGAGATGTCTTCATGCAAGTGCTCCCGCATGTAGCGCAATGCTTTACCTACGAGCACTGGCGGAGTGTAGTCCTGCTGCCGCTCGATGGCGCTCATTACATTCTCGAGAGTCTTCCGCAGCCACGCGGCAAGCTGCTCGTCGTCTTCCAACTGAGCCAGTTCCGTGATCAGCTCGTAGTTAATTCCAAGCACATCGGTCTGCGATGCACCGGCTTCCACCGCAGCACGAGAAATCATGACCACCAACTCCAGCAGCAATCCTTTTAACAGCTCGCTGCGCTCCTCGCCCGCGCTGTATATCTGCACCAGAACGTGATTGATGATGCGGCGCGCCTCGCCACGATCCCGGCGTCGGATGGCTGCCATGAGCGCTGGTTCCTGATAAAGATAAAGCTCGCGCACCCGATCGTAGGGTTTGTGCTCAAGCAGCGGGATCGCGGGGAAATCATTGTTCATGGAAGGAGCAGATGATCGATGAACCGGTCTTCAAAGTCCGCTTGCAGATTGAGTTCCAGCACATCCACCCGGGCTGGGATGCTTTGCATCTCGGGCAGGCAATTTGCATCGAGCAGCGCGATCATGGCACCCGCGAGAGACGTGTTGCCTACGACCTCGACTTGTTCAGGCAGCATACCAGGAAGTAGCCCGATGGCGATGGCATGTGGCACATGGAGATGCATGCCGAACCCGCCAGCGAGATATACTTTTCCAAGCTCAAGCGCTGCGACACCAGCTCGATCCAGTAGTATCTCAATGCCCGCGCCAATGGCAGCCTTGGCCTGCAGCAGCAATGCCACATCCACCTCGCTGATAAACTGCTCGCCCGCAATCCGCAGTGCCCGCGTGTCGTCATCCATGCGCCGATCCGTGCGCGGCAGGGTCTCCCACACGCTGGACTCGAATCGGCCCATGCAGGAGAGCAGTTCGCTCCGGCGAGCTTCTGCAAGAAAATTGACGTAAGCAGACCCGCAAATGCCCACGGCACGTGCGGGCGGGATGTTGCCGATGACCTCCGTGGTGACCCCCCACGGTTCCCGGCACAGAGCGATGGTGCTCACTGCTCCTTCGCGGGCGCGGGAGCCGCTGCGCAGGCCACTTCCCTCAAAGGCGGGCCCGGCTGCAGTGGCGCATGCAAAGAGCTTGCCGTCCTGTTGCAGAACAATCTCGCCATTGGTGCCTATGTCCACAAGCAAGCTCGGGCGTTCATCATAGAGCATTCCGCTGGCATGAACGCCCGCGACGATGTCTGCCCCGATATACGCGGCGATGCCTGGAAGCAGAAAGATGGGCATATCCGCCGCGAAGTCTTTGTGCAGGCCGAGGCGCGCCGCCGTGGTGGTTTTTACATCGATAAACTGTGGCCGAAATGGCATCACGCCCAGCGAGACAGGATCGACGCCCATAAGCAGATGCAGCATGGTTGTGTTTCCAGCGATCGTTCCGCCTGCCAGAGCGGACACGTCGCGCCCTGCTTTTTCACACGCTCGCCGAAGCAGCGGGACGAGCGTTTCTTTCACCACTGCCTGCTGCATGGCCCGAAGGCCGTCGGGATGCGTCGCCGCATGATCGATGCGGGTAAGAACGTTGTCACCCAAACGGATTTGTTCGTTGAATCCGCTCGCGCGGGAGAGAACTTCTCCGGTTTGCAAGTCCAGCAGCAACACGGCCACGGTGGTGGTGCCAATATCGACCGCGAAAGCAATCTCCCCGGCCACGAGCGGCTGATGCGCATAGGGAATGTCGCAGCGAAACGTGTCGGTGACCTGCGGGCGATGATCCATGCGAGATCGGGCGGGAATGTAGATGTCCACAGGTTCGACGACACGAGTCTGACACGAACGGATTGCTGCCGGAGATGGCAGCACGGGGTTGCCCGCACTTGCGAGTTTGCCGTCTCGAAGTTCTACTTCACAACCTTGACACAGCCCCCGATGCCCGCACCGGGTGTTCAGCGGGTGCCCGTGCGCCGCCAGGATTTCCGCAAGCGACTGGGTCGCGTGGCTGATTTCGATGTCCTGCGGCTGAGCATCGTCCGCAAGAATTTTTATTCGGATACTCATGCCCCGGTGCGCATGATGTGCTCGTCCGGCGAATGCAGCAATCGCTGACCTGGCTCGATGGTTTGGAATCGGGCGTCATCGCTCCAATTGCCTGCGAGCAGATCGCGCAGAAGCGAAGCATCTCCTCGCAGCCGCTCGAACTTCCAGCCAAGCCATTGGGCGCAGCGTTCGGCATAGGCAGCTTCCGTTTCGGCGTCCGGCGTGCCGAGGTCCATGTATGTCGAGGTATCGTGCAGGACCCATTGGTGCCGCTCGGTCTCCAGCAGAAAATCCACGTCGTCTTCGTCAAACTTGCTGGCGAGTTCGTTTTTCATCGCTTCCAACTTTTCTGGCCCAGGGACGCGGCGGGCGCGGTTCCAACCGGGGGTATAGTAGAAACACGATGGGCATTGTTTCTGGTGCGCCGCATAGCGTTCCTTGCTGCCAAGAAATACGGTGATACAATCGTGCGCTCGCGGAATTACCAGCCGGTGCCGCGCCGCTCGCACCCCGGCGGTGCCGCAGCCACAAAGGCCGTAGAGCAGTGCAATCGCGTCGATATTTTGCAGCGTATCCATCTCGTCGATCGCACCTTGCAAGGTGGAACGCAACGTTTCCGGGTGATCGTGCAAGCCGATCTCAAACTGCCGATGCACGATCACATTCGGATATTCTGGCAGGAACAAATCGAGTTCCGCAGCAAACACATTGCACGCGAGCAATGCGAGCCGGGGAGGTTGATCGGAATCCATATCGCAGAGATGGGGGAGTTGCTGGGATTTGGCCAGGGCGAGTTAATTCAATTATGCGAGATCAAATCGATCCAGGTTCATGACCTTGTTCCATGCCGCGACAAAGTCGTGGACAAATTTGGATTGCGCATCGGCACATGCATAGACTTCTGCGATTGCGCGGAGTTGTGAGTTGGAGCCAAACAGCAGATCGACACGCGTCGCGGTCCACTTCAACTCGCCAGTTTTGCGATCACGCCCTTCAAACACATCCTCCTCCTTGTTCAGCGGTCTCCACTGCGTCGCCATGTCGAGCAGATTCACGAAGAAATCGGTCGTCAACGAGCCTGGGCGCTTGGTGAACACACCCGATTGACCCTCGTCGGCGTTAGCATTCAGCACCCGAAGACCGCCAAGTAGCACGGTCATTTCCGGTGCGGTGAGAGTGAGCAATTGTGCCCTGTCCACAAGCAACTCTTCAGTCGAGACAGAAAATTTACGCTTTGCATAATTCCGGAATCCATCTGCGGCAGGCTCCAGGTGGCTGAAGCTTTCCACATCGGTTTGCTCCTGCGTGGCATCGACCCGACCGGGCGAGAATGGCACGTTGACTTCAATCCCCGCATTCTTCGCAGCCTGCTCCACCCCGACGCAGCCTCCGAGCACGATGAGGTCAGCAAGCGACACCTGTTTCCCATCCGTGCGTGTGGTGCTGAAAGCGGATTGTATCTGCGAAAGTTTTCCCAACACCTGCGCAAGGCGTTGAGGCTGATTCACGTCCCAATCTCTCTGCGGAGCAAGACGGATGCGTGCACCATTTGCGCCTCCGCGCTTGTCGGAGCTGCGGAAGGTGGAAGCTGCCGCCCACGCGGTCCTCACAAGCTCCGAGACACTGAGACCAGAGACGAGAATTTCGCGCTTCAAATGGACGACATCCTCTTCGCCAATCGCAGGTGTGTCCGAAGTCGGGAGCGGATCCTGCCAGATCAGTTCCTCCTGGGGAACTTCCGGCCCCAGATAGCAGGCACGCGGTCCCATGTCGCGATGCGTGAGCTTGAACCAGGCCCGGGCAAATGCATCGGCGAACTCTTCGGGATGCTCCAAAAATCTGCGTGAAATTTTTTCATACGCCGGGTCGAGACGCAGCGACAAATCCGTGGTGAGCATGGTCGGGCGATGTTTCCTCGCCGGATCGTATGCATCGGGAATGCTTTCGGGAGCGTCCTTGGCTACCCACTGCTGCGCTCCGCCAGGACTTTTTGTGAGTTCCCATTCAAAGCCGAATAAGTTCTCAAAAAAGTTATTGCTCCAACGGGTCGGAGTGTTTGTCCATGTGACCTCCAGGCCGCTGGTGATTGTGTCCGGCCCTTTACCTGTGCCGTAGGAATTGGTCCATCCAAATCCCTGCTCGGCGAGGCCTGCTGCTTCCGGCTCCGGCCCCACGTGGCTCGACGGCGCGGCACCGTGGGTTTTACCAAATGAATGGCCACCCGCGATAAGTGCGACGGTTTCCTCATCGTTCATGCCCATGCGTCCGAAGGTGTCGCGGATGTCGTGGGCTGCAAGCACCGGGTCGGGATTTCCATCGGGGCCTTCGGGGTTTACGTAAATGAGACCCATCTGCGTGGCAGCAAGTGGCCGCTCCAGGTCGCGGCTGTGCACATCGCCATCGGCATCGTCGTCCGAGACCAGCACGCTCTCTGCCTGGACGCCTTCCGAGCCGTGTGAATAGCGTTTGTCGCCGCCCAGCCACGTGTCTTCGCGGCCCCAATACACATCTTGATCCGGCTCCCACGTGTCTTCGCGGCCTCCACCGAAACCGAAAGTTTTAAACCCCATGGTCTCGAGCGCCACGTTGCCTGCAAGAATCATAAGGTCCGCCCAGGAGATGTTGCGTCCATATCTTTGTTTGATTGGCCAGAGCAATCGGCGGGCTTTATCGAGGCTCACGTTATCGGGCCAGCTATTGAGCGGCGCGAAGCGTTGTTGACCGCGACGACCGCCACCGCGTCCGTCGCCGGTGCGATAGGTCCCTGCGCTGTGCCACGCCATGCGAATAAAAAGTCCTCCGTAATGACCGAAATCCGCCGGCCACCATTCCTGCGAGTCGGTCATGAGTGCGGCGAGATCCTTTTTTACTGCTGCGAGATCCAGCGAAAGAAAAGCAGTGCGATAATCAAAATCCTCACCGACAGGATTGGATTTGGAGCTGTGCTGGTGCAGGACACCGAGCTTGAGCTGGTTGGGCCACCAATCGCGATTGGAAGTGCCTTGCGTGGGTGCGTGGTGAAACGGGCATTTGCTTTCAGTTGTCATGGTAAGATTTTGCAAAGGGTTGGAAAAAAGACGGAACGCAATCTTTATTCCCTAATGCGCGGGTTTCAATGGTGATTTTGCGCGGACTCCGTTTCCTCTTGGAAATGGCTTGGTGCAAATGGGGCTGCTGAGCCTATGCGGACACGCTCTCACAATCCGTGAAAGCAATGGCGCACTCGTAGGGATTCGAACCCCAAACCTTCTGATCCGTAGTCAGATGCTCTATCCAATTGAGCTACGA
>CBDUBV010000055.1:0-18767 GCA_965365475.1 uncultured Chthoniobacteraceae bacterium | reverse complement strand
GGAATTTCAAAGCGAGATGCAGCGGCAATGGGGAGTCAGCGCGTGAGCGCACCGCGCATCAGCATACTGTTGCCGGTTTATAACGCGGAGAAAAATCTGGCAGTTGCGTTGGAGTCCGCGTTGGCTCAGAGCGAGAGTCGGATCGAGATTCTTGCAGTGGACGATGGGTCCACGGACTCAAGTGCAGCCATCGTGCACGAGTTCAGCCGGGTCGATCCGCGTGTCCGAGCCATTTGCAAGGAGAATGGCGGCGTCTCGTCTGCGCGCAATGCAGCCCTGCGGAATGCGACCGGGGACTGGGTGGCGTGTCTTGACAGTGACGACTGGCTCCACCCTCGCGCCTTGGAGATATGGTGCGAACTCGCAACCAGCCAGCAGCTCGATCTGTGCATTGGCAACGGTTTCCGCTTTTCTCAAAAGGCGCTGGGCAAACGCAGCCGCGAGCCGCTTTTGCGCCATCAGCCATGGGGTGAAATTTGGTCGGGGAAAGATTGGATCGTGCGCAGTGTGGACCGCGATGAATGGCCGCACTACGTATGGCTGCAGTTGGTGCGGCGCGATTTCCTTATGGGCAATCAGATGTGGTTCGAGGAAAACATGGTGCATGAAGACATCCTCTGGACACTGCAGCTCGGTCTTCGCGCAGCTCGCGTGGGTTTCGTCGCAGACCCACTTTACGGTTATCGAAAGAATTCGGAAAGCATCATGGGGAACTTATCGCAGCCGGCGGTAATAGCACGCGCAGAAGGATATCTGCGGGTCATGCACGAGCTGGCGGTTGCGGCGGGCAGGCTACGCGAGGATGGAAATTTGCGGCGTGCATTACTGCGGCAATGCAATAGAGAAAGCGGACATTTGCTGGGACTCATCCGGCGACGAATCGCGGGGAGAGATGCGCGCAGCAGGATCGCCCGGAGGTTCCTGGACGATGGTTTGGGGCATGCGGCTGTGATGGGCGCCGATAGTTTCAGTGCGTTGTGGCGAGCTTCGCGGTTGTGGGGAAAGATGTGGTCGCTCGCCAGGTGAACAAGTCAGCGATTCTGCCGTTTTTTCTCCGGCGGATCGAGTGACTGAGATGCTTCGATGACTTTGCTCTCGAACCACGGCGCAGGTGTGGATTGAGGCGACATCGCCTGGGTCGGTCGTGATACGACCGTAGTGGCTGATTTCCTGTTGACCACTTGGGAGGGGGAAGTGCTTGCAGCATCCGACCGCTCCACGTCGCTACAGCCGCTGTTAAGTAGTGCTGTAGTGACCATGGTCAGATGGAACAATGCCTTGCGCATGGTTCATCCTAAACCGATGAATTCAAGCTTTGCAAAATTTATTTGCGCACCAAATCACGCCGCTGAGGGCGTGCTAGCCCTCAGCGGTATCTCGCCTATTGTAGGCTCACGGCGACCGCTGGTTGAATTAATAATACCGGGCGTAGTCACCACCGATTCGGATGTTGCGTCCCGTGCTGTAAGCGCGACGCGGCGGCGGGCAATATGGACGCTCATAGACCACGCGGCGGGGAGGTGTATAGACGGGCGCGCAATAAACCGGTGCCCGATAATAGCGAACTGGCTGGTAATATACTGGCCGTTCGTAGCAGTGATTGGAATAACCGCGACGGCCTTCCGAATAGGAGAAACTTACGTTCCATCCCGCATAAGCTTGGGAGCCAATGGAAACGGTGACAACAACAATGAGTACAAGAAGCAGTTTTTTCATAGTTTTATATCCTCGCAATCTTTAACGCGGTCAATGGACTTTCTATTCATTGCAAATCTTCATGCATGGACAAAAAATTGTCGCATTGAATGATGCCTTCAGCGCGGTTAGGTTAGGCACTTATGCCCGAACAGCCCGCCTCCATCCCGCCCACGCAGTCGCCCAGACTAGCGCAGGCTGGTGAGTGGCTGCGACCACGCCTGTATCAACTTCTCTACGCAACCCAATCTCTTTTTCGTCGGGTTCGTCGTCAGCCGCGAACGGTGTCGGAAGGGCCGAATCTTCTGCCACTTCTCATTCAGGTGCTTGCTGGCTTTTCCAAGGTAAAAGGCGAACTGCTTGAAGACGAGATCGACTCCAGCCTGGGCTTTCTGCGGTATGATTATCCAGAGGCGGTGTATTCCGAGCTGCGCAAACATTTCCGGCATGCTTTGAACGAGCAGCAGGACCTCACGGCTACTGCACAGAAATTATCCACTCAGCTCAGCCCGGATCGAAAGATTCTGCTCTGCGTGCAATTGTTTGACCTGATCTCACGGGCTGGTTTGAAGCAGGAACAAGTGATCGCGTATTACTCTTTCATGTCGCAATTGGGCATGGCTGTGCAGGCGATCGATATCGTGTACCAGCTAAATGCCTCGGATCAGGAGGAAGATACGAGCGTGTATCGTGATCGCGTGTCGCCACTGGAATCGATCACATTCGCGGCGGACGAAGAAGGCGATGTCATCATCCGCGACTTAAAAGGTGATGACCGGCTCAAGGCATATCGCTACCACGAATTGATTTTATTAAAAAATCTCAGTTCGCAGCAGGTGATCGTGCGTGGACGCCCGTTAAAGCCAGGAACTTTCTGCCGCGTGTATGCAGGGCAGCGGATTATTTTAAACGAGCATGTGCTGACCTACCAGGACTTGGTGGCGTATTTTAATGCGAAAAAAAATCTCTCGGTGCCCCAGGTGTTTGTGCGGATGACGGAGGATGACGAGATACTGCTGGAGCGGACGCGGACACGGGATACTGCTTTGGAGGTGAAATTTGGGCTCAAGGTGCAGGTGACAGCGCTCAAGGAAGTGAAAGCGGTGCTCAATGGACGGCCGCTGAAAGTGGGAGCGAAAGTGGACTGCGCGTTGGAGGATCGGATTGTCTTTCACGGCAACTCTCAACTTTCGCTGAGCGATCTGCGGCGACGTGCCCGGGCGATGGGAGGACGGTTTGCGCTGAAGACTTCCAAGTCGGAATACATGGTCTCCAATAACCCCGCGTTGCTGGAGGAGGACGACATCCTGCTTTCACCGGGAACCAGTGGTGAGGTGTTGTTAAAAATCTACTGCGACTATGAGAAACGGGTGGGCAGGCTGGAAGTAGTGCAGGCCGATAGACCCATCCTCGTGGGAGAGCAACCCGTGCGCAACAAAGCGGGTCTGGTCGATGGCGACACGATCCGAATCGATACGGGGCAGGTGCTGCATTGCGATTTCACGGAGCGCATCATCGAAGAGCGACGGAATATAATACGCCACCTGGAGTTGGATGGCGTGAGCGTGGAGTTCAGCAATGGAGCCATCGCGCTCGATGCGATCACGTGCTCCGTGAACCGTGGCGAGATGGTGTGTGTGATGGGTGCCAGCGGTTCGGGAAAAAGCACACTCATGCGAACTATGGCAGGGCAGATACAGCCTTCGCATGGCGAGATTCGGCTGAACGGGCAATCGCTGTATAGCAATCTTGAAGCCTTGAAGGGCTATGTGACTTACGTGCCGCAGGAGGACGCGTTCGACGAGCACTTAACCATTCAGGAAAATATTGAGCTTGCGGCTGCGATCCGTGCCCCGCATTTAAGCCGAAAAGAACGAGCGCGTCGGATCGAAGGCAAACTCATCGAACTGGGATTGGGCGAGCGGCGAGACAGCATCGTGGGGAGTTCGGTGAAAAAAATTCTAAGTGGTGGTGAACGCAAGCGTCTGAACATCGGGCTGGATATGATCAGTTCCGCGGATGTGTATTTATTCGACGAACCAACTTCCGGTTTGTCGTCGAAGGATTCCGAGCATGTCGTGGAGATCATCCGCGGTATGTCGCACAACAAGATCGTGTTGGTGACGATCCACCAGCCGTCCTCGAAGATTTTTCAGATGTTTAATAAAGCGGTGCTGCTGGACAAAGGCGGGCGGCTGGTCTTTTTCGGAACGCCCTCGGAGATGCTGGCGTATTTCGCGGAAGCGGAGCATGAGCAGCATTTCGGCACGGAACTGGGTGGCTGTCCGGCGTGCGGCACTACCAGGCCGGAATTTATTTTCGATGTGCTGGAGACGCCGCTGCGCGATTTAAGTGGAGACATTATTTACGAGGAGAATAATCGCGGACAATTGGTGCCTGCGCGGCGATACTCGCCCGATTTTTGGCGCGACAAATACGAGTCGTATCGATTGCTACAGGATGTGCGCATGGTTTCCATGAAGCGGGATGAGCCTGAGCCGCTGCCTGCTCCGCCGATCCGGGCGCAGAATCAAATCCGGTTTCGTGACGAATGGGTGCAGTTTCGGACTTTGTTTAGACGTGCATTTTTCAGCAAGCTGCGGAATCGGGCGAACTTGCTTACGACCATGGTGGAAGCTCCATTGCTAGCGGGCCTCATCGGGCTGGTGCTGCGCTACAGCGAGAGCGGGTCTTATACTTTCGCCTCGGCATTTCATATCCCGACGTATCTGTTCCTCGCGCTGGTGGTGGCGATGTTTCTTGGGCTTACCAATAGCGCGGACGACATCATCCGAGACCGCGTGGTGTTGCAACGGGAACGGAATCTGAATGTGCGTATCGGGTATTACATTACGGGCAAATTCCTAACGCTCTCGTTATTTGCGGCGCTGCAATGCGTGCTGTTTGTTTTTATCGGCAACTGGATACTGGAAGTGCGCGGGATGTTCTGGCTGCATTTTATTTTCATGTTTACGACGGCGTTGAGTGGCGTGGCGATCGGGTTGTTTATTTCGTCCATGGTCGCCGATGGCAAAACTGCGGTGAATATCGTGCCGCTGGTGTTGATACCGCAGATCATCCTCGGGGGCGCGTTGATTAAATATGAGGAGATGAACCGGAATCTGGATTTTATTTATTCGATCAATCGGTGGTTTTCGAATCATCCGGCGGAGGAATCGCAGCCGGTGAGTGAGCTGGAAGTGCCGCTTATATGTGAGTTCATGCCCATGCGTTGGTCGTATGAAGCAATGGCGGTGGCGCAAGCCAAGCTCAACCCGTTAACGAAACGGCAGGAGCGTTTGCAGCGCGAGATCACGGAACTGGCTGCACTAGTCAAAGATAATCCTGCACTAGCGGAGCGACTGGATGATCTGAAGGAGACGCTTGCGATCCTCTCGGGGCTCGAAGCGGAATCGCCTGCTGCGGTGGATGAGCGGCTTGAGAAGGTGGATCAGCTATTGCAAGACCCGACGCTGGAACCTCGATCGATCACGGACGCGGAGGTGGTGCGCAATTACTCTGCGGAACAAATCTATGTGAACCAGAAGGTGACTGATCTTGTGTCCACGGCCGAGATGGAGCAGATGGACTATTCGCTCCAGGAGGACGTGAATGTATTCTTCGGTCCGCGAAAACATTACTTTGGCGTAACTGCCAGCGTGTACGTGATCAACCTGCTTGTGCTGAATTTCTCGTCGCTGCTCTTCCTTTACCTTCTCTACTTCAGCCTGCGCAGTCAGTTGCGCTTGCGGGTGGTGTGAAGCTTAGGCGGCGTCTTTACTGGACTTGCGACCGAAGGCAGGCGACTTGGTGCCTTCGACAACCTGACGGTTGATCGTGACATCGGTGACCTCGGGTTTGCCAGGGATGTCATACATCACATCCAGCATGATCCGCTCGATTAAGGAACGCAGTGCGCGTGCGCCGGTGCCTTTGAGAATTGCTTTGTCGGCGAGAGCTTTGAGAGCGTCGGGAGTGAATTTGAGTGTGACGCCTTCCATCGACAACAGCTTGGCGAATTGCTTGGTCATGGCGTTGCGCGTGTCCACCAGGATGGAGACGAGTTCGTCGCGCGTAAGCGTGTCCAGCGCGGTAATAATGGGGAGGCGACCGATAAATTCCGGAATCATTCCGAAGCTAAGAAGATCCTCCGGTTCGACAAGATGCAAGGGAGCTGCTGGAGCGTTTGTTTCCCTTCCCGAAAGCGAGGAAAAGCCGAGCGTCTTGCTGCCCAGGCGGCGCTCCACTGTCTTGTCCAGGCCGACAAATGCGCCTCCGCAGATGAAGAGGATCCGCTCAGTGTTTACTTGAATGTATTCCTGCTGGGGATGTTTGCGTCCGCCCTGAGGTGGGACATTGCAGATGGTTCCTTCCAGGATTTTCAGCAGAGCTTGCTGCACGCCTTCTCCGGACACATCGCGAGTTATGCTGACGTTATCCGTCTTCCGCCCGATCTTGTCGATCTCGTCGATATAGACGATGCCCGTCTCGGCGCGCTTGACATCGTAGTCTGCGTTCTGCAACAGGCGCAGCACGATATTCTCCACGTCCTCGCCCACGTAGCCTGCTTCAGTGAGAGTGGTGGCATCGGCTACGCAGAACGGCACGTCGAGGATGCGAGCCAGTGTCCGTGCGAGCAACGTCTTGCCAGAACCGGTGGAGCCGATGAGCAGGACATTGCTTTTCTCGATCTCGACATCGTGAAACGGATCGTCGTTGCCGGAAAGAGCCGGGCCTGTTTGTTGGATGCGTTTGTAGTGGTTGTGGACCGCTACGGAGAGAGTTTTCTTGGCGAGCGTCTGGCCCACGACGTGTTGATCGAGTTGCGCGTGGATTTCCGATGGCTTGGGTACTTTCAGCGACAAAGGCTGTTGACGCGAGTCCTCGCTGAGTTCCTTGTCCAGTATGCCTTTGCAGATGGTGATGCAGGAATCGCAGATGTAAACGCCGGGACCGGCAATGAGTTTGCGCACTTCCGAGTGGCTTTTGCCACAGAAAGAACACATCGTGAGGTTGGAAGCGCGAGCCATGCGTTGGATCAGGATTTAATTTCGGGAGTTTCCGCAGATTTGATTTCTTTGCGCGAGGTGACTACATGATCGACAAGTCCATAGGCCATGGCTTCTTCGGCTGTCATGTAGTAATCGCGATCTGAGTCGCGGCCGACGGTCTCGGCATCTTTGCCGGTGTGCTCAGCGAGGATGCGGATGAGGCGTTTCTTGAGCTTGAACATGAACTCGACTTGACGCTCCACGTCGCTCGCCTGACCCTGTGCGCCACCGGAGACTTGATGAATCATGATGTCGGAGTTGGGCAGGGCAAAGCGTTTGCCGTGCGTGCCAGCGGCGAGCAGCACTGCGCCCATGCTGGCTGCCATGCCGAGGCAATAGGTGACCACATCGCATGTGAGAAATTGCATGGTGTCGTAAATAGCAAGGCCGGCAGTCACGGAGCCACCGGGCGAGTTGATGTAGATGTGGACATCCTTTTTCGGATCCTCCATTTGCAGAAACAGCAACTGCGCGATGACCAGGTTGGCGATGTGATCATCGATTGGCGTGCCGATGAAGACGATGCGGTCTTTGAGCAGGCGCGAGTAGATGTCGTAGCTACGTTCGCCGCGTCCGGTCTGCTCGACGACCATGGGGATGAGCATCGAGGATGGGCGGTGGGTAGCGGGATCGAGATTATGCATAGGATAGATGGGAAATGTTCGGCAGAATTTAGGTGTCGGAGGTTGTGCCGGAGTTGGCTGGAACGCTACCACTGTCAACGAGGAAATCAAGAACCTTACCGGTAAGGATTTCGTCCTGCACCTGATCGAGTGCGCCGCGTTTGGTTAGTTCTTTTTTAAGTTTCTCCGGGGTCATCTTATAGCGGCGCGCGAGTGCCACGATGCGAGTGTTAAGTTCTGTTTCCGAGACTTTGATGTTCTCTTTGGCGGCAATGCGACCAAGTATGAATGTGGATTTGAGCCGGTTGCGAGCACCGGCGGTCGCGCCCTCGACCAACTGTTGCTTATTATCCTGCAGCTCTTCTTCAGTGACTCCACGTGACTGATTCTCGCGCACGATGTCGGAAAGGATGCGCTGCATCTCCTGCCGGACCATGGCATCGGGCAGTTCGAAATCCACCCGTTTGAGCAGCTCGGTGATGACGGCGTCGCGTTTTTCTCTTTCCACTTCGTACACCTTGCTCATGGAAAGTTGCTGGCGGATTGCGGTTTTAAGTTCTTCCAGTGTCTTCCCGGGTTCAATCGAGTTGGCGAACTCATCGGTAAGTTCGGGAAGCACACGTTCACGGATGCCGCGCAACGTGGCGGTAAAATGAACCTGCCTGGAGCGAAGTTCCTCCGCAGGGAAATCTTCGGGCAAGGTGATGTCGAACTCGC
Source organism: uncultured Chthoniobacteraceae bacterium (assembly GCA_965365475.1). Lineage (GTDB taxonomy): Bacteria > Verrucomicrobiota > Verrucomicrobiia > Chthoniobacterales > CAKUMP01 > CBDUBV01. The sequence goes on along the minus strand of CBDUBV010000055.1, from coordinate 10,681 downwards.
GAGTCTCCTCAGCGTGCATGCCCACAAGGTTCGGACAGAAACCGGGCAGAAAAGAATTGTCGCTTACCAGCAGCCAGAAGTCTGTCTTACCAGCGAGGATGTTGCCGCTGCGTTCGGACACCTGACTGGCTGGTTGGCCATCGATGGTGCCGGTGTAATCGATGATGGCGTAGTCGTCGTTGGCCAGAGCACGATCGGTGATTTCTTTGAAATCTGCAGCTTGGTCGCGCATGCGTTCAAGGACTTCGTCTATCTCCGCATCGGTGACTTCAAGCGATGGCTCGGGGATACTCAGGTTTTTGTAGTCGGGCAGCTCAAACTCGGGTGCTGTGATAAGCCGCGCGGTGTAGCGAAATGTTTCCTGAGCGGTAAATTCAATGTCCCGAACATCGTCGATGGAAAGCACGCGAAGGGATTTTTCTTTGATAGCTTCGCGCGTGGACCGGGAGAGAAGAGCGGATGTGAGTTCTTCCTCGATGCCTTTTTTAAACTTAGCGGCAATGACATTGAGAGGAGCTTTGCCGGGGCGGAATCCGGGTAGTCGGGCCTGGCTGCGGTATTGCTGGATGACGCGTTCACGTTCCCGAGCTACGATGTCCGAAGGGACTTCGACTTTAAGGGTGGCGAGGCAATTGGGAAGGGTTTCGAGTTCGACGTTCATAGATAGGCTTGGAGAAAAGCCTCAACCAATAGCCGAAATTGGCGGGCGGGCAACTTTTTCCCAAAGGAAACTATTTCGCGAACTTGCCTGTGTGTTGGCGGTGTGCTGCATTGGGGATATGCGCTGGATGACATTGGCTCTACTCATGGCGGTCGAGGTGAATCTATACGGGCAACCCCTGGAGACGCCGGAGCGGGACCGGATCGGGTTCGCGCGGTTGCAGTCGGAGCTGGGTGCGCGCTTGCCAACGGGCACCTCGGTGCGGGTGGCACTGGTGGAAGGAGGAGGGGAATCTGCGCCGGGAGATGTGGTGCTGAATTTTCCCGGAAAATCACTGGAATATCCCACAGGCATCAAGACTTACACGGACCATGCGGTATCGGTGGGGAAATTGCTTTTCGGTGAATATAGCGTGACGCCGGGAATCCAGCAGGTGGATGTGTTGACTGCTGGCAGTTGGGGCGGGCAAGGCATTTTGCGGCGTGGGACCTTGCAGGAACCTGCGAAGCAACGTTGCGATATCGAGAGCCACAGTTGGGTGCATATCACGGATGGTCCGGAGATGGATGCCGACACGCTGGGGCGCATCGATTACATGGCAGAACGAGATGGGGTGCTGGTGGTCTCGGCATTGGCAAACGAAAGCATTTCTAAATTCCCTGCGCTTCCCTGCGCCGCCTACAATGCGATGACAGTGGGGGTAAGCCGCGGTGAACACAGCCGTGGGGGAACGCCTGGCGATGGCAGGATGAAACCGGATCTTGTGGTGCCGGTACAATACACGAGTGCGGCGGCACCGCTGACGGCGTCCTCGGCCGCTTTGTTGCTAAATGCCGCGCGCGCGAACAAAGCATGGAGCGCGGCAGCTCGGCCTATTGTGCTAAAGGCCTTGCTCATGGCTGGAGCGGTGAAACTGCCGGGCTGGTCCAGATCGGCGGAGAAGCCTTTGGATGCTGTATCGGGAGCTGGGGAATTGAATATTTACAACAGCTACAAACTACTGGCTTCCGGGCGACAAGCGGGGGGCAAAGGCGAGGTGGCACCGGCGTCTGGGTGGATGCTATCTCAATCGAGGAAGCCGTCGGAATGGGTGTTTTTCACGGTGCGGCAAAGCGGAGATTTCTCTGCTGTGCTGGTGTGGAATCGTGAGGTGCGCAGCGGCGTTGCGGGGGGAGGGTGGGGCAGGCCGGAGGGGTTTGTGCCGCGTTTGGAGCTGACTTTGTACGAGGCGGTGGGCGGCTCGCCCGGGAAGCTGGTGGATAAAAGCGCGAGCCGCATCGACAATGTGCAGCATGTCTATCAGCGCCAGCTCGCAGCGGGAAGTTACGCATTGGAAGTAAGCAACCAGAATCCGGGGAATTATTGGGCTCTTGCCTGGCGCGCAGGGGCGGGCAGATAAACAAAACCGCAGCCGGTGGTAATGTCCGGCTGCGGTTGTTTATTTTTCTCGCGTTGAGCGGGTGTTACCTGATGAACAGCATCTCTTGATACGTCGGCAACGGCCAGACATCGTCGGGCAGAAGCGTTTCGAGTTCATCCACCACTTTGCGGACAGCGAGCATGGCAGGCAGCACTTTGAAGGTCCAATCCTTGAGTTCGTGCGCTGAGGAATGCACGTCCCTGAGTGCCGTCACGCTGGTCTCCAACAAGGTGATCAGGCCCGCGATTTTGGAAAGGGTGGAAGTGCTGGTAGGTACCCCGGCGGCTTTCATTTTCGCGATTCCATCGGCAAGCTGCGCGGCGTATTCCACTGCGACAGGATAGATCTTGGTCTGCGCGATCTCTGCCACGAGATTGGCTTCCACATTTACGTATTTCTCGTATTGCTCTTTGCGAATTTCGAATCGGCTTTCAATCTCCGCTTTGGTGAATACTCCGTATTTTTCAAACACTTCGGTCACCTCAGGCAGCAGGATTGCTGGCAGCGCATCGGCTGTGGTCTTGAGGTTGGGCAACCCGCGCTCGACAGCTTCCGCGTGCCACTCCTCGGAGTAGCCGTTGCCGTTGAAAATGACGGCGCCATGTTCATCAAGAATCTCTTTGAGCACGGTTTGGATGGTGCCGTTAAGGTCCTCCGCACCTTCCAACCGCCCGGCGACATAATCGAGCGACTCGGCGAGGATTGTGTTGAGCGCTGTGAGCGGTGCTGCGATGGACTGGCTGGAACCCACTGCGCGGAACTCGAACCGGTTGCCAGTGAAGGCAAAAGGCGATGTGCGGTTGCGGTCTCCTGCGTCTTTGGGCAGGTCTGGGAGTGTGTCCACGCCGATCGTGAGTGTGCCGCGCTGGCGTGAGGTGGTGGCGCCACCAGCTTTGATCTGGTCCATCACATCGGCGAGTTGATCGCCAAGATAGACGGATATGATCGCGGGCGGTGCTTCATTTGCGCCCAGACGATGATCGTTTGCAGCGGATGCGATGACCGCGCGCAGTAGCGGCGCACATTTATGCACAGCTCGGATCACTGCGACGGCGAATACGAGGAACTGTGCGTTCTCGTGCGGCGTGTCGCCTGGATCGAGCAGATTGCCTTGGGTCGAGTTGCCGAGCGACCAGTTCACATGTTTGCCAGAGCCGTTCACGCCTGCAAATGGTTTCTCATGCAGCAGACAGGCGAGGCCGTGTTTCGACGCGACTTTGCGCAGGATCGACATGACCAATTGCTGATGATCCGCAGCCAGGTTGGCGGATTCAAATACTGGCGCGATTTCAAATTGTCCCGGAGCCACCTCGTTGTGGCGCGTTTTGACCGGGATGCCCAATTTGAATAACTCGCGATCCACTTCATACATGAAGCTCATGACGCGGTCGGGGATGTCGCCGAAGTAATGGTCTTCGAACTCCTGCCCTTTGGGTGCTGGTGCGCCAAACAGTGTGCGGTTTGCGGCCAGCAGATCGGGGCGGGCATAGTAGAACCCTTTGTCGATCAGGAAATATTCCTGCTCAGGACCGGCTGTGGCGGTGACTTTGGAGATTTTGTCATGCCCGAAGATTTGCAAAATTCGACGCGCCTGTTTGTCCAGTGCTTGCATGGACTTGAGCAAAGGCGTCTTGGTATCCAGCGATTCGCCCGTCCAGGAAATGAACGAGGTGGGGATGCACAGGGTGGCACCGTTGGGGTTCTCCAGCAGATACGCTGGGCTGGTCGGGTCCCACGCTGTGTAACCGCGAGCGCGGTGCGTGGCGCGGATGCCGCCATTCGGGAATGAGGAAGCATCGGGTTCGCCTTGCAAGAGTGTCTTGCCCTCGAATTTTGAGATTGCTGCGCCGCCTTCGCCTGGATCGTAAAAGGAATCGTGTTTCTCGGCGGAAGAACCCGTGAGCGGATAAAAAACGTGCGCGAAATGCGTGGCACCTTTGCTCATGGCCCATGTCTTCATGGCTTCGGCCACTTCGTCGGCCACATCGATGGCGAGCTTCTTGCCTTCGAGAATCGTGTCCACCAGCGAGGTGTAGGTCTCGGGCTTGAGTGTCTCCTTCATCTGGGCCAGGCCAAATGTGTTTGCACCAAAGACTGTGCTTGGAGACTCGTCGGAGAAGTTGACGGATGCTGCGGATGCAGCGCGGCTAACGATGGCCGAGATGGCATTGGAACGGATAGACTGTGTTTGCATGTGTTGGGCAGGGTAATGGGGTTGGGTAAGAAGGGGTTGACGATTTGTGGGAAATGTCCGTGCGGCCCCCTGTTTCAGTATGGTGAAACTACCCTGACCGCACGAACATAATTTTTTTGTTCTCTGGTGGTAAGGTGGTCGCCACTTTGCTCCCCCAAACAAAATGGCGACCCCTTTCCCCCAAATGATAAATGAAAAATCAGGCCAGCTCACACGAGCCTTGCTGACATTGCCCACAGTTAGCACGGGGTGTGCCAAGTTCTGCGGGGTGTCATTTCTAAAGAGTAAAAATAGTTTTTATTCACACTTGCCATCCGACGGCGCTGTATAAAATTCGCCACAAATAATGAGCACTGACGAAAATTATTCATGAATATGTGGGGTAAAAGCTTTGGGCTTCACCACCAGCGCCAGTGGCTTTCGGCATTTGTAGGCGTTAACACCAATTTCTCGCGCGTTACCGATGCAACATGCCCGTCGCAGAACGCCACGTTTGTGCGATCCTGGCGATCCGCTGGATCATCTGGATCTTTGCTATGGCGAAATGACATCGGCGATCCCTTTGCTGGCAGATTATCGGCTGTTTTAACCCATTCGGTGTTTCTTTCCACCATCTCCGCCAGCCAGATAATCTGAGCGGGTTTAGGTATAACGGCGAATCGGAAATCCCATTGCGGATCGCTTAGGTATGGATTGAGACCATAGCTTTTCCCTTCGTTCCACCAATTCGCCATGCCGGTAAGCGGCTTGCGGGCAGGGCAATTAAAGACGCTTGAGGGATCGACTTCGTCTTTGAGCTTGCCGGGGAGATATTCCATGAGGCTCACCACCCACGTCTGCGTGGGAACTCCTGGCCCTGCATTGATATCGTATGCGGGAACCATTTTGCCTTTTTCGTTGCGATAAAGAATATTGGCTGCGCTAAGTTGCCGCAGATTGGAGAGACATTTCGTTTCAAGAGATTTCGCGCGGGCATTGCGCATGACCGGCAGAGCCAGCGCGGCAACAATCGCAATGATCGCGATGACCACCAGCAGTTCCATGAGAGTGAAAGCACGGTAACTTCGCATTTTATTTAGTTTAATTTGGTTGTTTATTTCCCGCCCGCCGTGGGAAACGAGCGCATAGTAGAAAGCCCATGCCGATGCCCATAAGAATAACGGACGAAGGCTCTGGGACGATGCCAAACTGGCTGTGCAGCTGCTGCAGCATGGCCTCATCACGCACAAGCCCAGTGTCAGTAAATATAACGCGCCCAAGCAGTCCGTGCATGCCTTCCGTGCCCGCGATCCTGCTGCCTATGGCAAGCTGGTTGAAATCAGTATTTGCATAGAACGACACGCCCACGGGTGAGGTGACAGCGATGCCGCCATTGAGAGCGAGCCCCAAAGTTCCGGCCTCCCAGATTGCTTCGATGCTGATCCACTTTGCCTCAGGGGCCGCAAGCGAGACACTTGTCCCCAGGCCTGCAAATGATAGCAAATTCTGGGTGTGATCGTAGCTTAGCAACAGACTTTTACTGACATATTCAATTTCCAAAAGCGTCCCAACGCCGCTGTCGAGAGCATCCAGCTTCACCGCGAGGGTGATGCGCGGCTGCTCCGTGTTTAGCTCGAACATGAAGGCCTGCGCGGTGTCCGCATCAGTGTCTTTGGCGATCAGGCGTTGCGTCCCGGAAAAGCGCAGCGCAGTCCTGCTCTCGTCGGCAGCAAGAACGGGTCGCGCTGCGGAAGTAGGCGCATATAGATGATGATGGCTTATGGCACTGCCAACGCGCCCTATCGAAGAACCTACTGTGTTGACACTTTGCGTCCCACCAGCCGTGCCCGCATCGCTCCATAGTTTGCCAGTGGTAAAATCCGCGATTTGCCTGGGCAGGTGACTCTCCACGGTAAGCGAATAGCCTTCGGGTTGCAGGATGGCATTGATCGCACTGACCATGGACGGAATAAAAGGCCCGCCGACCGTCGTGGTATGCGTGCCTACCAAATAAAGCCTTCCGTTGTATGCAGCTACGGCAGCGTGCCCGGAGTCGCCAGTGGTGGGAGCCGCTTCATCTCCGCCGCGCCCGCGAGTCCCGCTGCCATTATTGAAGTTGTGCGAAAAAACTGTGGTGGCCGATTCCAGTCGATTAATGCCCGCCAGTTGTTGCATGCCGAACAAGCCGATCATCGCGCCTGTGTAGCTGCTGCTCGCGTTTGAGGCCACCGGGTAAAATGTGATTTTGTCCGCAGCGGGAATCGCGGTGGTAAGTGTGCCGATGGTTAGATCGCTCGTGCCTACCTGGGTGTAGTGGCTGACAGAATAAGTGCGTTGCACTCCATCGCTGCCGAGAAAGGTCACGGTCTGGGGATGCGTGCCAGAAGTATGAGTGGATGTCACAAAGTGCCGGGGTGAGATCATCGTGGCGCGACCCGCATTGGCGAGGGTGTTTTGGTTTATTGCAATGCCGGATGGATCGTAATCGAAGAAAAGAAATTTCTGGTTCACGCTGTTATCGGCGTTAAGAAATCGGTCATGGCGCGCATTGCGGGGGTCCGCCAACTGAATACCGTGGAGTGCGTGTGTCCCGAAGGAAGCGAGCAGGCCAACTAAAAGGACACGCAGGGGCAGGGAAGAAAGCATGATTGCTATCAAACCATTGATTATGCGCTTGTCAAGTTGGTTTTCATCACTATTCTTGTGCATTATGCGTATATGTCTTTGTATCCTCGTAAGCGCGATGACGTTCGCGTCCATATGTCCCGCATCTGGAAGTGAACCCATGCGGGTTTATTTTATTGGCAACAGTCTTACCATGAGCACCACACTGGACCGTGTGCATGCCTTGATGTCAGCGCATGGGATCGACATGCAATTTGGCAGTCAGCTCTCTGGTGGTAAAAGCCTCATCCGGCATAAGAACTACCAAAGCGAACCCAATCAGAAATGGAAAAACTGGGAAACCAACCGCCCGTCGGGTGGCACGTGGTTACCCGATGGGAACATGTATGTGGATGCTCCCGACGAGCAAAGACGCTTTGGGCATTACGACCAGGCATTGAGCAAGCATAAGTGGGACAAGGTGGTGTTCCAATTGTATGGCGGTAGTTTGCATCGGGACATGGAAGCCATTTCCGCGTTTATCGACCTCGCAGAGTCCAACGGCGGAGCTGGCGGTTATTACATCTACAGCACCTGGCCTCGAAGAGAGAAAAGTAAGGATAGCGAGGCGATACCGAATCTGGATTACTCGAAAGAATGGAGCGCACCTTACACCGCCGCAGCGGACGACGCATCGCAGGGTGCAACACTCAACTACAACTCACGGTCCTACGTGGACCGGCTGTTTGACTTGCTTAAAGCCAAGTATCCGGGTCTGAACATCCGCCTCATCCCAGTGGGGGAGATAATTTTTGTGCTCGATGGATTGATAGCAGCAAACAAGCTGCCTGGACTGCAAGAGCTTGCAGCACGAGCCCCCTCGATGGTGCCTGGGTTGGATGAGGATACGACTTTTGCCGACGGTGCAAATGTGTTATATGCCGATGCAGTGCATTTCAATCCCATGCCTCATCAGGAGGATAGCCTTGGTATTTTCATTACGGGCACTTCGCTTGCAACTGCGCTGTCGGAAAAGTCTCCCGTTGGCCTTCCTGCAAACATGTATGGGCTTGGCGGGCCTGAGGATGCCGCGCTCGTGGAAGCTGTGCAACAAACCATTTGGGACGTGATGACTGCCGACCCGCGCACTGGCCTTTTAAAATAGTCGGCTTGATGAGGCTCATGCCAGCAGGGTGTATAATAGGGGAGAAATGACCATGCGTATTTTGTATATCGACATCGATTCGTTGCGCCCGGACCACCTGGGCTGCTATGGCTATGCTCGCAACACGAGTCCGAATATCGACCGGATCGCGGCCGATGGAGTGCGGTTTACCAACTGCCATGCGTCCGATGCCCCATGTCTTCCGAGCCGGACAGCGTTGTTCTCAGGACGGTCGGGCATTCACACCGGGGTAGTGAACCACGGTGGTGTGGCGGCCCAGCCTTTCATTGAAGGTCCTACGCGGGCATTCAAAGACCGTTTTGGCACAACCAGTTGGCCAACACTTCTGCGCAAGCCGGGCAGCAAAGCGGTAGCAATCAGCTCGTTTGGAGAGCGTCACAGCGCGTGGCATTACTATGCTGGTTTCAATGAGATCTTGAGCACGGGCAAAAATGGCAATGAGAACGCGGACGAAGTATCATCCATTGCCCGGTCGTGGTTGTCGCGCCATGGGCGGGAGGAGCAATGGTTCATGCACCTGAATTTCTGGGATCCACACACGCCTTATCGGGTTCCGGAGCATTACGGCAATCCATTTGAGGATGAGCCATATCCTGGTTGGATCACACCGGCTGTTCGTGAGCTACACTGGCGGGGGTGCGGGCCGCATAGTGCTCGTGAAGTGATGGGATATTCCGACGAAGTGCCAGCCTATCTCGCAGGGCGTTCACTGCCCCGTCAGCCTTGGAAAGTGGACTCCGAAGAGGCTGTCCGAGCTGTGTTTGACGGCTACGACACGGGTGTTCGCTATGCGGACGAACATGTGGGGCGGGTTTTGCAACATCTGGCAGAGTTGGATGTGCTGGACGAGACAGCCATTCTCATCTCCGCAGACCATGGAGAAAACCTGGGCGAGTTGAATATCTACGGGGACCATCAGACTGCGGACAGTATCACCTGTCGCGTACCGATGATTGTGCGATGGCCCGGTGTCACCGAGAACCAAGCAGGGCGGGTGGATGATTCATTGCACTACGCCTTCGACTTTGCGGCTACTGCTGTGGAGTTATGCGGTAGCAAAGTTCCGGAATGTTGGGATGGAAAAAGCTTTGCCACAGAGTTTGCTCACGGTCGAAGCCAGCCGCGTGAATATTTGGTTCTTTCGCAAGGTGCCTGGTGCGTGCAGCGCAGCGTGCGGTGGGCAGACTATATTTATCTGAGAACTTACCACGATGCCTGGCACGGTTTTCCCGAAGAGTTGCTTTTTAACCTTCTCAGCGATCCGCACGAGCAATACAATCTCGCGGAGCAAAAGCCCGAGCTTATAGCCACGGGTCGCCATCTTCTTCACAGATGGCGTGAGGAGATGCTGGCAACTTCCACATCTGGCATTGATCCGTTGGAAACCGTGTGCGCGGAAGGCGGCTCATTGCACGCGAGAGAATGCGGCGACTATCTTGAACGCTTACGGAAGACAGGACGCGGGGAAGCAGCAGCTCGATTTGAGCGCAGGACGTTATGCGCCTCCATCACCTAGCCGGAAAAACTTCGCTCAGGTGTATTGAAATCTGCTTCCAGCAGATTATTGCAAGGTTTACTCGGCGGGTGCCAGCTGCAAGTCGTCGTAGGTGACTGTGCTCGCCTGATTTTTTGGGCTATGTTGAACAAGCCCTATGGCGAGAAAGGAACCTTTTCCATTGGCAAATTCAGTCAATAAATCCGCCAGCGACATGCCTTCTTTCGTCTGTGCATCTTTGAGATTGAAGGCAAAATCCTTGCTCTGGATTGGGCTCACGGTATAGCCCATCAGCGCGTCATATACTTCTTTGTCGGTGGCATCGGTTTGGACAATGGGGACCACTGCTATAAACTTCCCCTGGTTATCAGCCTGGACTGCCGACACCTTGCCGCGAAGCACAGGTGAAGTTTGCAATAATGCGGCGGCTTGTGCCCGTGGCACCATGTATTTGATTACCGTGGCGAAGCCGCCTTGGGGTGCATGGATGACACCCTCTTGATCGCCATCTCCATCTGCGTCTGAAACCTCCAGTTCGCCGGTTATCTTAAGCGATGGAGCAGCCAGACCGTCGAAATCGGAAAGGACCACCGCAGGCTCCGTCGCCCATGCTAAGACTGGGGACAACGCCAAAAGAGAAACGACTGTTTTGATTTTCATAGATAATTTTGGATCAAATAAGTGTGAGGTTGAGGTATCAAAGCCTTGATATGGTCATAATTACGGGAGTATAGCAATATGTCAAAGCAATTCTTCATCTTTTGTCGAGCAGCACGTGCCATGGATTTTGAGATCGACAACCTGCTTGAAAGCTGCGAAGTCCAAATCCTCGATGCCGCTCTCGGGAGGGGAGGAAGAGTGGCTCCTGCAAGATTGCCTCCCGCACCGTTGAGAAGCCCGTCGATGCTTCCCCATCGCGCGAGAATTTCATCCCGGGCCTGCTCCAGCGCGTCGCGGTCGAGCACGTCAGCTACAACGCCATACACCTCAGCTCCCGGCGTGCGTTCCCGGGAGCGGGCGACCGACGCATCGACGCGCTCGCGATTGCGCCCCAGATAGGCGACGTGCGAAACTGAATTTGCCACAGCGTGTTGAAAAGCTTTCCGGCGTTGTCGAGCGCCTTGATGATAACGTGCTGGTGC
>CBDUBV010000054.1:0-19060 GCA_965365475.1 uncultured Chthoniobacteraceae bacterium | reverse complement strand
CACTCGATTGTATTCCAAGCGCATTTCCAGTTTGCCAATGAGGGTGGCTTGCCGGGATGATGCCGCTGCGCCTACCGCTCCGATGAAAATCACTTCTCTCGATACGCTCACCGACACTCAGAACGAGCCTGACAACCGAAATATCGCAATCGACCGGGTCGGTGTTCGCAACTTGCGTTACCCGGTGCAGATACTCGACAAAGCCAAGTCCACGCAAAGCACCGTGGCAACCGTCCAGCTCACTGTGGACTTGCCGCACCATTACAAAGGCACGCACATGAGCCGGTTTCTGGAAGTGCTCAACGACCACGGCCCCGTCTTGCAAGTCACCAGCCTGGGGCATCTGTTACGGGAATTGCGGCGACGGCTCGATGCCGATGTGGCGCACGTGGATTTCGAGTTCCCGTTTTTTCTATCTAAAAAAGCGCCAGCTACAGGTGCCGTGGGGCTTATGGACTACGTGGTGCGGCTCAGTGGCGTGCTCGAGCGCGAGACCTACGATTTCGTCCCAACGGTGATCGTGCCCGTCACGACGCTCTGTCCATGCTCGAAAGCGATCAGTGCTCACGGGGCGCACAATCAACGCGGCCAGGTCACCTTTGCCGTGCGCAGTGAGGTGCCCATCTGGATCGAAGATCTCATCCGACTTGTGGAGACCTGCGCAAGCAGCGAACTCTACAGCGTGCTTAAGCGTCCCGATGAGAAACACGTCACCGAGCGAGCCTATGAAAACCCCGTGTTTGTCGAAGACCTGGTGCGCAACATTGCCGCCCGTGCCAACGCCGAGGCCAATATACGAGCCTACCGGGTGGAAGCCGAAAATTTCGAGTCCATCCATAATCATAATGCGTATGCCCTGGTGGAAAAAAACTGGTCGGCATGATTTATCGCGTGATCATTGCTCTAGTCGTGAGTTTCTGGGCGGGCATGACGTTTCTTTTCATCCGCAGCGAGCTATTTCCGGAAAGTGAAGCTCGATGGCGTCAACTCCCGCCAAGGCATGTGCTGGAAACCATGTTTCGCGAGGGAGAATCCTCGGAGTTGGCGATTTATTACAAGAATGAAAAGGTAGGCTCCCTCGCGCTGTATCCACTCCAGCAAGCCATGGAAAACCGGCGGCAAGTGACTCTGCGTGCGGATGTGCTCGTGGGAGCTGCCGGAGCTGAACGGTATCGGGTGCGGGCGGAAGTGCTCGTTCGCACAGACGATGCCTTTGCAGTGCAGGAAGGGATGGTGACGGTGCATGTGCCGAAACTTGCGCTGCGTCTGGCCGTGCAGCTCGACAGAGATCGCTTCAGCTATGAGCTGCGTGAAGAAGATGAGGTGATTGCATCCGATTCTGGTCTAGTCCGCGAGCTTGTGCAGAGAGGAGTGCCGCAGCTCGACCTGCCAGGAGTAGTGAGCTTGCCGCAGCGGATCACTGTGCCGGAAATAAGCGCCCGGCTTGCGACCCTGCATGTGCAAGGCGAGCCGGTCGATGTGTTTCAAGTGCGGCTGCGCCACGCACCGGAGTTGGACACGCTCGTGTATGTGAGTCAGGTCGGACGGGTTTTGAGCGTGGACACACCGTTCCCAATCCGGTTTGCTGCGGAAGGAGTCGATCCATGATACAAACTCAGGCATTGTGTAAAACTTTTGGAGACGTGCGAGCAGTTTGCGATCTGACGTTGGATATACCGCAGGGCGAGTTTTATGCATTTCTAGGTCCCAACGGGGCTGGCAAGACAACGACGATAAAAATGCTTGTGGGATTGTTGACGCCCGAATGTGGGCGCGCTTTGGTCGGCGGGTTCGATGTGCAAACGCAGCCCGAAGCGGCCAAACAACTCATTAGCTATGTGCCGGATTTTCCTTATTTATACGACAAGCTGACACCTGCGGAGTTTATGCGCTTTGTCGGTGAACTTTTCTGCATGGATCGCGCCACGTTGTCCGACACGATTGAGGACTTATTTACGCGGCTCACTTTACACGAGCATCGCAATCGCTTGATCGAGCATTTGAGCCATGGGACACGGCAGCGGGTGGTGATCGCCTCCGCATTGTTGCATGATCCGAAGGTGATAATTATCGATGAACCCATGGTGGGGTTGGACCCCACGCATGCGCGCATCGTCAAGGATGAGTTGAAGGCGCGCAGCCGCAATGGGACCACCATTTTCTTATCCACGCACACATTGAGCGTGGCAGAGGAGATGGCGGATCGCGTGGGTATAGTAAGTCGTGGGCGGCTAATCGCGCAGGGCACGGTGGAAGAGCTTCGCTTGCTCAGCCAGGAGAGTGGCAGGTTGGAGGATGTATTTCTGTCGCTGGTCGGTCGGCAGCAGGACGAGGCCGGTCAAGGCTGACTTGCGAAGTCGAGAACAAATCGCGCGGCTTGAATCGCGGCATCGGGTCGGCTAAGCCGTGCGCTGTTCTCCGTCCACTGCTGCAGAAGCTGAGCATTGTTGGCCAGTGCTTGATCGACCTGATCAATGACAGCCTGCGTGGTCTCGCATAAGGCACCGCTTTCATTTTCAAGGATGAGGCGCGCGTTGCCTTCCTCCTGACCGGGCACGACCTGGCTTAGGATGATCGGGCAACATGCTGCGATGCTTTCCTGCACGGTGGCACCACCCGCTTTGCTGATGAGGAGATCATTGTCCATGAGCAACGCGGGCATCTCTGTGGTCCAGCCTACGATCCGCACGGTGTGCTTGGAGTCTTTGGTGGCTTTCTCTATCTCACGATGAAGGTGCTCGTCCCGACCCACGGTGACGGTGAGTTGAACGTCCGTGCGCGCACAAAGACTGGCTGCAATTGCGGGTGCTTTGTCTTTGCCGGAATTGATCATAAATAAAATTTTATACGGCGGACCGGCGAGGTTCCGACCAGCGCGTTCTTTGCTGAGCTGCGCAAAGAGGGGAGATACTGGGAACCCTGTTACGTGAATTTGCGCGGAGGAGATGTCCACACTATCCGCAGTCTGTTGGTTCGGGACGAGAAAGGCGTCGCTATGACAGCGGAACCAGACTGAATTCACCGAGATGGAATCTGTGATTACGGTGATCATTTTGCATCGGGGCACAGCATCTTCACGGATGAGTCGCTGCACGAGGTAGCTGTAGGCCGGGTAGGTGGAAACCACGGCTGCAGGTCGGTGCTCGCGCATCAACCCGGCGAGGTGCCTGCGTGCTTTGGAGAGCGCGGGCATGTTTGACTCCACCATGGATGTGGAATCGATCAGGTGATAGATTTGTTCCCACATCCGGGGCGTGTGGTTGATTGCAGCGAGATACGCACGCCGCGCGAAGTCATTGAGGCGTCCGTAACATTCCGCAAACAAATCCAGATACACCACCTGCAGATCTGGCGTTCCGCTCTGAAGCAGCGCATCGCGCACGCCGCGTGCGGCAGCGTTGTGGCCTTCCCCGAAGCCTGCGGTGAGAATAAATATCGTCATGATCAACGGGCGTGGACTTAGCGTATGGTGCGCTGCAACTCCAGGTGTTATGGCGAAAGTGTCGGAAATGTTACACGTCGAGTAAACGGAAATTTCCTGGATGTTGAGGGTTGCTCAAGCGAAGAGGCTGCGCCAGTGTGCCACCCATATGCGAAAAGATTCCGGACGCGGCTGGTTGGTCGGGGGCATGACGCTGGGTGTGGCGATGCTTTGCAGTCCATTTTTTGCCGCAATCGTGGCATTGCTGCGGCTCAATAATAACGTGGCGAACGCGGGCATCGGCGATGCGCAGGGTGCGGCTGATGGCGTCGGGGCAGCACTGAACTCGATGGCAACTGGGCTATTCTTATGCCCCATGGGTCTTCTTGTGCTCATCGTCTGCATTGTGCTCTGGCGAAAGACGATGCCAGCGCAAAAAACGGCTTGAGCCTATTTGCATGAGCAATCAAGTGGCTCGAGCATCGGAAATGATCTGCAAAGTTTGCTCCAGATTTCTCTCGATGGTGAATTCTGCTGCCTGAGCTGTTATCAAGGGGCGAGCATGCTCTCGCCGGTCAGGGTCTGACCAATAAGTGAGTGCTTCAATCAATGCATCGATACCGTCCGGTTGCGAAATAACGGATCCTGTGTGGCCATCCTGGAGGATTTCTGCAAAGCCATTGGCCGCAGTGGTGATCACAGGCAATCCTGCGGCATGTGCTTCCAGGCACGCATTCGAGAAAGGATCGTAGATTGTGGGAAGAATGAATACATCGGAGGCTGCGAGCCATTCTGCTATGTTGCGCACAGGACCAAGAAAATGAGTGCGTGCGGGGACTTCGCGTGGAATACGCCCACGGCCTGCGATCACCAGGTGCACAGCGCGTGGTGCTCGCGAGCACGCAGCCAGTGCAAAGGCCAACCCTTTGCGTTCCCAACCGCTCCCGGCGAAGAATACCAGACAATCGTCGGGGGAAATGCCGAGCGACTTTCGCAGCGGGCTGTGCGCATCGTGGCGGAGGCAAAAGCTCTCTGCGGGCAATCCATTGTAGATCACCGAGATTGCGCTGTAGGAAAAAAGCTCCCTTATTTCGCGCTCCACCATTTGCGAATTTGCGATCACATGTCGGGTGTGTTCCGGACGAAACAATGCGGATTCCAGCGCGAGAAGCTGACGGTGTTTGGGATTGATTTCACGCAGGCAGCCACGCCAGCGAGCTTCATA
This sequence comes from uncultured Chthoniobacteraceae bacterium, assembly GCA_965365475.1. GTDB lineage: Bacteria > Verrucomicrobiota > Verrucomicrobiia > Chthoniobacterales > CAKUMP01 > CBDUBV01. Next base: position 14,414 of record CBDUBV010000054.1, on the reverse strand, counting down.
TCTCGCCCTCCGCTCGAGCCACGCGCGGTGCACGCCATCGCCCGCGCGATAGACATCGCAAGCAGAGAGTCGCTCCAGGCTAAAAAGCACGTCGCATCTGGCTCTCGCGGCACGCACTTGGGTATCGAACCCGGCAGGGCTCGTGGTGTGGAGCTGGATTATTTCGCCCGGCCACTGACCGGCTGGCCAGTTGGCTGCGGTGAACAGCACCGGGGTATGCCCCGCCTGGGCCAGAGCATGGGCAAAGCGAATGCTGTAACTCTCTGCTCCGCCTGTGCCGGAATAGCCTCGGCGCACCAGCCCGACTCTCATAGCGGGTGGTGCGTGCGGGCAGGGCGGCTGCGGACTTGCAATCATGGGGCAATCAACCTACTTCCATTGCGTGGCAACTAAAACGAAAATTCCCGGCTTCTCATGGCAACACAAGTCATGTCCCCGGCATTTGCTTTATTCCACATCTGCTCGCATCGGGGGCAGTGGTCTGGATAGCGTGGCGCACCAATCTCTGATCGCTTCCTACCAGGCTGGTTTTCTCCGACGGGCCATCGGCTACGCGAACCGGCAGCACGATATCCCTGCGCGGATGGTGCGCTCTTTGCGATGGCATCCGGTGCGGTTGTTGTCTTTCCTGGAGCGGCCTTATTATTATGGATTGAAAAAGCACTATTCCGACTGGATCGCTGCGCGTGAGCTGGCTTCAGGCCGGTATGATCTTTTCCACAGTTGGGCGGGAGATTGCGTGAGAGCGTTGCGCGTGGCGAAGGATCGGGGCATCCCTTCGCTGTTGGAAATACCGACGTGGCATCGTAACAAAGGCAAGGCCAAACCGGATAAAACGCGCGCGGAACTGCGTGCCGAAGAAGCTCCATGGAACGAACGGATGTTTAATGGTCTGCTTATAAACCGGCAGCAAAATCTTGAGGAATATGAGCTGGCGGATATCATTCTGGTGCTCTCGGAGAAAGCGCGTGAGACGTTTCTGGCGGCAGGTATTTCCAACTATAAACTTTACAAACTCGAGCGAGGTGTGGATGCGCAGAGGTTTCATCCCGCACCGGCGCATCCGTCGGTGTTTCGCGTGGTGTTTGTCGGGGCACTTATCGAGCGCAAAGGGGTGCACCATTTGCTGAAAGCATGGAAGGAGCTTGCCTTGCCCGATTCGGAACTGGTGCTGGTGGGCACGGTGCACGACGAGATGAAGCCGCATCTTGCCCGCTACCAGAGCGGAAATGTGCGGATACTGGGCTTCGTAAATCGTGTGGAAGATGTGTATCGGGAATGTTGCGCACAGATTTTTCCATCCACATGTGAGGGCAGCGCCAAGACCACATATGAGGCTGCTGCCTGCGGGTTGGCGCAGATCACGACGCGGGAATCGGGAGACGTGGTGGAGCATGGAGTCAATGGATTGATCGTGCCGCCGGACGATGCGGAAGCTTTAAAACAAGCGATCCTGGAATTGTACGGCGACCGCGAGAGGGTGGTGCAAATGGGCTGCACCGCGCGTGAAAGGATATTGGCGATGCATACTTGGGATCATTTTCGCGCCCGGCTTATGGAGGCGTATGCTCTGGCGTATTCGCGTGTGGGATGATGCGGATACTTGCCATACAGCTCAAACGCATTGGCGATCTCATCCTGACCACGCCTGCGTTGCGCACCGTGAGAGAAGCACATCCGCAAGCCAGCATCACCTTGATCGTGGATGCGGCGTGCGCTGGTCTGCGACCGGTATTGGACATGGTGGATGAGGTGCTTGTGTATGAGCGCGGCTCGGTCAATGCTGTTTTATGGGCTCGCATCGCAAAGGGGGGGTATAATTTCGCCCTGGATTTTACAGGCAGCGACAGATCCTCCGGGCTCATGCTGCTAAGTCGAGCACGGCGACGCATTGGGTTTGAAAGAAACAGGAAACCGGGTATGCGAGGGTTGGCCTGCGGTGAATGGGTGCGCTCAAGCGTGCGGGAGTTGCATACCGTAGATCACATGCTGGACCTTGTGCAGCCGGTCGCTGGCGCATTACGGAGGACGGAGTTGTGTCTGAGAGCACCTGAGGCTGTGCGGTCTCGAGTGGATAAACTTCTGGCAGCACATGGGGTGGGGAAGAGCTTTGCAATTTTGCACCCTGGAACAGCGAGGCCTGAAAAATACTGGGTCGCTGAGCGATGGGCTCGCGTGGCAGAGGCGCTTCACGCGATGGACATGCAGGTGGTGGTGACTGGCGGGAGTTCTCATGAAGAGCGTGTCCATCTGGCGCACTTGCAGGTGGCGGTCCACGTGCCGGTGACCAATCTCGCTGGGAAAAGTGATCTCGCTGAGCTGTTGTCGCTGATTTCCCGAGCATCGATTGTGTTGTGCGTGGATTCCGCCGCGCTGCATCTGGCTGCGGCTGCTGGGACGCCAGTAGTGGCGCTGTTTGGGCCGACCAATCCCAGACATTGGCGTCCGCAACACGGGCTTTGCCGCATCCTGGCGGCAGATGGAAAAGATGGGATGCGCAAAGCACCTATGGAGCTGATCGATGAGGAGCGTGTGCTGGCTGCGGTGCGAGAGGTTTGGTCAATCTCCGAGCGGCGAGATCAGTGCTGAAACCTCAAAGTTTCTGCCGCACTGCGGCTTTAATTGCACAGGTATATTCTCTATGGACTTGGCGCACAGGTCCTGATTTGTTTTGCGGTCTATGGCCCGACTGAATGAACACTATCTAAAACTGAAAGCCGGATATCTATTCCCCGAAATAGCGCGCCGCGTGAAGGCTTTTGCTGATGCGCATCCCGACGTGGCTTCGAGCATCATCCGCTGCGGCATCGGCGACGTGACCGAGCCTCTGCCGGCCGCAGCCATCGAAGCCCTGCACACGGCTTCCGATGAGCTGGCCTCGCGTGAGACATTCCGCGGGTATGGCCCTGAGCAGGGATACGACTTTCTGCGCCAGGCGATAACGGATAATGATTATGCGGGACTCGATATCGCGGCGGACGAGATTTTTGTTTCCGACGGCAGTAAATGCGATACCGGCAATATCCTCGACATCTTTGGCAATGAAAACCGCATCGCGGTGATGGACCCCGTATATCCTGTCTATGTGGACACGAATGTGATGGCTGGCAACACTGGCGAAGCAGATGCCTCGGGTGCATATGGCGAACTAATGTATCTGCCGTGCACGCCGGGAAATAATTTCGCCGCCGACATTCCCGATGCCAGAGCCGATCTGGTCTATCTTTGTTTCCCGAACAATCCTACGGGTGCCGTGGCGTCCCGCGAGCAGCTTACTGCCTGGGTCGCGTATGCGCTCGCCCATGAGTCCATTCTGCTTTACGATGCAGCTTACGCGGATTTTATCCAGGATGCTTCCATCCCGCGCTCCATTTATGAGATTCCCGGGGCTCGCGATTGCGCGATCGAGTTTCGAAGCTTCAGTAAAAATGGCGGCTTCACCGGGGTGCGCTGCGCATTTACAGTGGTCCCGAAGTCGCTCTCAGCACGCACAGCTTCGGGGAAACAACATGCAGTGCACGCGCTGTGGAGTCGTCGGCACACGACGAAGTTTAACGGCGTAAGCTATCCTGTGCAGCGAGCGGCTGAAGCATTGTATTCGCCTGCGGGGAAGTCGCAGACTCGAGCCTTGATTGAGTATTACATGGGCAATGCAGAAATACTACGCACTGCCGCTGCGGATGCTGGTCTGCAGGTGTATGGCGGAGTGAATGCGCCTTATATCTGGGTGAGCACACCCGATGGAATGAGCAGCTGGGAAACCTTCGACCACATGCTGCAGCGTGTGCAGATCGTGATTACTCCGGGAAGCGGCTTCGGCAAAGCGGGCGAAGGTTATTTTAGAATATCGGCTTTCAACAGTCGGGAGAAAGCTGAGGAAGCTGCACAAAGAATACGCACATTAAAATCATGAAAGTTCCCAATCTAAAAAGTCCTTATCATAAAACCGGCGCTCTCTATTATTTCGGAAGGATGCTGGATAAAATACGATTGCATCAGAAAAACCAGCTTCCCACCGACTACATTAATAATCTGGGAAAAGGTTTCGATGGGCGTACGCTGGAGTTTCTCCGAGTGGAATATGATGCGCTGGCGGAAAAGGTGGAAAGTGGGGCGTCGGACGAAGAAATTCTAGAGTGGTGCTACGCAACCGGCAGGCGCCCAAGTGAGGGAGATATATACGTCTGGAACGAATTTATGCGGAAGTTCGGTTGGAACGACGACGCCACGCCCACCTTGCATCGGCGCCTGGCAGAAGGCGGGTACCAGAACACTGTCCAGACCATATTTGATTATATTGACCTGGACGAAAGTCAGTAGCGGCCCATGGTAACCAAAGAATCCGGAGGCTGATACGGTTCGCATCTGTGCTCGTTTCAAATGAGCAAACCTGACGCAGTGGCAACTTCTGCCAGCGGGTCTGTTTTTTCAACCGGCTGGGAGTTTATCGTTGCTTAACTTTTGTCGATTTGGAACAAACGACACCATCCATGCCGGATATACACATCCAACCAGCAACCATCGAGGATCTGCCGCGCCTGGCAGAGCTGCTCTTTGAGTTATTTACTTTGGAAAAGGATTTCCAGGCGGATTACGAGAAGCAAACGCGCGGGTTACGTTTGATCCTGGAAAATCCCAGTCGGGGTCGCATTTTTGTTCTCTGCAACCACGGTCGGATTATTGGTATGATCAATCTGCTGTTTACCATCAGCACGGCGGAGGGTGGATTCGTCATGATGTTGGAAGACCTGGTAATCGATCCGGGTTTTCGCGGGAATAAATTCGGTGAGCTTCTTCTAAACCACGCGATTGACTATGCCAGGGAGAAAAGTTTTCTCCGCATCTCACTGCTTGCAGATGAAAGCAATCATTCGTCGGTCGGCTTCTTCAAAAAGCACGGCTTCACTCAATCGGACATGGTCACGATGCGCTTGATTCTGTCGCCTGAAGATTCCACACGGCAGGCACCGTTTTAATAATTGTGGCTTCCACCGAATCGATCCATGACGATGTCTGTTTCTGCTGAGACACGAAATAATTTCGAGCAATTTGTCCTGCCAACGTATGCGCGTTTTCCGTTGGAATTTGTGCGCGGAGAGGGCTGCCGAATCTGGGATGCGATGGGCCACGAGTATCTGGATTTCGGTGCAGGCATCGCGGTATGCGCGTTGGGGCATTGCCATCCTGCAACCACCGAGGCCATCGCCCGCCAGGCTGGCACTTTACTTCATACGTCCAATCTTTACCATACGGCGGGGCAGGGTCGGCTGGCGAAACGCTTGGTGCAGTTGGTAGATGCTGCGGGGCGCGTTTTTTTCTGCAACAGCGGAGCCGAAGCGAACGAAGGCCTCATCAAACTGGCTCGCAAATATGCCTATACTACAGGCTGTGGCCCGGAAATAATCACATTCACCGGCAGCTTCCACGGGCGCACGCTGGCGGGCATCAGTGCCACGGCCCAAGAGAAAGTAAAAACGGGTTTCGCTCCATTGTTACCAGGATTTTTGCATGTGGAATTCGGAGACATCGATCAGGTGCGCAAGGTGATCGGGCAGCAAACGGCGGCGATATTGGTCGAACCGGTCCAGGGAGAGGGTGGCATCCATCCTGCCACGGCGACATTTCTGCGGCAGTTGCGTGAGGTGTGCGATGAGCACCGTGCACTGCTGCTCTTCGACGAAGTCCAATGTGGTCTTGGACGCACGGGAGATTGGTGTGGATGGAAAAGTCTGGGTTGTCGGGATGTGATGCCCGATGGGGTAAGTTGGGCGAAGGGCATCGCCGGGGGGTTCCCTTTGGGCGGTTTCTATGTTCGCGAACGGGTTATACAGGATGGCCTGTCGCTGGCAGACATTCTCTCGCCGGGCAGTCACGGAACTACATTTGGCGGCAATCCGCTGGCCTGTGCGGCGGCGCATTCCGTGCTCGACGTAATCGAGAGGGAGGATCTCTTGAGCAATGCAACCAGGATGGGAACGTATGCGCGGAAGAGTCTGTTGGACGCGGGCTTGCCATATGTAAAGGAAGTGCGCGGAGTGGGTCTCATGCTGGGGATTGAATTGGAGGCTATGCTTGTGGACCGGGCGAGGCCGGAAGTCCGGCGCTCCACGGCAGCATTGACGGTCGTGGAGGCGTTGCACGAAGAACGCCTGCTGTGCATTCCCGCCGGGCCAAATGTGGCGCGGTGGTTGCCGCCGCTCAACGTGACGCAGGAAGAGATCGACGAAGCCATGGGCAAGTTGAAGCGCGTATTAACAAGTCTGTGAAGCATGCCGACGATTGCCCAACTTATGGAGCTTGGAGGCGACCGGACATTGGTCGGGGAGCTGCATTGCCAACTGGAAAATACCGTTGCCAAACTCACGCGCGAAGGCAAACCATACTGCGAGCTGCATCTGGCCGATGAAGCTGGTCGGCTCACGTTGCGGGCTTGGAATGACCACCCCGACAGCGAGCTGATCCCACAGCTTGCGCAGGACACTTTTCTCGCGATCAGCGGCACTTTTTATTGCAATAAAAACTATGGGCCGGACGCCCGACACTGGCGTTTGCGTGTTCTGGATGACGTCGAAGCCCAAGCACTCATCAACGGCTCGCAGGAAAGTGCGGCTCGGGTGGCTGCGGAATTTCAATATATAACGGGTTCGGTGGCAGAGTTGAAAGACCCCAGGCTGCGGGGATTGAGCATGTTGTTCCTCGAACGCCATGGAGCAAGGATGCGACGCACGGCGGCAGCGCGCTCCTACCATCATGCGCGTCGCGGAGGCCTCGTGGAACACGTGGCGCAGATGCTGCGTAGTGCTCATGCGCTAAGCGCCGTGTACACGGAGTTAAATCGAGAGCTGCTGCTGGCAGGTGTGCTTTTTCACGATTGCGGCAAGCTATGGGAGAACGCGTATCCTGAGCAGGGTTTTGCGATGGGATACCACGAAGCAGGTGAGTTGCTTGGGCACATCGTGACCGGCATAGAAGTAGTGAACAAGCTCTGGCGCGATCTCATGGCCAGTGACGAAGCGCAGGCATGGAGCGATCTGCGACCAGTGTCGGAGGATGTGCGCGTGCATCTTTTGCATTTGCTCGCGGCGCACCATGGCGAATTGGAATTCGGCTCTCCGGTGACACCGCGCACACCCGAGGCGGCTGCACTCCACTACATCGACAACATGGATGCCAAGCTGGAGATGTTTCGCATGGGCTACCAACGCGGCGTGAAGCTGGCGCCTCGCGTTTATGAACGGGTGCGTCCGTTGACTGGCAACCTGGTGGAGCCATTGCCTGGATTGTCGCTCGAGCCGTCGCAATCGGCGACAATGGGGTAGGGCATTGGCGCGGAGGACTCCGACCATAGTCGGGACACAAAGTCCTGCTCACACCAATGGCAATCTTGCGCTGCGCGGTCTGGTCTGATTCAGTGATTTCCACTTTCTCATGGCTAGCACTTTTGGACATCTCTTTCGCATATCGACTTGGGGCGAATCCCACGGGGGCGGCGTGGGGGTCGTCATCGACGGGTGCCCTCCGGGCATTGCGCTCTCTGAAGACGACATTCAGCGTGACCTCGACCGCAGACGCCCAGGCCAAAGCGATATCGTGACTCCACGCAAGGAGTCGGATCGGTGCGAGATTCTTTCAGGCGTTTTTCGCGGTGAGACTACCGGGACACCCATCGCGGTGCTGGTGCGCAATGAGGATGCCCGGCCGGAAGCGTATCGGGAGATGGAGACGCACTACCGACCATCGCACGCGGACTACACATACGATGCCAAGTATGGGCGCAGAAATTGGGAGGGCGGTGGCCGCTCTTCCGCCCGCGAGACTATCGGTCGCGTGGCCGGTGGCAGTGTGGCGCGCAAAGTGCTCGAAGGTTTTTTTCCAGAACTGGCTGTTGTGGCTTACGTCTCGGCGGTGCATACGCTCGAGAGCACAGTCGATCCTGCGACGGTGAACAGTGCCGATGTGGACCGAAATATCGTCCGCTGCCCAGACGCGGATGTTGCTGAGAAAATGATCGCGCTGATCAAGTCCATGCGAGCAGAAGGTAATTCCATCGGTGGCATCGTGGACTGTGTGGTGCGAGGATTGGGTGCCGGACTGGGCGAGCCTGTGTTTGACAAATTGGAAGCTGATCTCGCCCGCGCCATGATGAGCCTGCCAGCAACCAAGGGCTTTGAAATTGGCTCGGGCTTTGCCGGGACGCGTCTCACGGGTCGTGAACACAACGATGAATTCTGCATGGAAGACGGGCGTGTGCGCACGTGCACAAATCGATCTGGCGGAGTGCAGGGCGGCATCAGCAATGGGGAGATGATTTATTTCCGCACTGCTTTCAAGCCCACTGCCACGATTGCACAGCGACAGAAAACCGTGACGCGCTCCGGCGAGGAATCTGAACTGGCGGCGCGGGGACGCCACGATCCCTGTGTGGTGCCGCGTGCGGTGCCGATGGTGGAAGCGATGACACTGCTGGTGCTGTGCGACCACGCACTGCGTCAACGCGCCCAATGCGGGCTGGCGGGCTTCGTGCAAGCATGAACGAGTCTGTCGCTTCACCGGTGTGGCTTACCGGATTTGCTGCTGTGGCTTTGGTCGTGCTGTTGTTGCACATGTGGAGAGGCTGGCGGCAGGGACCCGTCCGATTGCTGCTCGGGCTGTGTGTCCTGGTTACCACCTACTTTGCTGCATGGTATGGGAGCGGTTTTCTGGCAGCCATGCTGCAACCGCATGTGGCGTTGCCACATTTTACCATGCGGATTGTCGCGGGTGCCGTGTTGGGGCTGGTGTGGTATCTGGTCTGGACGAGCATTGTGCGCGTGGTGTTTCGGCGCACAGCAGACCAAAGCTCCGGAATGGTTCGCCTGGCTTACGGTATAAGTGGCGCGATGTTGGGTCTGGTTTTTGGGCTTCTCATGCTTTGGGTTGCAGTAATGGGGATCCGTCTGCTGGGCTCGGTGGCCGAGTCCAAAAAATCTGCCATGCGCGATTCCGATGCCAGTCGGCAAGTGGGACCTCTCGCAGAGAGCTTGATCCGGCTCAAGCAATCCATCGAGCTGGGTCCGGCAGGGCAATTGGTGAGCAACATCGACCTCATTCCACAGGAGACATACGATACCCTGGATAAAATGGCCCGGGTGGCGGCCCGCCCGGAACGTGCTCAGCGGTTCCTCCGGTTTCCCGGTGCTCAACCACTTTCTCGACATCCGAAAGTGCAAGCACTGGTCAACGACGCGGAAATCGCGGAGATGGCAGGCCGAGGTGATTACTTTTCTCTTGCACGCCACGAGCGCATCGCAGCAGCAGCCAACGATCCGGAAGTGGCCGCGCTGTTAAAAAAGTTTGAGTTCCAGAAAGCACTCGACTACGCACTGCAAACTCCTCAGTGATCGCGCCCAGAATTTTTACTCATGAGCAATTATCTCGCAACCATCGGACTTGAAGTCCATGTCCAGCTCAAGACCCGCAGCAAGATGTTCTGCGCGTGCCCGACAAGTTTTGGGAGCGATCCCAATAGCAACACCTGCCCGGTATGTCTGGGCTTGCCAGGCGCGTTGCCCGTGATGAACGAGGCCGCAGTGCGCATGACGATCCTGACCGGGCTTATGCTCAACTGCCGCATTGCGCCCATGAGCAAATTTGACCGGAAAAATTATTTCTATCCGGACATGCCGAAAAATTATCAAATCTCGCAATACGATCTGCCTCTTTGTGAAGGCGGCGCAGTGCCTTTGCATGCGAGCGCGTTCCCCAAGGACGCACAAAAAGATTGCGTGGGCGTGCAGGATATTCCTCTCGTCCGGATACACCTGGAAGAGGACGTGGCCAAGAGCACGCATTTCGAAAGCAATTCAGGGATTGATTTTAACCGCGCAGGCACTCCGCTCATGGAGATCGTGTCCGAGCCCGCCATGGAGACGCCCGAACAAGCCTTTGCATTTCTAAGCGTCTTGCGGGAAATCCTCGTGCAGGGCGGCGTGAGCGATGCGGACATGGAGAAAGGTCAGATGCGCTGCGATTGCAATGTGTCCGTGCGCCCAGTCGGGCAGACGGAACTGGGCACCAAGATCGAGATCAAGAACATGAACTCGATCAGCGGCGTGCGGCGCGCACTCGCCTATGAGATCGAGCGGCAGATTGCCGTGCGCACAGGCGGTGGTACTCTGGCTCAAGAAACCCGGCGATGGGACGACGATAGCGGGCAGACTTTTCTTATGCGCACCAAGGAGATGGCGCATGATTATCGTTATTTTCCAGACCCGGACCTCCTGCCAGTAGATACAACGCAGCTAGTCGAAGAGGCCCGCAACGCCATGCCAGAGCTGCCCGCAACGAAACGGCAACGATTCGAAACCGCGTATGGTCTTGGCGCATACGACGCGGATGTGCTGGCATCGGACGCAGCGTTGGCCGATTATTTCGAGCAAGCGGCACAGGGTGCCTGCAAGCCGAAGTCCATTGCAAACTGGATCATCAACGACCTGTTGAGTTTCATCACAGCTTCGGGGCAGACTGTCCACGCGTGCCCTGTTCCCCCGGTCGCAATCGGGCAGCTTGTCGCGCTGGTGGACTCTGGCAAAATCAATGGCAAGCAGGCAAAAGAAGTTTTTGCTGAAATGTGTGTCTCAGGCACGGCTCCGTCGGTCATCGTCCGTGAACGCGGCATGGAACAGGTCAGCGACGCTGCTGCCATCGAAGTGCTGGCCGATCAAGTCATCGCAGCGCACCCGAAACCCGTCGCGGATTACCGAGCTGGCAACACCGCATCGCTCAATTTTTTAAAAGGTCAAATAATGAAATTATCGCAAGGCAAAGCCAACCCGCAGCTTGCTGGCGAGATTCTCGCGGCAAAACTCGCAGAATGAACGCAGTCTCTCGCATTTCTGGTTTTCAAGCCGAAGAAAATGCACTACGGGTATCACTGCCATGAGGTTCTTATGTCCCCCCTTTCGTCTGTTTACCCCCTTACTTGCGATTGCCATGCTGCTGGCGCCGACATGTCTGCTTGCGCAAGCTCCTGCAGGCCGCCCTGCCGCCCCAGCTCGCCCCATGCCCACCAATGGGGGCTTTGAACGGGCTTCCACAGGCGACAATCTATGGGATGGCGTGGATAATGCAGGCAACCTTTCCGTCTTCCGAGCTTCCTCTGATATTCTGCTGGAGAGCGGCTCGGTCGGCGCATATCCCATGCCTCCTTCAATCGCGCTGGAGGACATGAACAATGACAAGCTGCTGGACTTGGTGGTGGCGGACCCGGCGGCTTACATTAGGATTTATTTTAATCAAGGCACTGCGCAAGCCCCAAAATTTGGAATCGCAGAGATGGTGTCCCTGTGGGTTCCAGCTCCACCTCCTGGCCAGCAGGGGCTCGGCGGTTTCTACAACAATCGGACACCTATCAAAATTGCACTTGCTCCGATGCGCAATCCGGGGGTGAAAGACCTGGTTGTTGGAAATTACCTTGGCGAATTGTACCTCTTCCCCAATACCGGCTCGGCGATGTCGCCCGAATTCCGCCAACCAACCGACGTCACCAAAAACCGGATCGATACAATGACAGGCGGCAAGCTTTGGGCGAATCTGCTCGCACCTGCTCTGGCGGACATGAACAAGGATGGCAAAATGGACGTGCTGGTTGGAGAAGGCTCCTACTCCGCCAACAGCGTGCATTTGCTTATAAACGAAGGAAGCAATAACGCTCCGAAATTCTCGGAAACATCACGATTTTTCCTCGCTTACGGAGACGGCAAAGAGCAGCTCACTCCCGCGCTGGCAGACTACAACGGAGATGGATTTGTGGACCTGATCGTTGGGGATCGTCGTGGTGAGCTTAGCGTATATCTACATCCGGGAGCCGCATGGAAACCTGGCGAGGAATTTCCATTTGAAAAAACTATTCAGCTTGGCAATTCCAGTCGCATACCGGGTCCGATCGCGCCCGCAGCTGGCGATCTCAATGGCGATGGTCTCTTCGATCTGGTCATCGGCAAGACCAACGGACGCATCGCGCTTGCGTTAAATAAAGGCACTCCGAAAGAACCGAAGTTTGATGCTCCAATCGAACTCAAAGGCACTAACCAGGAGCCTGTTCGTAGCCGCGCCCCATTTTCCTGGGAAGTTTATTTCGGATTTCCCCGCGGCAACGCCATGGCGCGAGCAGTCGTGGTGGACCAGGAAGAAGATCCCATGGCCAACCCGCCGGAGGGTAAATTTGCATTTAAAGCGCACTACATAAATCCCACGAACCAGGTGATGAAAGCATTTGCCTTCAAGCTGGATAACCCCAGTTCCAGCTCGCTTTTTGTGGGCAAGGAGGTCAACCCGGCCGCCTTTTTATACGGAAATAAATATGTCATTCTCTCAAATTCCTCGGGCTTGCCATTGAAGCCCAATGTGCAATACGAGCTTTCTTTCTCCACAAAAGGCCAGGGCGTTCGCAACGGGCAATACGCGATCAAAGCCCGCGGGTTCAAGCGTCTAGGTGAGGATAAGATCGAACGAGGCGACCGCGGAGGAGTGGAGAAAAGAGTACGTAATGCGGTGGAGGAAGAATTTCTCGTTGAAGGCACGTTCAGCGCCGGTGCAAATTGGAGCCCGACCACCAAGTCCTTCCAAATCACATTTCGTGAGCGCGAACTGCGAGATCTGCAATCGATCAGCAGTGCCAGCATCCACATAGGCGCGGAACTTCCCAACGATAATTCCGTGCTATACATCGATAACGTTTCCATCGTGCCCAAGTAGGTTGCGACCAGACCTTCAGCCAAACGCGATTCATCGCACACTGTATGGAAATCGCGCTTGTCTTAGCCATCTGTCTGGGTGCTGTCGCTCTCTTCGCCAGCGAAAAACTTTCGGTGGATTATGTAGCCATGCTGGTGCTGGCTGCGGTGATGGTATCCGGCCTGGTCACGCCCGCAGAAGCTGTATCCGGCTTCGCCAATCCCGCCACGGTCACTGTCGCCGCAATGTTTATTCTCAGTGCCGGGATGCAAAAGACAGGTGCGCTGCATTCCGCAGGACGCATGTTTTTTTCTCTGGCTAAGAAACCTATCGTCTTGCTGCTGGCCCTCATGCTCAGCTCGGGCTTTGTCTCCGCATTTATAAATAACACCGCAGCGGTGGCCGTGTTCCTGCCCCTGGTGCTGGCGTTGTGCACCAAATACAAGATTGCGGCCTCCAAGCTGCTCATTCCGCTCTCCTTCGCATCTCAATTTGGCGGCGCCTGCACGCTCATCGGCACCTCCACAAACCTGCTCGTGAACTCCATCGCGATCGATTACGGACTCTCGAACATTGGCCTTTTCGAACTAGCTCCAATGGGATTGATCTTTAGCGCAGCTGGGGTGCTCTATTTTGCTACCCTGGGCCGGTGGCTGCTTCCAAACCGCCTAGGCGTGGAGTTGATTCAATCCTACGGTCTGAAAGAATATCTCAGCGAACTGCGGGTCAAACCCACTTCTCCACTTGTTGGCAAAGCCCTGCGAGAGACCAAACTGACCACGGAGTTTGACGCCACGGTAATCGAAGTGCATAGAAGCGGAGAGGTTCGCTGGGCTGGTCCGCATTTGGTCATCCAGGCGGACGATGTGCTGCTCGTGCGCGCGGAATTGGACAACATTCTGTCCCTGGCGCAATCGCTCGACCTGGAATCCAGCCAGGACTTCGCGCTCGCTGGCCAATCCAAAACTCCGCAGGATGTGATTCTCGTAGAAGCGATGATTGCGCCACGCTCGCGCCTTATCGGACGAACTCTCGCGAGTGTGGGCTTTGGCAATCGCTATCGCGCCATCGTGCTTGCTTTGCAACGTCGTGGCCACTCACTCACGGCGAAGCTTAGCAAGCTGCCACTTGCGCTGGGCGACACGTTGCTTTTACAGACAGACCGCAGCGAGATTGCCCGCTTGCATCACGACGAGGACTTTATCTTCCTGGATGAAGTCGAAAGCACTCTGCTGCGACAAAGCAAAGCACCGCTGACATTGTCCATCATCGTGGCCGTGGTCGCACTGGCCGGCTTTGGGATCATGCCCATCCTGTCAAGCGCGATTCTCGGTGTCATCGCGCTCATTGCCACGCGCTGCATCTCCCTGCAGGAAGCATACGACGCGGTGGATTGGAAGGTGATCTTCCTTCTGGCAGGCATCCTTCCTCTGGGCATCGCTATGCAGAAAACAGGTGCAGCTCAGTTGCTGGCCGACTACGCTGTCAGTGGAGCCGGAGGTCTGGGCCCTTTGGCCCTTGTGGCCATACTTTATCTCGTCACGGCTTGTCTCACTGAGTTTATGAGCAATAACGCGGCCGCCATCCTGCTGGCACCCATAGCCATTTCGACTGGCTACCAGATGGGCGTAGATCCGAAGCCCTTGCTCATGGCGGTGACCTTTGCCGCATCAACAAGCTTCGCCACGCCCGTGGGTTAC
>CBDUBV010000053.1:0-19149 GCA_965365475.1 uncultured Chthoniobacteraceae bacterium | reverse complement strand
AAGCTTTGATCGCCACAGCGAACAAGGCCACGCAGAGCACTGTGCCCAGACGGAAATAATAAGCGGTAAGAAGCCGCAAGCACTGGTGCAAGCGACTCAACTGCGAGGCAAAACTAAGCTAATGCAACATTAGCGCGGGACTGGTGTCCTTTCGATAGCGGAGAGATCCTGCTCAGGCACTATTCGGTTTTAAACCGCGCACAACATAAAGCGCATAAGGAAGAGCCCCACGTCATTTACCGGGCTTGTTCAACCATGGATGCAGTCGGAGGGCTCGTTCCCCGCCTGCGCTACACCCTTCATTGTTTCGTATTTATGTTTCAGCCACGAGGAGACTGCGAACAGAGATATCTTCATCGATCTCTTCCCAATGAATCCCAATCCCTGGACCGATAAATCTCCAGTTGGCTTGCTGTGTTGGGGATGAATCCCTCAACCGTGGAAACCATTCGAGTGGCGCAGACACCGTCCGACCGTCGGCAAGGGTCACATGCAGTGAATCCGTATCCACCTCAACGGCAATGGCTCTTGGATCAGGTTTGATTTTGGCGGTGGGTAATAATGTGTTCATCCCATTTGTTCTTTATTTGTTGTTCGTGCTCCTCGATCAGTTCTCGAATTTCTTTGAGCTGGTTGCTGAGAAATCCGTGCGATTCAGCCAGCAAGATTGGCTCCAACCAGAACTTGGCATACTTCTCGGCAGACTCAACATGGACATGAATTGGCTCCTCTGCTTCCCGGCTAAAAAAGAAAAATCGGTATCCATGATGTCGGAAAATCTCTGGCACGCTTGCAGTTTATCCACGGCAAAACTCCGCTGCGAGCCATATTTCTTGCGAGACTTTATGGCTGTCGGCGCTTGGTGGGTCGTGCGGCAGCCGCCGGGTTGAAAGGGTGGTGTGTTTGCCGTTCATTGACCCGCAGGTTGCGCTGAAAAGCAATTTACTCGCCTTGTGGCTCTTTCCAGCGCGTGGAGGTCATCGCTGATAGTGCCCACAAAGCGCCTCGCCATTGCGCCCAGATTCAGCTGTGGCCAGCGTGATGGACCACCGGCGGCCGGGCAGGCTGCGGGGGAGATGCCGCCAAAGCGGGGTCCGCAGGGCGAGACGAGCAGGAGCCAGCGCGCAGCAAGCAGATGCCGGGATGGTTCCGTTGTATGAGGACAGCGGCGGGCAGTTATGTGTGTTTCACTACGACGGCCAGGGCAACACGGTGGCGATGACAGATGGAACGGGAAGAGGATTTTGCCTTTTGAATGTCCAACATCTTCCGGGTTGACGTCATTGCCTCCCGGCACTGCCGGCCTTCGGGCTGCACTGGCGTGCAGTCTGACTCGGGCCTTTCCAAGGCCCTCGGCTCGGCGGCTTTCAATGCAGGCGAAGGGCACGCCTTATATTTACCTCGCGGCCCAGAGCAGGCCGCAGCGGACAATCTCTCGCGCTTCCGGCACCTCGAAATCCTTATATGTATGCCCCCATGCCGCCACAAAAATCCGACCCTTACCCCACTGTCGAGTCCAGGCATAAGGCATCACTGTCCCTGCCGGGTACAAGGTCGCATCGCCGTGTTCGCCGGAAAATCTCGTCGTGCATAGCACTTTCACAGCGGGATCCATATGCAGATAGTATTGTTCCGTGTCCGGGAGTGTGAAGTTACCAATGCCACGCATGATTTCATGCTCCGGTGCTGTTATTTTCACCTCGTAAGCTGGAATGCAATTACCCGGATGCGACACCCACTGCCCGCCTGTCATCCATTGGTAGTCAGTGTTTTCTCGAAATGAATCCACGATGCCGCCGTGCCAGCCTGCGAAGCCTGTTCCGGCACGAACCGCGTCGTTGAGCCCGGTCCATTGTTCATTGCTGATCTTGGACATGGTGACGCATTGCACGATGAGGTCCGTCGCTCTGAGCTTCGCGGCATCGAGATAGCTATCCAGGGAGTCGGATACCTCCACGTCGTGGCCTTCCTCGCGTAGCACCCCGGCGAACAAATCTGTGGATTCCACCGGGGTGTGACCATCCCAACCACCCCGAACGATTAGAACTCTTTTCATTGCTGATTTTAGATCGGCATCAGCGTGTCCCAAGTCACATCGCGCATGTCCCCGGTGAGCAGAAATTTTTCGTGCATGGCAAATGCAGCCGACAAGGTCTGTGGTGTGTGACCGTCTTTTACAGAATCAAAGTAACCATGCAGTTGATCGCGGAATTCCGGATGCGCACATCGATCCACGATCTCGCGCGCACGTTCCAGCGGGTCCTTCCCGCGGAGATCGGCGATGCCCTGCTCGGTGATGATCACCTGCACGGAATGTTCACTATGGTCCATGTGACTTACGAGCGGAACGATGGGGCTGATTGCGCCTCCCTTGGCCAGCGACGGGCAGGTAAAGATGGACACGTAAGCATTGCGGGTAAAGTCGCCCGAGCCACCAATGCCGTTCATGAGGCTTTTGCCCAGTACGTGCGTACTGTTGACATTACCAAACAAATCCACTTCCAGCGCGGTATTGATGGATATGATCCCAAGGCGCCGTACGATCTCGGGATTGTTGCTGATCTCCTGCGGACGTAAAACTATGCGGCTACGGAAAAAGTCCAGATCATCGTAGATGGACTTGAGTAGCTCGGGGTTCACGGTGATCGATGTGCCGCTTGCAAATGTGATCTGGCCATTGCGCATGAGGTCGATCACCGAGTCCTGGATCACTTCGGAATACATCTCGAATGGAGGAATGTCGGGATGTGCGCCCATCGCTCCCAACACAGCGTTGGCCACGTTGCCCACACCGCTTTGAATAGGAAGAAAGCTCTTCGGGATGCGCCCCAGGCGGATTTCAGCAGCAAGAAATTCTGCCACATTATGCCCAATCTGTTGCGTGATCTGATCGGGCGGTGTGAAGGCTTTCACCTCATCCTCCAGCGAGGTCTCCACGATGCCCACGATCTTTGAGGGGTCCACTCGCACGATGTCCGACCCGATGCGTTCGCTGACTTTGTAGATCGGAATCTCGCGACGGTTTGGCGGGTCCTCCGTCTCATACACATCATGGATTCCACGCAGTCGCGTGGGATGATTGCGATTCAGCTCGATGAGAACTTTTTTCGCGCATC
Organism: uncultured Chthoniobacteraceae bacterium; assembly: GCA_965365475.1. Classification (GTDB taxonomy): domain Bacteria; phylum Verrucomicrobiota; class Verrucomicrobiia; order Chthoniobacterales; family CAKUMP01; genus CBDUBV01. The sequence continues at coordinate 16,033 of CBDUBV010000053.1, read as the reverse complement.
GGCAAAATGTGGGACTGGCGCCGATGGATGTCGTCAACACGATACCGCCATCTGCCGTGACGTCGCAGGCTTCCACCACGGCGAAATCCATCTGCCCCAGGTGCCCGTAGCGCACGGCCTGAGGAAGCATGGAGAGATGCATGTCGAAAAATTTCGTCTCTCCGCTGTTGATACTTTTGCGCAAGTTCGGATCGGATTGATACGGTGTGCGCCAGGAGATGGCTTTGGCCTTGGCCAGTTCGCCATCGAGCGAAGGTCCGGTGGATGCCCCAGTGACCACGCCGATCTTGAATTCCCGGCCCGCGTCGTGTTCTGCGCGTGCACGGGCGGCGAGTGCGGTGGGGATCGCTTTGGCTGCTCCGGCGGGAGTGAACCCGCTGAAGCCCACGATGGCAGCATGCGGGATGTGGGCTGCGGCTTCTTCGGCGGTTAGGATGGGAAATGGCAAACTCATGAGATTGAACTGTAGGATTTTAACGAAGGGTTGAGATAAAGTAGCCCGCAACCAGAGCGGTGCCGATGACGCCCGCTACGTTGGGGCCCATGGCGTGCATGAGCAGAAAATTCTGCGGGTCCGCTTTTTGTCCGACCACTTGTGACACGCGAGCCGCCATGGGCACCGCAGACACGCCGGCCGATCCGATCAGCGGATTGATCGGATTTCTTGGAGAGAACAAATTCATCAACTTGGCTACGAGCACTCCCATGGCTGTGGAAAAACCGAAAGCCACCACGCCCAGCGCAAGAATCTTCAAAGTCTGCGGCTGGAGAAACCGGTCGCCTGTCATGGTGATGCCCACACTGGTGCCGAGAAAGATGGTGATTATGTTGATCGTCTCGTTCTGAGCGGCCTTGCTCAGACGCTCAGTGACGCCGCACTCCCGCAAGAAATTTCCCAGCATCAGCATGCCGATCAACGCTGAAGCCGGAGGCACAAGCAGGATGCACACCACCGTGATAATGAGGGAAAATAGCAGCTTCTCCAGCTTCGAGACTTGCCGGAGAGATTTCATCCGGATCAGGCGTTCTTTTTTTGTCGTCAACGCCATCATGATCGGCGGTTGAAGGAAAGGCACGAGTGCCATGTAGCTATAAGCGGCTACGGCCACGGGAGCCAGGAGTTCCGGCGCGAGTTTGTTTGCAAGGAAGATGGACGTGGGCCCGTCTGCCCCGCCTATGATTCCGATGGATGCAGCTTCACTCGTATTGAACCCCAGAGCATAGGCACCAATAAAAGTCGCAAACACTCCAAACTGCGCCGCCGCACCCAGCAGCAGCGTGCGCGGATTGGCGATGAGCGGTCCGAAATCGGTCAATGCTCCTACGCCAAGAAAAATCAACGGTGGAAATATCTCCAGCACGATGCCCAGTGACAGATAGTGAAACAGCCCTCCGCTATGTTCATCGTGCATCGAGACGACGACTTCTCCCGGCAGCACCCGGTCGCCGGGTGCCTTGTGAATCTCGATCACATTACCCGTGGCGTCCGCTCGCACGATTTCCACAACAGGATTTCCTGCTTCGTCCAGCACAGGCTGGCCCGCAGCATCCACCAGTGCCACTGTGAACATGGCGGGCATGCTTTCCGCGCGTTGCACCACTGGCACTCGGACATAATCGCCGGGCGCGAAGTGGACAGATTGCACGATGCCTGCATGCGGCGCACGCAGCTCACCAGCAGGTTTGTTTACGATGCCTTCGGTCGGCAAGTTGGCCAGCAACGCTCCGAAAGCGATCGGGACCAGCAGCAGCGGCTCGAACTGTCGGTAAACAGCCAGATACATCAGCACCAGGACCACTCCCCACATGACGATCATCCGCCAGTCGAGGTGAACGAACCCTGTGCTGGCGAAAAGCTCAACCAGAGATTGAATCATCAGAAAGAAAGCATCGGCTGGCCTTCCTGCACCATGTCACCCGCAGCCACCAGCACTTCTTTCACGGTGCCATCCTCTGCGGCAGTCACCAAGGTGTTCATCTTCATGGCCTCGAGTGTGATCAATGTCTGCCCGGCAGTCACGGAATCTCCAGCTTTCACATGGACTTCCACGACTTTGCCAGCCAGCGGACTCGCGAGTTGCCCGGCTGAGGCACCAGCAGCAGCGGGCGGTCGCGCTGGGGGCGGAGCGGAAGGTGTCGGCGCACTGGTGGCCGCCGAACGCACTGGCGCAGGCGCGGGTGCCGATGCCACAGGGCCGGTCTGATCCAATATATCCACTTCCACGTCGTAAGCGCGGCCATCAACGGTGATTCTGAGTTTTTTCATGCGATGTAATTTAAAATATTTATCTGACTTTGTGTGAAGCGAAGATTTGTCGGCGACCTTCTATCGACCAATGTTGCATGGTCGGCGCAGGCTTTACCGCCAGGATGCGGTGCGGCTGGTCAAGCACGCAGGAGACAGCTGCTGCGATGACCGCGAGAATCTCAGGCTCCACCGGCCCGGGCATAGATACCGATTCCGGACCGCTGGCCACCGGTGCCGCTGCTGGCGTGGCTGCCGGGGCAGGGCTCGACTGCGGGGCGGGGGAGGGGGCACCGGGTCGGCCCGACATTTTTACTGCATAGCGTGCAAACAGAATCCCTTGCAAAGCAATGATGCCAGCCAGAGTCAGCAGCACGATCATCACCATGACAAAGCCCAAGCCCATGAAAAAGAGCACGTCACCCCATGGGGGCGCGGAGGAAAGTTCTGCAACTGCAAGGAGACTGCTCATAGTGGGATGTTTCCGTGTTTTTTGGGCGGACGCGTCTCGCGTTTCGACAGCGAACTGCGCAACGCCAATGCAAGCACGCGGCGTGTCTCGCTCGGGCGAATCACATCGTGCACCATGGCCAGGCCCGCAGCCTGGTAAGGCGATGCAAATTCATCGCGGTAATTGGCGATCAATTCCGCCTGTTTCGCCTTGGGGTCGGGCGCGGATTGTATTTCGCGTTTGAACAAAATATTCGACGCACCTTCCGCGCCCATCACCGCAATCTCAGCCGTAGGCCAGGCAAATACCAGGTCCGCACCCATATCGCGACTGCACATTGCCAGGTAGGCGCCACCATACGCTTTACGCAGGATCATCGTGATCTTCGGCACCGTGGCCGCCGCATAGGCAAACAGCATTTTCGCTCCATGTCGGATGATTCCCCCCCGCTCCTGAGCCACACCGGGCAGGAAGCCGGGCACGTCCACCAGCGTCACGATGGGGATGTTAAAGATATTACAAAACCGAATAAACCGCGCGCCTTTGTCCGAAGCATCGATGTCCAGCGTGCCAGCCTTCACCGCAGGCTGGTTCGCTACGATGCCGACAATCACTCCGCCGATGCGGGCAAATCCCACTACCAGATTCCGCGCGAAGCCTGCATGAACTTCGAAGAAATCGCGGTCGTCCACCAGCAGTTCGATCACGCGTTGCACGTCGAGGGGTTTCTTGGGATCGTCCGGGACGATCTCTTCAAATGCCATATCGCTGTCCAATTGAAGAGGCACCGACAGATCGTGCGGTGGGTCCATCAGATTATTGGACGGCAGGAAGGAGAGCAGTTTCTTCGTGATCTCCAGCGCGTGCGCGTCGTCCTCAGCCACAAAATGAATGTTGCCGCTGATGTTGGCATGCGCGGCAGCACTGCCGATATCCTGCATGGTGGTCTGCTCGCCCGTCGCAGCCTTGATCACATCGGGTCCGCAGATGAACAAACTCGCAGACTCCTTGGTCATCACGAGAAAATCCATCAACGCGGGCGAGTAGGCTGCGCCGCCCGCGCAGGGGCCGCAGATCACTGCGATCTGTGGCACGACACCGGAGAGCATTACATTTTTAAAAAACACCTGCCCATAACCCGACAACGATTCCACACCTTCCTGGATGCGCGCTCCGCCGGAGTCGTTGAATGCCACCACGGGCATCCCGGAGTTGAGCGCATACTCCATCAGCTCCACCATTTTCATGGCATGCACGCGGCCAAGAGAACCTCCCGCCACCGTGAAATCCTGACTTACCACGGCGACTCCGCGCCCGTCCACCACGCCTGTGCCGGTGATGACACCGTCGCCGGGAAGCTTCTTTGTCTCCATGCCGAAGCGGTGGCACGCGTGCTGAGCATGCATGCCGAATTCCTGGAAAGACCCGGAATCCATGAGGCCATCCACCCGGTCGCGGGCGGTGTAAAGACCTTTGGCGCGGCGGGCTTCAAGTTTGTCTGTGCCACCCGCAGCCAGTGCAGCGGCGCGGCGTTTCTCCAAATCTTCAATAAGTGCGGGATCGATGGGCATAAGTCAGAAAAGATGTCAGGAATGTTTATGAGCACAGAACTCCGTGAGCACGCCAAAAGTAGATTTCGGATGCAGGAATGCCACCATTTTGTTTGCAGCACCTTCAAATGGCTCCTCGTGGATGAGGCGCACGCCAGCTTGTTTGGAGGCGTCGAGCTGCTCGGCGATGTTGTCCACTGCAAACGCCACATGATGGATACCCTCACCTTTGGACTCGATGAATTTGGCCACAGGACTGTCGGGCGAAGTCGGTTCCAGCAACTCGATGTGCGTGCCGCCCACATCGAAGAATGCCGTGCGAACCTTCTGAGATTCCACTTCTTCAATGGCCTCGCATTTCAGGCCAAGTGCTTTTTCATAATATGCAATGGCCGAGTCCAAAGAACGAACGGCTATGCCCAGGTGATCAATTTTGTTTATCATATCGGAAAATTTCTACTAAAGCTGTTAGTTGCAACGGAACAGAATGAAAAGTCGAAAACTATCAGAATTATATTTTCTTATGTCAACAAATTTTAGGATTTTTTTTACCATTATCAAAAATTCTTATTGAACGTTAGTCTTTAATTTTTTATATACCTACGCCCTATGAATGAATCTCAGGAAAAACTGCTTGCGGAATTTGACTCCGCAACCGTCGCGCAATGGCGGGCACTTGCTGAAGCCGAATTGAAAGGAGCTGATTTCGAGAAGCGCCTTCTGACCCGGACACCGGAAGGCATTACCATCCAACCCCTCTACACTCAAGCGGATTTGCCATCTGGGCTCGATGACGCCCCGGTCGGTAAGGAACACGCGGAGGATTCCACTTTCAGCAACAAGCCATGGGGCATTGCGCAGGAGATCGTGTGCAGCACGCCGTCGGAATTCAATCAGCAGGCGAAAGAAGACATCGCAGGCGGTGCACATTGCATCACGCTTCATCTCGACGCCGCCAGCCGGGCCGCATTGGATCCCGACATGGCCACCCCCGATCTCATCGGGCGCGGCGGCGTATCCATCGCCACCGTGGAGGATGTAGCCAGAGCTTTTCAAGGACTTGATCTGCGGAAGAACCCGCTGTTTGTGCGCACTGGCGGCGCAGCATTGGCATTCTCAGCATTGCTCTTCGCGTGGATGAAGAAAAACGGTCGCAAGCCCTCCGACCTTACTGGCTGCATCGAGATGGACCCGCTCGGCGTGCTCAGCCACGAAGGCGCGTTGCCATTTACTTTGGAACATGCTTACCAGGAGATGGCTTCGCTGACCAAATGGTCCGTCGAGAACGCCCCGCATCTGCGCACCATCTGCGTGCATGCCCGTGCGTGGCATGAAGCAGGCGGATCGGCGGTGCAGGAACTGGCCTTCTCCATGGCAACGGCTGTGGAATATCTGCGCGCCATGCAGAGCCACGATCTGTCGGTAAATGTCGTCGCGCCGCGCATGCGGTTCACCTTCGCGATCGGCTCAGACTTTTTCATGGAGATCGCCAAATTCCGCGCAGCCCGGCGGCTGTGGGCTGGGGTGGTGGAAGCGTTTGGTGGCAGCGAGAAGAGTAAAAGCATGGACCTTCACGGCCATACCTCGCGCTACAACAAGACACTTTGCGATCCTTACGTCAACCTGCTGCGCACCACCACCGAGGCATTTGCTGGCGCCCTGGGAGGATGCGATACGCTGGCCGTCGCGCCGTTCGATCAGATACTACGCCAGCCCGATTCGCTCTCTCGCAGGCTGGCCCGCAACATCCAGATCATCCTCCAGGAGGAGAGTAGCATCGGCCAGGTGGTGGATGCCACCGGCGGTGCTTACTATGTGGAGTCGCTGACCAGTTCCCTCGCAGAGAAAGCGTGGGCACTTTTCCAAAAAATTGAAGCTGAAGGTGGCATCGCGCAATCACTCAAACGCGGCACCGTGCAGCAGATGGCAGCCACCGTGGCCGATGCCCGGCTCAAAGATGTGGCCAAACGTAAGAAAATTCTGGTCGGCACGAACATGTATGCCGCGCCCGATGAGAAGCCGCTGCCACCCCGCCCCATCGACCATGTCTCTCTGCACAACGCCCGGTCGCGACAGGTCGCCGACTATCGCACAAGCTCCAGCACCGAGCGCGACACAGTCATTCTTGAAACACTCGGCCACCTGCTCGCATCCGGGTTCGACACGACCATGGAGGCCGCTATCGAAGCAGCCAGTGCGGGCGCCACTCTGGGCGAGATCGCGCGGGCACTGCCATGGCGCGGTCGCGAGCACACCGTGGGAGTCCCCGTATGCATTCATCGCGCCGCGCGCAGCTACGAACTCCTGCGCCAGGCAGCATCAAACTTCGAGTCCGGTCAGCCTACAGTATTCCTCGCCAAGCTCGGTGCACCGAAAGACCACCGTGCACGCGCCGATTTCAGCGCCGGGTTCTTTGCACCCGGCGGATTCAAAGTCATTCATAGTGACCCGCTCACCGATGCCGCTTCCGCCACTCGTGCCATCCGGCAATCCGGAGCGCATGTCGTGGTGTTGTGTTCGTCGGATGCCGCGTATCCCGAGTGGGTGCCGGTCATCGCTCGTGGGCTGGCGGGGTCCAATATCGTCCCCGTCGTCGCGGGACGTCCCGGCGAGCACGAAGAGGAATGGAAGCAAGCTGGCATCCGGCATTTTATTTACCTCGGGGCAGACACCGTCGCGATTTTGAAATCCATCCTTATGCAAATGGGAGCAACTTTATGAGCAATCAACCTGACTTCACATCCATTCCTTTCTCCGCGCTACCGGGCGCCGTGCCCATGAGCCCGAACAAACCTGCCACCCTTATCGATACCATGGAGCAGATTCAGCATAGTTCGCGCTTTGGCAAAAAGGACCTCGAAGCTCTCGAGCATCTTGACTTCCTCTCCGGCATCCCGCCCTTTCTGCGCGGACCTTATGCCACGATGTACACTTCCCGCCCGTGGACCGTGCGACAATACGCCGGATTCTCGACAGCGGAAGAGTCCAACGCATTTTATCGCCGCAACCTGGCTGCGGGACAAATGGGGCTCTCCATCGCGTTCGACCTAGCCACCCATCGCGGCTACGATTCCGACCACCCGCGGGTCGTCGGCGACGTGGGCAAAGCCGGCGTGGCAGTCGATTCCATCCTCGACATGAATGTGCTCTTCGGAGGCATCCCGCTCGACCGCATGTCGGTCTCGATGACCATGAACGGCGCGGTGCTCCCGATCCTCGCTTTTTACATCGTCGCCGCCGAGGAGCAGGGTGTCTCGCACGACCAACTCACAGGCACGATCCAGAACGACATCCTCAAAGAATACATGGTGCGGAATACCTACATCTATCCGCCCGAACCTTCGATGAAAATCATCGCCGATATCTTCGCCTACACCGCGAAGGAAATGCCGCGCTTTAATAGCATCAGCATCTCGGGCTATCATATGCAGGAAGCCGGCGCCACTGCCGATCTGGAACTCGCCTATACGCTCGCTGACGGCCTGGAATACATCCGCGCCGGATTGCAGGCAGGGATTCCGATTGATTCCTTCGCGCCGCGACTTTCCTTCTTCTGGGCGCAGGGCATGCATTTCTTCATGGAAATTGCAAAGATGCGCGCCGCCCGCATGCTGTGGGCTAAGCTCATCAAGCAATTCAATCCCAAGAGTGCCAAATCCATGGCACTGCGCACTCACTCCCAGACATCCGGCTGGAGCCTCTCCGAGCAGGATCCGTTTAACAACGTCGCCCGGACATGCATCGAAGCCATGGCAGCGGCTTTCGGCGGCACCCAGTCGCTGCACACCAATTCGCTCGACGAAGCCATCGCGCTTCCGACCGATTTCTCCGCGCGCATCGCTCGCAATACGCAACTATATTTACAAGACGAGACCGGCATCTGCCGCACGGTCGATCCATGGGCAGGCTCGTATTTCGTGGAGAACCTGACCGATAAAATCATGCGCCGCGCCTGGACCCACATCCAGGAAGTCGAAGAGCTTGGTGGCATGGCCAAAGCGATCAATACCGGCCTTCCCAAAATGCGCATCGAAGAAGCATCCGCCCGACGCCAGGCCCGCATCGATTCGGCGCGGGAAACTATCGTCGGAGTAAATAAATTCCGGCTCGATCAGGAAGCGCCCATCGACATTCTGGAAGTGGACAACACCGCTGTGCGTGAAGCGCAATTGGCGAGGCTGAAACTGCTGCGCGATAACCGCGACAACGCACGTGTGCAACAGACGCTGGCCGCGCTCACACATGCCGCTGCCTCGGGCTCTGGTAACCTGCTGGAACTGTCCGTGGACGCCGCGCGTGCCCGTGCTTCACTGGGCGAAATCTCCTACGCGCTTGAAAAAGTCTATGGACGGCACCAAGCTGTCATTCGATCCATTTCCGGCGTGTATAGTTCTGAATTTGGCGAAGACAACGAGATCGCAGCCGTGCGTGCCCGCACGGACGCATTTGCTGTGCGAGAAGGGCGCAGACCACGCATCCTTGTAGCCAAGATGGGGCAGGACGGTCACGACCGTGGAGCGAAAGTGGTGGCCACCGCCTACGCTGATCTCGGGTTCGACGTGGATGTCGGACCTCTTTTTCAGACCCCGGAAGAGTCCGCGCGGCAAGCTGTGGAGAACGACGTGCATGTGGTCGGAGTCAGCTCACTGGCGGCAGGGCACAAAACGCTCATCCCCCAGCTCATCGCAGAGCTGAAGAAGCTCGGACGCGAAGACATCATGGTAGTGGCTGGCGGAGTCATTCCCGCGCAGGATTACGATTTCCTATATGAACAGGGCGTGGCCGCAGTGTTTGGTCCCGGCACGGTGATTCCCGAAGCCGCCAAGAAAATGCTCGACCGCCTGGAAGAGCCAGCCGAATAGCCGTGAGATGAGATTGTGATTTGCGCTTTTGTAGGCGAGGGCTGGTTTGGAAACTCGCATATGAATCAGCAGGCTGCCTTCGCCGTTTTTCAACTGCGATCGGCGAGAAGCTCATGCCAGGCATGAGGCAACTTTTTCGTCGAGCACCACTTGCCTTGCAGCGGAGCCTCGGCAAGCTATCCGGCTTTTCAACCATCAGAGACCACAGATGTCCCTGGTCACTGTCATAATGCGGCTAATGAAAATCCAAGACACACCAAAATCAGCTCTCAATCTCACCGCTTGGTTTGTTTCCGTTCCGGCAATCCCCGGCATTCCCAACTACACCGTGCTGGAAGAAGCGATGGGAAAGCAAACCGGCTTGCTTCACGAGACCGGAGACGTCAATGAACTTCTGATCGAGAACGTAGGCGATCTGGACCTCTTCGTTCAAGCCGGTGACATCGTGAAAGGCGGACGACAGTATCGAACACTTGGCGCGGATTTCATCGTTCCAGCCCGGTCGGGAAAGGTTCCGATTCCGGTTTTCTGCGTGGAATCTGATCGCTGGCACAAACGCCGCAACGAATCGGATGCCTACTTCTCGAAATCCAGCGACTTTGCTTCGTCAAAGAAGCTTCGGACAACACTTCAAACGAAAAAAAGCCAGGGGGATGTGTGGGCCTCGGTCGAGGAAGAGCAGATCAAGCTGAGCAAGAGCATTGGGCTTAACGCGAAGGCCGCTCTGTCACCATCCAGCCTTCAACTTTCCTACGAAATGAAGGAGACTACGGCAGCAGTGGAGGCATATCTGGCGGGCTTGGAGACTGCTCCATCCCCGGAGGCGACCGGCGTCATCTGGGCTATCAACGGAAAATTTAGCCACGCCGATGTTTACGGAGATGGGGCTTTGTTCCGGAAGGTCTGGAAAAAGCTTCTTCGCGCCGCTGCCTTTGAGGCCATCGGTGAACGCGCCCACCCATCGACAGAGCTACCAACTGACGTCGCCGAAGTCGTGAAATGGCTTGAGGAAGCAAAAGCTGCCGCTGCAGAGGAGGAAGATCTTCCACCCCGGACGCGGTTGTCAACCCGGCGTTCGAAGACTCAGCTTCGGTTTGAAACCCAGGATACGGAGGTGAATGGGCCCATCCATCTCAGCATCCTCGCCCAGTAAACCCATGTGGCTTGCGACCCGACACGGCTTCAGAGGCTGAAGGGAAAACGAATGATCGCACTGGGAGTGTGGACATTCTTGTCCACTGCACTATCTTTCCATGCGACAAAAATGTCGCACCTCCGAAAACTTGTTTGTCGCCCCCGAGATCGTGGGGTTACCCTTCTCTCCTCGGGCTTGGACGAACTTCCGGCTTGCTACAGAAGCATCGAGACCGTCATGGCCGCCGAAACCGACCTCGTCGAAGTCCTCGCCCGCTTCGATCCGAAACTGGTCAAAATGTGCCCCAGCAGCGAACGTCCCGTGGATTGATTTACGACTGAAATAACTGCATCGCTCATTCCCGGTTTCCTCTCAGTGCCGTGTTCAAGCGGGCCACAACCCGCTTTCTCAATTCAGTCGGTCCCAAAATTTGCACGGGCTCACCCCACGACTACACCCAGGGCTCGATCTCGTGGAGGGAAGAGAGCAGGATGGTCAACTCGAGCCCGCCATCGGCGAGTTCCTGTATTTTCTGGCTGGGATGCCAGATGCGTTCGCGGACGAGCTGTCCGGCGAACGCGTCGAATTTTAATCGAACGGTGTGGCTGCCTTTTGCGGTGAAGATGCCGAAACTGTCTTTGAGGTGCCTCTCAATCGAAAAATTTGCAGGACGCTTGAAACGTGTTCCACCCATTTTTGTGCCTTTCATCCGGGCAAGGACGAAGGTGCGTAGGGCATTCCGCTTGAGGCAGTGGCCAATGACATACCACTGGTCCAGCACGCACGCGAGGTGGTAGGGCTGAAGCGAGCGCCTTTCATATCGAGTGGAGTCCAGCTTCCGGTAGTCGAAGGCCAACTCCACGCTCTGGCACACGGCTTCGCTGACCGATTGAAATGTCGTCAGGTCCACCGGGGAAATATCGAAACTCTTAAACGAGACCAACGCGTCGAGGTCGCTCCACGACATGGTGAGGTGTCCGCTCAGGTTGGATGTCAGTTTTTCCAAAGCACTCCGCAGGGGGGGCTCGAAGGGGGTTCCCTTGTATTGCGCCAGTGCCTTCTGGCCGATAAAAACTGAGACCAACTCGCCCTCGGTGAGTTCGACCATGGGGAAGCTGGAAATGGGCTGCGTGAAACGATAGCCGCCTCCATCACGGTCGTAGGCGATTGGCAGGCGCAGACGCTCGCGCATAAAATCAAGATCGCGCTGGATGGTCTTGGTCGTGACCTCGATGTCGGCAGCAAGACGGTGGCGGTTAGGGAATTCGCCGGATTTAATCGCTGCGAAGATCTGCTGCATACGGTCCAGTGGGGGCCGGGTGTGGAGTTGGCGCTTATAAAAAACGGTGCGCCGGGAAATTAGCCGGGGACGCGACATGTCCTTTCTTTCTACCCCACTGGTTGCAGAAGTGAAGTTCGTGTTTGGCGAGGCGGACTATTTATAAATTCCGACATTATCGCAAAGGCGCAACGAGCGTGAATTCTGTTCACGACCGGACTGCACGCTCCCCCGGCATCTACCAGGCGTAGGCGTTTGGGGCTTCACCTCCGGGGCCTGGGAAGATTTCGTCCAGTTTTTTAAGCTTCTCTGAAGTGAGCGGAATCTCGAGCGAACGCATGTTGGCTTCCAGTTGGTCCAGCGTTCTCGGCCCGATGATCGGGGCGGTCACCACAGGATTGTGCAACAGCCATGCGAGCGCGACATCCGCAGGTTGCTGGCCGAGTTCTTTGCAAAACGCTTCCCATTTTTCCAAAATCGGACGTTTGTTTTCCACACGCTTTTGAAACTCCTCCGAGCCTCTGCGCCCGTCCTTCTGTTTCTCCAGCACGCCACCAAGCAGACCGCCAGCAAGCGGGCTCCACGGGATGAGGCCCACGCCGAAGTGTCTGCACGCGGGCACCACTTCCAGCTCGACCATGCGGTTATCCAGGCTATAAACGCTTTGCTCGCTGACCAGGCCTTGATGCCCGCGATGCAGCGCGCTCATGCAGGCGGTGGCGATGTCCCATCCGGCGAAATTCGAAGAGCCGACATAGATGATCTTGCCCTGCCGCTGCAAGGTCTGCATCGCGTCCCACAGCTCATCCATGGGGCACTCCCGATCGATGTGATGGAGCTGGTATAGGTCGATTCGGTCAGTCTGCAACCGCCGAAGGCTGTCTTCGCAATGGCGGATGATTTTTGCTGCGGAATAGCATCGCGTATCGCGATTGGGCTCCGCGCGAAGCCCCTCACGGTTCATGGGATTATACACTTTGGTGGCCAGAGCGAGTGCATCTCGACGTCCGCCGCCTTGTGCAAACCAACGCCCGATGAGTTCCTCGCACGCGCCGGTGTGTTTGCTCCAGCCGCCATAGACATCTGCTGTATCGAAAAAATTTAGACCCGCTTCCAGTGCGCGATCCATGATCTGAAAGCTTTCTTCTTCCGGAGTTACCCAGCCAAAATTCATCGTGCCGAGACACAAGGGCGAGACTTTGAGTCCGCATTTACCGAGACGTTTGTATTGCATAGAAACGCGATGTTACACGTGAGTCGGGGTCAACACAAATTCAGAAACGCGGAAAGCCGACCTGGGCTAGGTCGGCACCTCTCAATGCCATCTCCGCCCGCCGGACAGGACCCAATCCGCGATGCTCCACCAGTCCCAGAGTTCGCCCACGGTCTCTTTGCGTTCCTCGCGCTCAGCTCGTTCGCGTTGCAACGTGGCGCGCGCCATGGCGACTGCGGCTTCCCCTTCGGGACTTAGTTTCTCCGCTGCTCGCTGCGGCGGCAACACGGGCAACTGTGCAGTCTCGTTGGCATCGAACCATACAAACTGGCATAGACGACACGCGTCGATCTCCACCTCATCGCTGACGCCGCCCACGGCGACTTCGATCATGGGTTTGGAGCAGGACGGGCATGCGCGCAAACCGTGTCGATGCGCCAGCGGAGCGGTGCGCACTTCCTGCCAGAGGCGGTTGATGAATGCGCGATCTACTTGTTTGCGCAGCATGGCGATGGTGACAGCACGGCCTTGGCACGAGCCGCAAGCCCAGAGGACACCCATCCCGCTGTCCAGTTTCTTCAGCAAAATGGAACATTTTGGACACGTCAGATTGTGCATGGCTACGAGCCTCCATTGAGGCGCACCGGGACGCCATGTTGTGCCAGGAACTCCTTTGCCTGAGCGATGGTGAATTCTCCAAAATGAAAAATGCTCGCAGCCAGCACTGCGTCCGCCCGGCCCGTGGTCAGGACAGCCACCATGTGCTCGAGGGTGCCAGCTCCACCACTGGCAATCACCGGGATGCGCACCGCGCTGCTGATGGCGGCATTGAGTTCCAGATCGTATCCGGACTTGGTGCCATCTGCGTCCATACTGGTGAGCAGGATTTCTCCCGCGCCGAGACTTTCGGCCTGTCTGGCCCAAGCCAATGCATCGAGACCCGTGGGGGTCCTTCCGCCATGTGTATAGACTTCCCACCCGCTTCCGGACGTGCGTCGTTTCGCATCGATCGCCACCACCATGCATTGTGAACCGAAAGCTTCGGCTGATTTGGCAATAAGATCCGGGGTCTGCACTGCGGATGTATTTATGCTCACCTTGTCTGCGCCTGCGTGGAGCATCTGGCGCACATCGTCCACTCTGCGTATGCCGCCGCCCACAGTCAGCGGCATGAAACAATGAGCCGCAGTGCGCTCGATCACGTCCACCATCGTGTTGCGATTATCCGAGGACGCTGTGATGTCGAGGAAGACCAGTTCATCGGCACCTTGAGCATTATAAGCCATGGCGCACTCCACGGGGTCGCCTGCGTCACGCAGACCAAGGAATTTGGTGCCTTTGACCACGCGCCCACCGGTGACATCAAGACAAGGAATGATTCGTTTGGCGAGCACGGGATACGCTACTGGGTGAAGGTGGAAACAGGTGAGTAATCGGCTTGTTTACAACGGGTTATTTTGATTGTTGACAGTTCTTTCCGGGCTTTTCTATCCTACGAGCGGAGTCCGGTTCGGTTCGGAAAGGGTCTTTTTTAACAGGGTAAAATTATGAAAGTCAAATCCAGTCAAAGTAAACAAAGCGTGCGCGCTACCGGAACTTCCCAGCCGAAGCGGGGCAAGACGGCTTTTGTCCTGTCATCGCAACCTGTGGCAGGCGACGAGCCTTCGCAGGAGAGTCCGAAATACGATATTGGTGCTCCGCCTCGCGGTGGGTCTGCAGAGCCGGAAGGCGGGAAGGTGGATGCCCCGCAATTCGCTTCGGATGTGGCCACATCTTCTCCTGAGACCCCTGCTTACGAAGACTTGGGATCGCTGCCTGCTTCCTATGGGTTAAATAGTTTATATCTCGTGGCGCGAGATCCGCATTGGTTGTTTTGCTATTGGGATTTGAACTGGGATGCGATGCGGGATGTCGTCCGCAACACGCCGGTGTATCTGCGCTTGATGAGCGAGGATGGCGAGGAGATCGATAGAGCGTTGATCAACCCGCATGCGCCGAACTGGTATCTGCCCGCGCCCGGTCAAGGAGCAGCATATTTCGTAGAGCTTGGGTATGAGGTGGGCGATCAGCCGTGGCATTGCCTGTGCCAGTCGGACCTGGCGTTTGTGCCCGTGCAGGCCATGATTGAGAATGCCAGCGAGGTATTTGCCACCGTGCCGTTGCATCTGAGTTTTCAAAGGTTGCTGGACACGGTGCAGGATGCCATGCGCAGTGGTGAATCCTTGCTCAATGCGCTGGCCCGGTTCCAGGGCGCGGATGGGTTGCCTGTTGCATTCGGTGCTCAGGAATCCTGGAGTGCAGATCAGAAAAAGGTGTTGGAAGCTCTACTTGGACGCGAAGTCGTGGAGCGCATCAGCGTAGGCTCAGGAGAATTCGACAAGGTGTTGCGGGAAGACTTGGAGCGGAGCCTGTCTTCGGAGACATCGAGTGGGTTGAGTGCGCGGGCATTGAGGTTGCCTGAGATGTCACCGACCAGCTTAAGCAGCGGATTCGGGAGCGGATTCGGTGCGAGCTGGAGTGCGCAGCCATTTAGTCAACAGCAGGAACGCGGGTTCTTCATGCATGTGAATGCCGAGGTCATCTTCTATGGCGGCACGCATCCCGATGCGAAAGTCACCATCGATGGAAAACCGATCACGCTGAGTCCCGATGGGAGTTTCCGGTATCATTTTATCTTCCCGGATGAGACTTATGAGATTCCGATTGTGGCGGTCTCGCCCGATGGAGTGGAGCAGCGTTCTGCCGTGTTGAAACTGGAACGCGCTACAAGCCGCCAGGGCGATGTCGGTCACACCGCTCAACCGCCCGAGCTAAGCAAACCCATGGGTCGCAAGTAACGTGTTCGGAGTTCGACGTTCGGAGTTCGACGTTTCCTAGTTTTTGCTTTACCTGAATGTGTTGTTTTCTAAGGTGACGGCGGGTTATTCTTCATGACACGCATACTCCTTACCACCACGTCGTTTGCTGACACACCAGGATCGCACCACGAACTGCTCGAGAGCAAAGGCTACGAAATCACCAAGGTTCGCGGACCACTGCCCGAGAGCGAGATGCTCAAACTGGTGGGGGACTTCGACGGAATCATCTGCGGGGACGATGCTTACACGCGCCCTGTTTTGCTGAAATGTCTGCCGCGTTTGCGAGTCCTGAGCAAATACGGCATCGGTCTCGACAAGATTGATGTGGCAGCCGCCACGGAAATGAAGATTCCAGTTTGTTTTACTCCAGGGGTAAACCATACCACGGTGGCGGAACATACGTTCGGTCTGTTGCTGGCCATTTATCGCAATCTGGTCGC
>CBDUBV010000052.1:0-19428 GCA_965365475.1 uncultured Chthoniobacteraceae bacterium | reverse complement strand
TGAGAGGCGGGGCATCAGTATCGGGTCCTTGGCCATCTCGGCTTGCAGAAACAAGCGAAGCAGCTTTTCTCGAAGTGCTGCGCTCTCTGGGTCGTTCCAAAGATTATTGAACTCGCCCGGGTCATTCTGCAGATCAAAGAACTCCCCGTAGTCGGCTTCTTGATAAAGTGTCAGTTTATAACGTTCATTGATAAAAGTGCGGGCGTTCATCTTCGAAGGCTGATGCCTATTCTCTACAAGCACATGATCGCGCACGGATTCCTTTTCGCCCCTCCAGACACCCCACTGGCTCTTGCCCGCATAGCGGCGCGGGATGGGCAGCCCCGCAACTTCATGAAATGTGGGTGCAAGATCGACAAGCGATTGCAATGCTGCCACTCGCCTCCCCGAGGGCACGCTGCCTGGCGCACTGACGATGAATGGCACGCGCAGAAGATCTTCATAATGAAACGGCCCCTTGGCGTGCAGCCCATGCTGGCCGAAGAGATGGCCATGGTCGGATGTGAAAACCACAAGCGTATCATCGGCAAGACCGAGCGTCTTGAGACGGATCAGGATATTGCCGATCGCGTGATCCATGAAGCTGGCCATGCCGTAATAGATGGCTTGGTTCCGGCGGGCCTCAGCCTCGGGCAACCGATGGCTCGCGAATCCGTGGCATGCGTTTCCCTCTTCCTCCTGATAAGCGGAGAAATCGGGGTGCTCGTCCTGCGTTTTGCGGAAATGCGGCGGGTTGGTATCATGCTCGCCGGAGCGCCCCTCGGGAAGTGTGATTGACGCGGGATCATACATGGAGGCCCATGGCTCGGGCACCAGGTAGCTGGGGTGAGGATCGAAGAAGCTCGACCAGATAAAAAACGGCTGGCCGCTCTCTTTGGCGCGTGTCATCCACGCGTTGGTGCGTTCCGCAATCCAAGTATTGTAGTGGAACTCTTCTGGCAGGCTCCATGCTCCATATTGTGCTTCCCTCATGCCGGTCGGTTTCTGGAAATGTTCGCGCCAATTGCTGAGACCTTTCTCTTCCATCCAGATCGCGTAATGCTGACCGACATGCGCTTCGTCGGTATGATTTCGCGCAAGCTCTACATGTTTAAATCCATAGAAGGACTGATCAAACGTCCTCCAGAAATCGAGGTCTTGCAGGAGCGGATACGACTCGAGCGAGGGAAACTCCGGGGTGCTCTTGAGCCCTTGAAGATGTGCTTTGCCGACAAGTGTGGTTTGGTAGCCGACGGCGGCGAAATCATCTCCCACTGTTGGCACATGTTCCGGCAGTTTGGTGCCGAGGGAATACGCTCCGTGCTGGCTGGGGTAAAGACCGGTGATGATCGACGCGCGCGACGGAGTGCAGGTGGGGTTGGGGCAATAGGCGCGGGTGAAGAGTGAGCCGTTCGCGGCGAGGCGATCGAGATTGGGCGTGTGGATTTCTGGATTAAGAACGCCAAGGGTGTTCCAGTGCTGTTGGTCGCTGGTGATCAGCAGGATGTTTTTCTTCATGAGTTCAAGACGGCCTAATGTTTAGTCATTACTATGTGGATTGCCGCTTTGCAATTAGACGCGTCGGCTATCTTTCGACGCTTTTGGTTTGCGCCGCACAGCTTTTTCCAGCGCGGTATATATAAGGAAAAAGCTTACGTTGCTTGATCCGATGTTTACCTGCCAATAGATCGACCAGCAGGTCCACACCACTGCTCACGATTTTGGAGAGGGGTGCCACCACGGCTGCGAACTCCGGCTGCTCCGGTCTGCTGGCCTCAGGCCCCGGGCCAATGCTCGCAAAGGTGATCACCTCGATGTCGCCAGGAATTTTGATCTTTGCTGCTGCACACACCGCTGCGAATTGCTCCGCGCAGGGCAGGTTCACGCAGATGGCCGCTGTGACTCTAAGCTTCCGCAGCATGCTGGGTGTCAACTTTGCCACATCGTTCACCACCACCAGCGCATCTGCTCCTTTTGTTGCATGTTCGAGAGCCTGAAGAGCACCAGCTTTGCGCCGCGAGAAGATGTCAAAGAAATGCGGCGTCATGACCAGTGCGACGCGCTGATGACCTCGCTCAAGGAGAGTTTGCATTGCCAGAGCACCCCCCTGCACATCGTCTGGAGCACGCACGAAAGTATCGGCGTCGCGGTAGTCGAGAATGTGCACTTTGGGCCGCGCGTAAAGATCGAGTGCGCTGGTGCAGACTGCGTCCGCACTCAGATCGCGATTCAGCACGAGCAGCCCGTCGGCCATGCCGAAAGTGGCAAGAAGGTCCATTTCTGAGGCATCCCGCTTTTCCAAGCCGGTTAGCAGTGTGATGTTGTAGCCATGGCGCACCGTGGCGTCGAGCAGGCCGGAGAGGATGGCTCCGAGGAACTCCGCGTGAGCCGGGGCGCTCCCATGGCCAAGGCGAAAGAACTCGGGCGACGTGCCGAGCACACCGATGCACCGGCTCGCGCCCAGGCGCAATGCGCGGGCGGCAATGCTGGGGGCGTAACCCAGTTCGCGAGCCGCTTCGAGCACGGCACTGCGCGTGCGCTCGGAGATCGGCACCACGACCTCGCTGCGATTGAGCACACGCGATGCGGTGCTTTCAGAGACTCCTGCCCGCCGGGCCACGTGTCGCAGCGTCACTGCTTTGTGCTCTGATTTGCATGTCATGGCACGACACTTTGCCGTGAGGACGAGGAGGTGACAAGGCGTCGATTCGGATATTTCCGCGAGTCAATCCTTATCGCTATGACGTAGCCGTAAACGCAATTGCAGTAATGAAAGCAGCATTCTGCCACCGTCGAGAAACACCGATACCTTGCTCCCTGGAATATCCACCCAGTCCACCGGAACTTCGATGATCTTTGCACCCGCGCGATGCAGGTTCACCAGGAGATCCATATCAAAACAAAACCGTTTTTCAAAAAGCTTGTCCTTTATTTTCAAGTAGGCGCTTTGTCGCACGAGTTTGCATCCGCATTGTGAATCATATACGGGAAGCCGCACTAACAAGTAGGCGATGAAAGAAAATAATCGTCCGAAACTATGTCTCGTCCAGCGCCGCTTGATCGTGCGTCCAAGCATTCGCGCACGGCTCGCGATGACGACATCCACTTTTTCCTGGATGGTGCATGGGATACAGAGCAGCCGGAGCACTTCAGATGCACTGGTGGCTCCATCGGCATCTGCAAAAGCAAGCCACTGGTCCTCGGCTCTGGCATGGCTCCACCCAGCATAGATAGAGGCTCCTTTGCCAACATTTTTTTCCATGCATAGCAGTTCCACACGAGTGCTTCCACGAGACAATTCTTCGATTAGACTGCGGACCAGAGCGGCGTTGTGCTCGTCGGAACCATCGTCCACGACGAGCATCCGCACGTGTGGGTAGGGCTGGACTGCTGCGCATAACTCGGGAAGGTACGTTGCCAGCCGCGCATGGTCGTTGAAGCAAGGGATCACCAGCAGGCAAGGTTCCATCGTGCCTGCGGGCATTTACGCGCTGGGTTGCTGCTGGGTCAAGCAATGAAACGCGCCCAGGCCCCATATCAACTCGCGGCAATCTATCGGGATGACTTTGCGGGTGGGAAACAGTTTCTGCAGGATGGTCACCGCCCAATTATCGTTTGCATCCGCGAATGCAGGCATAAGCACGACTGTGTTGCCGATGTAGAAATTTGCGTACGACGCGGGCAATCTCTGCCCTTGCCGAACCACTGGGGAAGGCATGGGCAAGGCGTGAATCTCCAGGGTCTCTCTATTGTCCGCAGTCATGGACTCAAGCAATTTCAGGTTAGCCTGAAGGGCGTCGTAATTTGCATCGGCCTCATTCTCTTCGACCACGGTAACTACAGTGTTGGTGTCCACAAACCGCGTGAGATCATCGATGTGCCCATCGGTGTCGTCGCCTTCGATGCCGTCACCGAGCCACAATACGGTATGGACACCAAG
This sequence comes from uncultured Chthoniobacteraceae bacterium, assembly GCA_965365475.1. Lineage (GTDB taxonomy): Bacteria > Verrucomicrobiota > Verrucomicrobiia > Chthoniobacterales > CAKUMP01 > CBDUBV01. The sequence continues at coordinate 15,509 of CBDUBV010000052.1, read as the reverse complement.
GTAATCTTTAAGATGCATTTCAATGTCTGACTTGGACAGGTCCGGATTGCGGTTGGGATTGAGCAGACAGCTTTTGGTAGTGAGCAGAACACCTTTGCCATTCACATCGAAGGAACCGCCTTCCATGACGATCTCGTTGCGAAATACTGGGACGCTCAGGTGGGCAGCAATGACCGAGGGCACTTCGTCGTCCAGATCAAAGGGCGGATATTTATAGCCCCACGCGTTATACCCCCAATCAACGATGGCCAGCTTGGGGTCTTGATCGCGAACTACAAATACCGGTCCGTGATCTCTGCACCAAGGTTCGTTGGTCGGGACATGAAAAAAACGGACATGATCATGCCGGACTCGAGATAGCACGCGCATCACCGCTGCTTCTTCGTCGGCGTTTGCTACATTTATGTGCACGGCTTCGCTGTCCGCCAGCGCGTCCACCATTTTCGCAAATACGGGCAGGACTTGATCATACGAACCAGGAAAGCTGATGCCTTCGCGCCTGGGCCAGGACAGCCATGTCGCGGCATGAGGCTCCCACTCAGCCGGCATCCGGTACCCCAGTTTCCTTGGCGACGAGTGCCCATGTGTGTCGTCGATAGTCATGACGGGGATAATGCCTTAATCAAGGTATCGTTTCAACAAACCATCGTAGGCATCGATACGACGGTCTCGAAGGAAAGGCCAATGCGTGCGCTGTGTATCGAGAGAGGCGAGGTCCATCTCGACGACTAGAGTCTCCTCACGATCGTGCGATGCTTTGGCAAGAATCTGCCCGGCTGGATCGCAACAAAAACTCTGACCCCAAAACTCGATTCCATCGCCGCCGGAAGGCGCTTCGTGGCCGGTTCTATTGGGCACTGCAACGTAGCAGCCATTGGCGATGGCATGAGAGCGCTGGATTGTTTCCCACGAAGAATGTTGCCTTGCACCATACATAGCTTTCTCCGCCGGATGCCACCCGATCGCTGTGGGATAAAATAAAATTTGCGCCCCACACAGTGCGGTTAATCTTGCCGCTTCCGGGTACCATTGATCCCAGCACACGCAGACTCCGATGCGCCCGTAGCGAGTCTCCCATGCGCGGAAACCGAGGTCACCTGGAGTAAAAAAAAACTTTTCGTAAAATGCAGGATCATCCGGGATATGCATCTTGCGATACTTGCCGAGGTAACTTCCGTCCGCATCTAGGATTGCCGCCGTGTTGTGATAGAGGCCCGCTGCCCTTTTCTCGAACAAAGAAGCCACAATGACGACCCCCTCTTCCGCAGCCACCTTGCTCAGCGCACTAGTCGAAGGTCCTGGCACAGACTCCGCCAGAGCAAAGAAATCGTGGTCTTCCTTCTGGCAAAAATACTGGCTTAGAAACAGCTCTTGCAAACATATGATCTGCGCTCCTCGCGAAGCGGCTTCTCGAACGCGATCTATCGCTTTCTGCAGATTTTGAGAAGGCTCCGGAGAGCATGTCATTTGGATGAGGCCGACGGTGACTTTATCGGGACGCATCGGCTTGGTCACTGGATGGACGCGCGCGGCACGAGCTTCACGTTCTTTAGTTCCACTCGTTTGGTGGGCTTGCTTTTTTCTCCACCTCGACTCATCTCGGTGGGCGTCTTGCCGAGCTTTCGCAACACATCTTCGCCCTGGATGACCTTTCCAAATGCAGTGTATTTGCCGTCCAGGAACGACGCGTCGCCAAGCACGATGAAAAACTGACTTCCAGCGGAGTCCGGATCGCTGCTGCGGGCCATCGATAACACGCCGAACTGATGCGAGCGGTCGTTGAACTCGGCCTTGATCTTGTACCCAGGATCGCCGGTGCCCCATTCATCGACAAGTTTGGCGTCCTTCGATTTTGGGTCCCCGCCCTGAATCATGAATCCGTCGATGATTCGATGAAAGGCAGTGCCATCATAGAAACCTTGGGAGATAAGTTTTGTAAAGTTCTCCACGGTGCCAGGAGCTACATCGTCCCACAGCTCAGCGACAATTTCACCTTCGGAAGTGGATAGCACCGCTACCTGCTCGGTAGCGGGCTCAGCTGCAACGAGCAGTGCACAGGTGGAGAACAGTGAGAGAAGCGAGAGTATTTTCATGCATCAGCAATCTCACGAAGAGCAAAAGTTGTCACGCGGTTTTGCTTTCCAGGAATAATAGCAATGACTTCTGCTTGATATAAACGAGTTGCTTCCATCGTGCGCTTGTCAGTATGGTTTCAGCCACCTCTCATGACTTTGCTGGGTAAATTTAGCTTGTTACTTTTTGCAATTGCTGTCTGCGCCATTGCAGGATTCGTGAGCTTCAGAAACGAGCAGCAAGTTGCGGTGGAGCATCCCCATGGCATCTACCAGGTGGTGGCGGCGCAATTTGTTTCTGTCCGCGAGGCGGATTACATCCAGGCATACGATCGCACTTCCCGCACATTTCAGGTAAATTTTGATCTGGATGAATTTGCCAGCATGACACGGACGTACATCCCCTCTATGGCCCGAGCGACGCGGGTGGAGTTCGGCACATTCCAGCGTTCCGGACACAGCATTCGTCTGCGCGTTTACCTCATCGACCGCAAAGGTGTGGCCACGGCTTGTCTATATACTTTGGTAGCGGAAGCCGGGCAGTGGAAGATAGAGAACATCGAAGTTCTTAGCGAATGGCCTAAAGGCAGTCGGCTCACTGGCCTGCGGGTGTAGGCACAGCCGGGGTGTGCTCACTCGTCCTGGCAGCACCGACAAGTTCCCGAACGAAATCGGTAACGCTGGAGACCATCTGCTCGGAGTCTCCCAACTCGGCAATCTTCCGCACGATGGTACTGCCCACTACGACCCCGTCCGCGCACCCCGCCACGGCCCGCACCTGATCGGGTGTGGAAACACCAAACCCCACCACGACTGGCAACTGCGTCATACTCCGGATAAGCCCCACCCTCTGAGCGACCCCCTGTGCAACGTCAGTTTGCGCTCCGGTCACGCCTTCACGCGACACATAATAAATAAAACCACTTCCCGCTGCCACGATCTTGCGGATCCGCGCGTCCGGGGTAGTAGGTGCGACAAGCTGCACCCTGGCCAATTCCCGACAAGCTTGCATGTCGGCGTTGCGTTCAGCTTCATCGGGGGGCAAGTCCAGCAGCAGAACTCCATCCACACCAGCTGCGGCAGCATCATGATGGAACCGGGCAAAACCATAGTTATAAATCGGATTGAGGTAGGTAAAGAGAACCAACGGGATTTGGGAATCCTTCCTCAACTCGCGAACCATGGCCAGGATTCGCTCAACTGTTGTGCCTGAGCCCAAGCCTCGCAAAGCAGCCATTTGATTTACTTCGCCATCTGCGAGAGGGTCGGAGAAAGGCACGCCAAGTTCCAGGATGTCCACGCCGACGTTGGCGAAGCAAAGAGCCAATTCGCGGGTGCGGTCCAGAGATGGATCGCCGGCAGTGATGTATGCAACAAAAGCTTTTTGTTTCTGCTCACGCAGCCGCGCAAACACAGTCTCGATACGGTTGGCCATAAGTCTTTGCTTTGTATCCGGGCTAATCTGGGTTGCAAGACACACTTTTAGATTGATCTGATAACGTGGGTCTCATCCCAGCTTCCGCTGCGCACCCGCTCATGCGGGCATGCCCAACGTGGCTCCCCATAAAACGCGTTGCATTGTGGAGCTATCCATGGTCATTAGCTTTTGTGCGTCTGCTGCGATATTTGCTTGGTATCATAGCCAACCCCTGGCTTTGGTGGTTGGGATTTTCTGCATGGGTGGGGCTCATATATTTCGCTTCGTCCATCCCATCAGGCCCGCCAGTTCCATTTCTCATTCCGCATCTGGACAAATTCATTCATGCCATAGCGTTCGCAGTCGGTGCATTTCTCCTTAGCACTGCACTTACATTAAAGCCAGCGCCGAGTTCGCGTGTAGTATATCTCACAGCTCTTGCGGTGCTCACGCTCTATGCTGTGCTCGATGAGCTGCACCAACTCTACACTCCAGGTCGCAGCGGAGGTGACGTGGGCGACATGATCGCGGATGTGATTGGCACCTGCCTGGGCATAGTGCTATTTACCTGCACCTATGAGCGATTTATCCGCACTCTACGCCCGCATGCAAGAGCTGCAGAGGCAGATTGAGCATCACAATGAACTATACTACCAGGCTGCTGCCCCGGAGATCACAGACAGAGCTTATGATGACCTGGTAAATGAATTGCGCGAGCTGGAGCTGGCGTATCCCGAACTCGCGTCCGCCGATTCCCCCACGCGCAAAGTCGGCGGGAGACCATCGGAACACTTTAACCAAGTCACTCATCTCACTGCGATGCTTAGTCTTGATAATACCTACTCCGAGGCGGAAGTCCTTAGGTTCTGTTCGCGAATTGAGAGACATCTGGCAGGAGAACCCTACGAATTGATTGTTGAACCCAAAGTGGATGGCGTCGCGATCTCTCTGCTCTATCGCGATCTTGTTCTCGTCCACGCTGCGACTCGCGGAGATGGGACTACCGGGGACGATGTGACTCGCAATATCCGGACGATTTCTTCCATACCTCAGCGGCTCCCCGCGTCGGGTCCAAGCCTGCTGGAGGTGCGAGGTGAAATATTCCTGCCCAGAGCTGTGTTTGCCCAGCTTAATGAAAATCGCCTGGAAGCTGGCGAGCCTGCATTTGCAAACCCGCGAAATGCCGCCGCCGGTTCATTGAAACAACTCGATCCTGGCATCACGGCACAACGCGGGTTGGATTGCATGTTCTACATGACAGGTGCGATGGAGGGCATGCGTATAGACGACCAAAGACAAATGTTCCAGTTGCTGCAAAAATTGGGATTTCGCACAGCGAATAAATTTTGGCATGCCCACTCTCCAGGCGAAGCATTGGAAGCAGTCCGAGAACTCGACAGAGAGCGCCATGGTTATGCCTACGACACAGATGGGGCAGTGTTGAAAGTAAACTCATTCCAACAGCGCACACAACTCGGAGCCACGAGCAAAGCACCACGCTGGGCCATGGCTTATAAATATCAGCCAGAGCAAGTAGAGACCAGGCTGCGCAGCATTACAGTGCAAGTAGGCCGGACTGGGGTGTTAACCCCTGTCGCAGAACTCGATCCTGTTCTGGTCAGCGGCTCGACCGTGAGCCGAGCCACTCTGCACAACGAAGACGAAATCCGACGCAAAGACATCCGAGTGGGAGACCTCGTCATTGTGGAGAAGGCTGGCGAAGTCATCCCGGCGATAGTCCATGTCCTGACCAATGCACGCACAGGAAATGAAAAAACCTTTTACATGCCTCGCGCCTGCCCTTCCTGTGGGTCCGAAATCGTCAAAGATCAAGTCGCTTTGCGCTGCATTAATCCATCCTGCCCGGCACAGCGCAGAAAAAAAATAGAACACTTCGCAAGCCGCAGCGCCATGGACATAGCAGGCCTGGGTGAAGCCGTCGTGGCGCAACTTGAGGAAGCGGGCCTGGTCCGGGATGTGGCCGATTTGTATGATCTGCAAGCAGGGCAGCTCGCGGTTCTGGAGAGAATGGGAGCGAAAAGCGCGGATAATCTCATACAAGCGTTGCAAGCTTCGAAGCAACAACCCCCATGGCGACTTCTCCACGCCCTGGGCATCCCCCATGTGGGAAGCACCGTGGCGCGCACGTTGATTGCAAATTTCCATACGCTACAAAACTTGCAGAATGCCACCACCATGGAACTGGAGACCATCGAGGATGTGGGTCCCATCGTGGCTGAAAGTGTCCGGAATTTTTTTCTCTCCGATCCCAACCGACGCCTTCTTCAGCGTTTGCATGACGCAGGGCTTCAGTTCGGCGAGCAGGCCCTCGAGCAGCCTCACTCCGAAGCATCAAAACTGGCGGGCTCGACATGGGTCATCACGGGCACGTTAGATCAACCGCGCGAAGTGTATGCAGAGAAAATCCGATTCTACGGGGGAAAAGTCACTGGTAGCGTCAGTAAAAACACCACGCATCTTCTGGCAGGAGAGTCTCCAGGAAGCAAACTCGCGAAGGCGCAGAAACTAAATGTTTCGGTCATTAGCGAACCTGAATTCTTCGCCATGATTTCTGAAAAACAAAACTGACAGGCAACTTTTTGCTACCTTCGCCCGAGAAATTTGCTGCCGACTCGCATCTACCGCAAGCCGCCGTCCGCTCGCTCAAGTATCCATTGCACGATGAGCGCAAGCACCTCCTCGCGTCCTTTCTCGTTATGCGGTTCATGCCGCATTCCCTCCCACACTTGTAGCGTCTTGTCCTTGCTGCCCAGCTCATCGTAAAATGTCCGGGTGCGCTCCAGCGAAGTCAGTGCATCCTCACTTCCCTGCAAGACAAGCATGGGGGTTTGGATTTCCGCCGCTCGACGCATCACGTCTCGCGCGGCATGGCATCCGGCATGAAACAAGCGCACGCTCATCCACCGATGCGCCAGATCACGCCTCGGACTGGCTTCCAAATGCTCCATGTCTGTGCTTAGCAACTGACGTTCTATCCCAGTACGCATGCGCAATCCAGGCCAGATGAACTGCGCCGTCCGCGCAAGCGGCAGTTTCCAAAACGGCACGCGGAAGGTAAGCCCCAACCAGGGAGCCGAGAGAACGACTCCGCGCGGGTCAACTTTGCGTTCCAAAATCGCTTTGAGTAAAATCTGCGCACCGAAACTATGCCCGTAGTGAAACATGGGCGCCGGTCCCAAATGCTCCCGCACCAATGCCATATCCGCCAGCATCTCGCCGTAGTGCGCCGCATCTCCCTGCTTCCCGCCCGATTCCCCATGCCCGCGTAGATCGTATGCATAGAATGCAATCCCCTGCCCTGCGAACACCTCAGCAACATGAGAAAAGCGCACCGCATACTCCCCATGGCCGTGTGTCAGAAGCACACGCGCCCGGATTGGCGCGTGCGGCAACCAACGATAAATCACAATGTGCGTTCCCGCCGATTGCAGAATTTCGCGATCGAAATTCGCAATCATTTCACTTGTGGCCAGCTCACATCGCGGCGTCGAGCTTGGCAATGAGGTCTTTCTTGCCGGCCATGCCCACCACCTGGGAAACTACCTCGCCCCCTTTGAAAATAAGCAGCGTGGGAATCGCGCGGACGCCAAATTTTTGAGAAAGTCCGCCGTTGTCATCCACATTCACTTTTCCAATTTTAACCGTTCCAGCTTTTTCCTCCGCAATTTCGTCCAGCACAGGGGCGATCATTTTGCAAGGTCCACACCAGGGTGCCCAGAAATCAACCAGCACAGGGGTGACGGATTGTAAGACTTCGGTTTGAAAATTCTGCTCTGTGATGGTGACAATCTTGTCGCTGCTCATAGTTGGTAATGTGATGAAAAGTGGGTGTGTTGGAGAGAAGACGTTAGAAATCACCGACGATGGTGTCAATTGCCCTTTGCAAATATTCCATTTTACAGAAGGGCGCGGCAGATTTCGCTGACCAACGCGGGTCCACGATACACATAGCCGGTATAGACTTGAACAAGCGACGCTCCCAAATCCAATTTATGTTTGGCGGATTCGGATGACATGACACCACCAGAAGCTATGACCGGTAAATGCGAATTTCTGATGACATGGCTAAGAATGCGATTGGACTTTTCATAGAGTGGTGCGCCGCTAAGCCCTCCGGATTCATCTCGCAACGTCCCCATGCTGGAATGGTCCAACGTAGTATTTGAAACAACCCAGCCAGATAACATGTTATCACAGACCGCATATATTATGTCATCAACTTCGTGGGTCGTTAAATCGGGGGCGATTTTCACCAGGATTGGCTTGCGCAAAGTTTGCTTACCGACCCATTGACGCACCATTCTGAGCAAATCGGATACGTGCGATTTCGATTGTAAGCTTCTTAGACCCGGTGTGTTAGGTGAGCTAATGTTGATGACAATGTAATCTCCAAATGACCACAGCCGCGCAAATGAGTTGATGTAATCGGAAGCCGCATCTTCCAAATCAGTTTTCTTTGATTTCCCTATGTTTATACCCACCGGCACAGCTGGCCACAAACCGGACTCTCGCAGCGCCTGCAGTCCAGCAGCCATGGCTGAGGCACCCACGTTATTAAAACCCATGCGATTGATCAAAACTTTCAACTCAGGATAGCGAAAGAGCCGGGGCTTATCATTTCCTGGTTGTGGATGAGCTGTCACCGTTCCCACTTCCACAAATCCGAAGCCCAGTGCTGCCCAGGCTGGGAGAGCCTCGGCATTTTTATCGAAACCCGCAGCCAAACCTACCGGATTTGGGAATCGTAGTCCGAACACTTCGCGACTCAGGCTGGCAGGCGAAGGTTGGCGCAACGCTTCGAGTAAAAACGGACTTGCGGAGATGACCCGCAGGCCCGTCATCACGATATGATGCGCTGTCTCTGGATCGAACCGAAACAAGAGCGGTCTGGCGAGGCGTTCGTAAGCGAAATTCCAAAGCCAATCAGGTATTTTCATTTTCCTATACAAAACCGGGAAAAGATTTCACCGAGCAATGTTTCACCATCCACTCGCCCCACGACCTCACCAAGATATTCCATGGCACTGCGGATTTCCAAGGCAATCAACTCGGGAGCCAACCCCTCGCCAAGCCCTGCGGCAGCTCTCTCCATGGCATCCTTTCCGAGACTGAGTGCCGCTTTGTGTCGGGCATTGATTGCCACCGACCCGGCGCCACCGTGCCCTTGTGCGATGGACTTCACCACACAGGCTTCCAATTCTTTGCGCCCTTCTCCGGTAACTGTGGAAAAACGAACCGGGTTCCAGTTTTGCCAGTCCGACTGAAACCCCAGATCGCATTTGTTGGCCACCACACAGCCATGGGGTTCAAACCCATCCGGCGGAGCGAGATGTCCCTCCACCACATGAAGGACCAAGTCCGCCTGGTCCACACTTCGGAGTGAACGCGTCATGGCAGCTTGTTCCAAAAGATCTTCCGTGGCATGAATGCCAGCAGTATCCGTAAGCCGCACGGGGATTCCCTGCACCATGATCATTTCCTCGATTGTATCGCGTGTGGTGCCAGCCGTGGCACTCACAATAGCGCGCTCGTAGCCGAGTAGAAAATTCATCAGACTGGATTTGCCCACGTTGGGTTTACCGCAAATCACCAATTTTAGCCCCTCGCGCAGCACTCTGCCTTCGTCGGCTGTGGAAAGCAGAGCTTCGACATCCTCCTGCACCCGCCCGAGCTGGGCCAGCAATGCATCGCCTGTGGCAGGTTGAATATCTTCATCCGGGAAATCAATATACGCTTCCACCTCGGCCAGCACCGCCAGAAGCATATCCTGCAAACGCCGCATCGCGCTGCCCAGGCGACCTTCCAGTTGTTCGGTCGCTGCGCGCAATGCTCGTGGTGTGCGGGCCGCGATCAAGTCCATGACCGCCTCAGCCTGGGTAAGGTCCAGCTTGCCGTTGAGATAAGCTCTCTCTGTGAACTCGCCCGGGTGCGAAAGCCTCGCTCCGCAGCGAAGCACCAGCTCCAGAATTTCACGCGTCACCAGCAATCCTCCATGGCACGCGATCTCCACGACATCCTCTCCTGTATAACTTGCAGGAGCACGAAACACCGTGAGCATCACTTCATCCACTCGCGCGTTGCCGTCTATCACCGCGCCGTGATATTGCATGCGAGCCCGCCCCTGGCTGGGCAACTGGCGCCCCTGAAACACAGCATCGGCAATCGCGACAGCCTTCGGTCCCGATATGCGCACCAACCCAATGGCACCCTCACCAGGGGGCGTCGAAATGGCGGCGATGGTGCTTGAGTCCATCCGCGATAATCAAGCCGACAGATACGCGAGGTGCGGCAGTGCCTGCAGCTCTTGGATGAACCTCCGGTTCTGCTCCATCGTACCCACGGACACACGGATGTAATCCGGCAACTGGTAACTTCGCATGGCTCGCACAATGATCCCCTTTGCAAGCAAATCGCGGAAAACCCGGTCCCCATCGCCCACACGGACAAGTACAAAATTTGCATGGCTCGGAATAAACTCCAGCCGCATCTCACGGAAGGTATTCTGCAAAAACTCTCGCCCCTTATCGGTGACCTCGCGCGTGCGCCGCTGGTGTTGCTGATCTCGCAGCCCGGCCAGCGCACCGGCTTGGGCGATGCCATTTGCATTAAATGGCTGGCGCGTTTTCTGAAGCACTTCGATTAATTCTTTGCTGCCCAGCCCATATCCGATGCGCAGATTTGCGAGTCCTTGGATTTTAGAAAATGTGCGCAGCACGATCACATTCCGGCCTTCGCGGACATAGCGAAGGGTATCTGGCGGGTCGGCGAGGAACTCGTGATATGCCTCATCGAAAATCACAATGACGTGTTCCGGCACACGCTTCATCACGCGGTCGATCTCCTCAGCCGATACCAGAGTGCCAGTAGGGTTATTGGGATTAGCTATGAAAAGCTGGCGGGTGCGCGGGGTGATTGCATCGGCCATGGCTTCGAGGTCGTGCACGAAACCTGGGTCTGGAATTTCGACAGTTGTTGCGCCGAAAAGTGTAGCCATGAGTTTATATACTACAAATGCGTGTTGCGCTGTGATCACCTCATCACCCGGCTTTAGAAAACCATGTCCAAGAAATTCAATGATCTCGTTGGAGCCATTACCGAGAATTACATTTTCTTTCTCGAGACGGAATTGTGAAGCTATGGCCGTGCGCAGGTGGTATCCCCCACCATCCGGGTAAAAATGCGCCCGCTCGAGCATGTCGCGCATGGCCTGCAGAGCGAGAGGTGAAGGGCCGAGCGGATTTTCATTGGAAGCAAGCTTAATAATTTCGTTGGGGTTGAGCCCCAATTCCCGAGCCACATCTTCCACAGGTTTTCCCGGTTCGTAAGCGACGAGGTCTTTTAAATTCGGATTGGCGATATTCCACAGCGACATGGAGCGCACTTTACGAAGGCAGTCTCACGCATGCGAGAAATTCTTATATCCCAGAAATGCTTCCGAGGACATTGTCCTCCGGCTACGCCAGAGCTTTGTCGTAGAGCACTTCAAGCTGCGCTATCTGGGCGCGACGCTCGAAATGTTCGCGCACGGAATCTGAAGCGGCTTTGCCCATATCGGCATAGCGCACCGGGCTGTCGGTCAGTTGCCGCAGCGATTTATAAAGCCCTTCCGCATCGTCCTCACGGCATAAAAAACCGCCCATGGCATCCACTACCGCTTCCGGAATGCCGCCGTGCCGCGTGGCGACTACCGGCATACCGGTGGCCATCGCTTCAAGCATCGAGTTGGGCACACCTTCCTGGTTCCCTTGGCTATCCGTCCGGCTGGGATGAATAAAAATGTGTGCATCGTAATACAAAGCTTGCAATTGATCCTGCGACAGAAAGCCCGCAAATTTCACCCTTACTCCCAGCCTGGCCGCAGCGACTTGCAGACTGTGCAACAGCGGGCCATCGCCCGCAATGGTAAGGCGGGCAGCGGGATGTGCTTTTTGGAATCTCGCAACTACCTCAAGCGTGAGATCCAGCCCTTTCTTCGGAATCAGCCGACACGCTTGAACCAGATGCCAGGCACCATCCACAGGCGGCGTACGCTGGCGAAAAGCAAACGCATCCAAGGGAATTCCCGTCCGGTGAAGATATATTTTGCCAGGGTCGCAGCCCAACGCGACCACTCCATCGCGCAGCGAATGAGAGCGGACAAGGACCAATCGAGCCAATGCGAGCACCTCACGCATTGCACGCAAGTGAGCGGGTTTTTGCATGTCCACACCCACATCTGCTCCATGGAAAGAAACGACTACAGGCCAGGGAGACATTCGCAAAAGCGGAAGCAAATAGACTCCGATGTGTCCGAAATATACATGCAGAAGTCGGATATCGCTCGCCCGCATTGTCTCAATAAACATCCGTGCTTCCGCAGGATAAATCTGGATTGGCTCACGCAAAATCTGTTTGCGCCAAAGCCTGCGAAAAAAACGGCTGCGAGCTTTGGCAAGTTCCACCACCTGAGAGTATGGAAACTCCTCACGACATTCTCGACTCTGCGTAAATACAACACCGCGATACCGCTCGAGACCCGTGATCTGTCTGTAGATATGCAGCATCTCGGGCTTAAGGAATGTCGCACAAAAACAACCCACCGCCAGGCGCCCACTGCTGTCAGAGCTTATCGATTCGTTCTCCATGGATTCCCTGAACAGAAGTGTTATCGCAGCCTGCGCGGATGAAAAGACATAATCTGCTATCCCATTACGGACTGCACAAGGTCTGCGTCGCTGTGAACCGCATCGAGGAACGACGGGTACATCGCGCGCCAGCCAAGCGCGCGCATTCTCGCATTGCTCACGCGCTTGCTAGTCCAACCGCGTTTGCGGGTCATATCCGGAGCAACGCGCTCCGGCAAAGGTCTGCCCAGATGTGCAGCCAGGTCCTGGTAGAGTTCCAATTGCGTGAGCGGCATATCGTCCGAGACATTATACACCTCCGACGCGACATCGCTTGCACATAGGCGCAACAGTGCTCGGGCAGCATCGATTTGATAAATATGGTTTACTATTTTGCTCCCGTCGCCATCGAGAGTAGCAGTGCCAGTCAGCATTTTCTTTATGACAGCGGACCGACCTGGTCCGTAGATGCCAGCCAACCGCGCCACCACCCCACCACGCGAGAGCACGTGGTCTTCCGCTCGCCGAAGTATCCTGCCCGTCTCGCGCAGAGGCTCGGCCGGACTGGTTTCATCGACCACTTCACCCTGCGTCTGCGCATATACCGATGTGCTGCTGGTGAAAACACATCGCGCAAAATGTTCGCACAGATTGTGCACACCCCGCAGATATACCTGCCGGTAAGCGTCCACACCCCCTCCCCCAGAGCTGACACAACTGACCACACAAGAGTTCGCCCCCCACCAATCGCACAACGCCAATACGGAGTCCGGGTCGGAAACATCGGCCTGGCGCACGGCGAAGGTTCGCCGCAATTGCACAAGAGATTCTTCGGTTGCAACGGCACACCCGGTCTCGTAGCCTGCGCTCTTGGCCAGCTCGGCCAATGCCCGCCCGACATAGCCGCATCCGACCACCAACAATCGGCGAGGATGGCTATTGTGTGGCATGCGCGGGAGCTGCCACAGTGTGCTGCAATCTGGCCGGATCGTAGCCCAACTCGCGCACGCGCTCCGTAAGCATGCGGTATGTGGCCGGAGCCAACTCCGGGCTCCGCGATAGTATCCACAAATACTTGCGCGAAGGCTCACCGATGACCACCCATTGATACTCCTTGTCCAGCGCGATAATCCAATAGTTGCCAGTGAAAGGCCATTGGAACTGCACCTTAAGCTTGGTATTTGCACTGCCTTGCACCACGCGCGCTGTGCCCTCTGCGGTATCCCATTTGCCATCGCGCCAACAACCATTTAGCACCCGCAGTCGGCCATCTGGAAGGAGAGAATATTCCGCCATAGTGCCCGTGCAACCACGCTGAAACCAGGCCGGGTAGGATGCTATTTCAAACCATCGACCCACATAGCGGTCGAGATCCACAGAGTCCACCGTGGGCAGATGCGGACGCGTGGTCGCACATGCAACCACCAGGACACACCCTGCGCCGAGCAACACCAGTGGAATCATTTTTTTCATTGTCTTGGTCATGGATGTGAGTTGTTTGGTGTGGTGTTACTCGCTGCCTTCTTCGGGCCGCCCGCCTGCTTCAAAGACCGATCGCATCATCTCCCGTTTCGACTCCAACCGGCGAATCGATGCAGCTTCGGTTGCATCAATCATGCTTCCAAGCTCCGGGTCCAGAGCCCGTATCTTTTTATACAACTCCGTCAGGTATGTTTTACGCGCTTCGTAATACTCCGGTTCGGTAGTAGCCTTCTGCACTTGCTGCAGAGCAGATTGCACGGCCTGGTCTTCCCGGGCTTCTACCCGCAGTTTGCGGAGTTTTTCCACTACATCGCCCGAGCTGGAAACTAAGACTGACTGGGCAGGCGCAGGCGCAGGCTCGGTAAATGCCGGGGCTTCATCCATCTGGATACCTTGATCAGCGGGAGTATCAGTCGGCTCAGGCGCAGGCGTGGAGACTGGCTCCGGACTAGGCTTGGGTTGCACAGTGGGTTTCGGCGTAGCGGCAGGCTTTGGTGCACTGGGTTTCGGGCTCGATTCCCTCGCTGGTGCTGGCTTTTCAGGCTTGACGTTGGGACGCGGCGGACCAGGGGTGGGCACGGGCTCCTGTTCTTTCTGCGGGCGTTCACGCCGTCCAAACAAACGCTGAAAAAACGGGCGTCGCTCAGGTTGTGTTTCTACTGTATCCGTCGTCTCGGGTGCCGCAGACTCCGGCTGCTGGGCAAAGGTGGGTGCCGTCAACATAGCGCACAGGATAAGCCTAAGATAAAACCTATTCATAACAAAGAACGCGGAGGATAATAGCGCGAAAGCCAAACATCAAACATGTTCCTTGGCAACTTTGGGCAGAGCCATTTCAGCTGATTGCCGTGGGGCGTGCCGGGAGCGAGAGGGGTGTGCATCCAGCGTCCGATTGGCAAAAGCCGACCGTGTATCAGTGGCGGTCACGCGAATCTGGGCACAGCGGCCAGCAATTTGCGTGTGTATTCGTGTTGAGGGTCGCGGTAAATCTCGTCCGATGTCGCGGACTCGACAATTTTTCCGCGGTACATGACCAGCACGTGGTCGCAGAAATGTTCCACCAACGCGAGATCGTGCGCGATGAATAAATAGGTGAGCCCCAACTCCTGTTTTAAATCCTGCAACAAATTCACAATCTGCGCCTGGACACTCACATCCAGCGCACTCACGGGTTCATCGCAGATGATGACTTCGGGCTCGACAGCGAGTGCACGTGCGATGCCTACACGTTGGCGTTGTCCGCCGCTGAATTCGTGCGGATACCTCAGCATGTGGTCCGGCTGCAGCCCCACTTGCTTAAGCAATTCGCCCACGCGTGAGCGTCTATCGCCGCGACTCATTTTGGGGAAATGGATTTCCAATGCTTCTGCGATGATCGAGTAAATGGTAAGTCGCGGATTGAGCGAACCATAAGGATCCTGAAAAACCATTTGCATCTCGCGACGCAGGGGGCGGAATTGCCTTTCGTTCATCGGCAGGATGTTGGTGCCTTTGTATATCACTTCGCCACCGGTGGCGGGTGTGAGCTTTAGCAGAGTGCGTCCCACGGTGGTTTTTCCGCTGCCGCTTTCCCCCACCAATCCCACGGCGCTGCCTTTCTCAATGGTAAAAGATACATCGTCCACCGCTTTGATGTCGCCGCGATGAGAGCGCAACACTCCACCCAGGATTGGAAACCAGGTGCGTAGGTTTTTTACTTCGATCAATGCCATGGTGCTAAGCGGTTTCCAGAAAAGCGGTGAGAGGGCTTGTCGGCGAGGCAAATTGCGACATGCCGCCCAGGCCCGAGGTGAAGGCGTCGCGCCCTGCTTCCACCGCCTGACGGAATGCCCGAGCCATGGTGATCGGGTCGCCCGCAATGGCAAGGGCGGTGTTCACCAGCACAGCGTCAGCGCCCATCTCCAGCGCAGCAGC
>CBDUBV010000051.1:0-19432 GCA_965365475.1 uncultured Chthoniobacteraceae bacterium | reverse complement strand
GACTTCACGGAGCAGCGTCATCTGGACGTGCTCGCTGAACCGCTGTCGATGTCCGGCGAGTTGCGTTATGTCAGGGAACGCGGAGTGATTTTCGATTACAAAGCTCCTCGCGAGGAGACGCGTGCTTATCGCAGTGGTGCGCCGGTTCGCGCGGGCTCGCCCAACCGACGCACGGAGTCGGGGAGTGGGGCGGCACCATTGCCTGCATTTCTAATCGACATATTTGAGGGCCGCATGGACAAGCTGGAGAGATCGTTTTCCATGGTGTGGGATCAGAAAGGCGACACGTGGCGGACGCAAATGACGCCCACGGATTCATTGCGCCGGCATCTCTCATCGATAACTCTTGCTGGTCGTGGCGACCTCATTACTCAGATTGACATTGCGTTTGCCAACGGGGATCGGCACGAGATTCGTATCACCAGTGCGCGATTGAATCCCGCGTTTTCAGCGGCGGAGCTTCGTGGACTCTAGCATGTCCAGGCTCACTCGTATCGCCGCCGTAGTCGGCGTGGTGGTTTGTCTGGGCATATTTTTCAGTCGCACGGATTGGCAAGCTAAAATCTCCACCGATGTCACGGAGCTTATTCCCGACGCGCAGGGCGAGCCTGCACTGGAGCTGGCCCGCAGTCTTTTAAAGGAAAAAAGCATGCGCGTTGTGCTGTTCGCCCTGGAAGGGGAGGATGCGGGCGAACTCGAATCTGCGGTCGCGGACACCCGGGCATTGTTGGAAGAGTCCGGTTTTTTTTCCGAAGTGTTGGTAGATATGGATAGCCTCGCAGACTCTCCGTGGGCGCGGGAACTTTACACCGACCGGCTCCCGCTCTTGTTTCCCGCTTGGTTCGCCGGGCACGCGGAGGTGGATGCGCTGCCCACGCGGGTGGCGGAAAACCTCCGCGATTTTCTGACCATGCCGGAGTATCCCATGTTCCGCCAATCCATCGGCGGCGATCCATTGCTGTTGCTGCCTGGACTGTTGCAGTCGATGAGCGGCTCGGTGGCTTTGCCTGAGATGACAGCCGATGCTCCGCATCGATTGATATGGGCCCGTCAAAAAATCTCGCCGTTCACGCCGGAGGGACAGCGTCCTTTGTTTGAACTCGTGCGCACGGTGCAGGCAGATCTGCCGGATTCCATCACGCTGTCCTATACCGGGGTGGCACGTTTCGCGAGCCAATCGCGTGCAGGCATCGAGACGGAGATTCAATGGCTGACAGCCTGCGGCATGGGAATCGCTTTGCTGATCACCGTGTTCGGAGTGCGCACACCGCGTCTGTTGCCGCATATGTTTATCCCGCTTGTATGCGGACTCGCAGCCTCGCTCGCTTTATGCCTGGTCATTTTTCCAAGCATACATCTGCTATCTCTCGCGCTGGCTTCCGTGCTGTTTGGCGTGGCGGTGGACTACAGTTTTCACACTGTGCTGCATCACCGCGCACAGGAGAGCTATGCGAACACATTGCGACGCGTGAGATGGCCGCTGCTTTTAAGTATGGCGACATCTGTATCCGGATTTTTGTTCCTGCTGTTTTCCGAGCTGCCGCTGTTGCGTCAGATGGGCTTGCTGGTCGCGTGTGGGCTTGGCTTTTCGCTGGTTTTTTTGTTTCTGTGGATGCCTGTGGTTCAGCCTCCGAGTGGCACCCAGCCTGGAAAGGTTCGCACATGGAGTCCGTCCGTCCATGTGCTCCGCGTCCTGCTGGCTGTGCTATTCTTTGCGGGCGTCACCGGCTGGCTGCGGGTGCACTGGATGGATAGCCTTGATGATTTGCAAATCCCTCTGCCGGAACTTGTGGATAATGAAGCGCGTTTGTACGAGATGCTTGGAAAAAAAGGGGAGACGCATCTGGTGCTCACCGGGGGAGGAACGCTCGATGACGCCCTATCGTCCACGCGCGAGCTTGGGCGGAAATTGAATCTCGACACGCTCGCTGATCGGATGTCGCTGGAGTCGGAGCGTGCCCAGGCGGCAATGTGGGCGCGGGAGAATCCTGAGTTTGCGGATGAGGTGATTCGAGCGCTTGCCGACGCGGGATTTAAGCCTGAAATCTTTGAGGAGTTTCGCAGAGCTTGGGAAGCATATGCAGCGATGCCAGACACGCACCCAAGGGAAGTATTCCTTCGAGGGTTGCCTGGACCTTTGCAGGATTTGTGGCAAAGCGTGGAGGGCCAGCACTGGTTTGCAACGCTCCTACCGGCGGAGTCTCTGCCAGTCGCGCTGGAAGCCGGAGCAATCTCGCTGGAGCACACCCGACGATTGGAAGCGGTGATGAGTAAATATCGCGCATCCGCTTTTTACCTTTCGTTGAAAGGATTTTGCGCCATGGGCATTTTGCTTTTGTTTTTCCTTGGATGGCGTCGAGGGGCACTCGTTATCGTGATTCCTCTCATTGCGCTTGCGATGTCTGCGGGAATCCTTGGCTGGTTGCAGCAGGCGTTGAACCTCTTCACGGTCATCGGATTTCTGCTCGCATTCTGTTTATCGGTTGACTACGCAATCTTCTCCACATGGCAGAATTCCCACGACTCCGCAGCTCGCATGTCTGTGCGATTGTCCGCACTGACCACGACTGCGTCGTTTTTGGTGCTGAGTTTCAGCCGCATCCAGGCGGTCGCGAGCCTGGGACTGGCGGTGGCGGTGACGGTGGTAATCGCGCTTTTGATCTGCGAATGGCTCGCGCTGCGGTCCCGGTCTTGGAATGATGTTTGATTCGCTGATTTCCTTGCTGCCACATCAGCCGCCCATGCGATTGGTGACTCGATGTCTCGACGTTTCTGACAGCCGGTCGGTTTGCGAAGTTGAGTTCGGTGGCAATCCGTTGTTTGAGCAGGGCTCGGTGCCAAGCCTTTTTGCGGTGGAATTGATCGCGCAGTGTGGTGCTCTTATTCTGGCGTCCGACGCGATGCGAACGGGAAGTTCACGTGGAGGCAGGCTGGTAAGCGCACGAAAGTTTATATTTCATCAAGCAGAGTTTCATTCTGCGCAGACGCTCACTGTGGAGACGGCATTGATCAATAAACCGGACGATGATCTGTTGTTATTCGCAGGCCGTGTTTCTTGCTGCGACGGACTTTTGGCTGAAGGACAGGTGGCGGTATATCGAGCGGATGATTGATCTCTGGCATAGGTTTGAGACCGTGGCGCGGAAGAATCCGTCACGGATTTTGATTCACCATGTGGGCGTGGGTCAGTTGACTGCGGACGAGTTGCTCCGGGCTGCCGAAAGGATCGCGCTCCCTGCGGGTGTGAAGGCGCAGAAGGTGCTGGTGCATCTCCCCAATGGTGCGCAATGGCTTGCCGCATTCCTCGCACTCCATCGCGCAGGCGCAGTGATCATGCCGCTCGATCCCGCGACGATGCAGGAGGAGATGCTCTCAATCATCGTGGACACGGGCGCGGCGTATTTGTTTGATGAGACAGGGCTGAGAGCGACAGGGCAGACGCGGGCCGACGTTCCTGCGGGAGCTGCTTTTGTCAAACTCACTTCCGGGAGCACAGGAAAGAAGCGTCCGTTGTATTTTACAGCCGCTGCACTGATCGCCGACGGCGAACACGTGGTTCGAACCATGGATATTCGCCCGGAGGACACCAATCTTGCGGTGATTCCCTTCGGGCATAGTTACGGCCTGGGGAATCTTGTTTTGCCACTTCTGTTGCAGGGGACCGCGTGCGCGATACCGGATGGTTTCCTGCCCGCGTGCATGGCTCGGGCTTGTCGCGACACTCACGCCACGATCCTGCCCAGCGTGCCTGTCCATTTCCGGGCGTTGCTAATCTCGGACATTGATATTCACGATTTCGGATCTGTTCGCGCGTTTATCTCGGCAGGGGCGGTTCTGGAACCAACCATGCGCAAAGATTTCCGGGCGCGGTTTGGTCGGCCACTGCATAATTTTTACGGCACTAGCGAGACCGGAGGGCTGGCTTACGATGGCACGGGCTCGGAGTGTGAAGGCATAGGTCAGCCGTTGTGTGGGGTGGACATTCAGCAGGCCGGGGAGCATCAGCTCAAGGTTCGGTCGGAGGCTTTGGCCATGAACATCGACACGCACGAGGGCTGGTTCACGCTTCCTGATCACGCCGTGATCGATGAGCAGGGCTGCATCCATCTGCTTGGGCGCGCGCTGGGGTTTATCAAGATCGGTGGGCGAAAAGTATTTCTTTCCGAAATTGAAAAAGCTCTGCGGGAGATTCCCGGCGTCTCGGATGTGTTTTTAAAAAGTCTCGAAGGCGGCACGCGTGTGGCAGCGTGGGTGGAGACCGAAATGTCCGTAGCCGAGCTTCGCGCGGAATATCTGCGGTGCAACCCGCCGTGGCGTTTGCCGCGTCTGTTGCGCGTGCTGCCGAGGTTGCCGCGCACGGAACGCGGCAAGATTGATCACAGCGCCTTGCCGGAGTGAGTCTGTGGAATGGTGCGTTCATCGGCTGCGCCCGGCAAGGTATGAGTCGATCTGCTTCGACTGAAGAACTCGCGCACTTCCAGCCAGGCATAGCTTAGCAGGGCGGAGCAGATGCGCCGCACAAGACTGGAATCGAACGTGTAACTATCAAAGGGAAACCATTTCCCCGAGTTGTGCCGACCCCAACGGCCTTGCGCCATGCGATTGCGTCCGATCGTGGCCAGTCGGGAGTTGTACCAGCGCATGAGCGCGAAGAATGGACGCGATACAGGCTCGGAAAAAGGCGGGTGAAACAGCTCATGCCGCCGACCTGTGAGTGGACCACGCACGATGCCGAAATAATAAAGCCCAAGGTCAAGTTTGAACGCCAGGAGCATCAACTCGTAGTCGCCCATGTAATAATATTTATCTTTGTATAAGGCGGCGAACCACCGGCGGTAGGAAGTTGCCATGCCCGCGTTGTGATTGCACAAGCGCGAAGGACTCACTCCCCCGCGTCGGCGCGAATCGAGGATGAGATTCGTGGTGGCAAGAGTGCTGAAAGCAATCCAATCCATGCCAGGACTGTAAAATGGGTCCATGAACGCTGCGGCGTCGCCCACCAGCGCCACTCCATCTTCGGCGAACACATTGCTCACGTATGCGAGATGATTGCGGTATGTCACATCGTCTGGTTGAAAGCTGGCGTCGCGCAACATCTCTGCCCCGGCGGGATGAGTCACGAGCAGCTTCTTCAGCCGTTCACCCAGCACGGGGCCGGGCTCGAGTGTCATCAGCCGGGTATCATAGACCACACCGATGCTTACATCGCCGCCCTTGAGCGGGATCATCCAGGCCCACCATCCCTGCCCGCACAGATGGTTGGTGGCGGTGTTGCGAGTGCCTTGCACACGGTCCGACCATTGGGGATGTCGGCGAGCCAGTTCGGTGGAATCCCAATTTTTCACGCCCTGCCAGCGGCTCCAAAGCGAGGCGATGGGATGCTCCTCATTGCGTCGAATCCAGCCCTGTCTGCGGGCGATGGTTCCCGTGAGCCCCGATGCATCGATCAACCATCGGGCGCGGCACTCGATCATCTTATCCTCTTGGGCGATCCGCACCTGCTGGGTTCCGCCTGGTTGAAGAGAGTAGTCCGTGACTTTCGCAGGCCGCATGATTGTCGCGCCGGCATTCCTGGCCCGCGCAAGAAGTTCCTCATCCAGAACTGCCCGGTCCACTTGATAGCCGGGCAAGCGCACCTGATATTTCGGCCCGATCTCGCTGCAATCCGCCAGGGAAACTGTGGCCTTGTTGGCGAACCAGAACCGCAGCCCTTGCTTGACGAGATGGTGCTCGGCGAGGTGTCCGGAAAGCCCCAGCACTTTCCCTAGAAAAAACGCGCTGATCTCCACGGTCGATTCGCCCACGCGGCGTTTAAACGCGGACGATTTCTCGACGATCAACACCCGGATGGCGGGGTCTTTCTCAAGCAGAAGCAGCGCTGTGGACGAGCCAGAAAGTGCTCCGCCGATAATGATCACATCGAATGTGAACTCGCTGCGGATCATGATTGTAAGGCGTAGGACAAGCCTCTGTGTAAAACCGCCCGCGCCCGGGAACAAGCCGGATTTTTTCGTCGGTAAACTTACGACTGCATCTCGTCGATGCGGAGAAGGATGGTGTCGCCCATGCGGTCTGCCGAAATGAGAAACCGTGTCATGCCGCTCTCACCATCCTCACCGTGGTCTGCGATTGCCGGCACGCGACGCTGGCTGCACCCGGTCTTTGCGGCATTGAGCACGCTGCGAATGGTGCAGGTGCGGCAGTGCACGGTCCTTCCGCAGCCGCCTGGCAATCGGGCGTGGGCGCACTCCACAAGATTTCCGGGGTATTGATCGAGCATGGCATCGCGCTTGCGGTGCAGTCGATCGGACGCGGCTTCGTTCGCCGCAAGCACTTTGCCAGAGCCATCGAGCAGAAGAATGGGTTCCGCATAGCAATCCAGAAAGTTTTCCATGGTCTGCGTGCTACTTGTGAGCAGCCGCACCATGCATTCCTCACAGACTCCATGGGTGATGGGCGCATCGTCCTGGAGAGGCGTATCCTCCATATTCAAACCATCATGACACCACGCACAAATTCGATACATAGTTTCATTTAGTAAGCACCCTTTGTGCCAGGATAAAAATAAGAATCCGTCTGAGACTCACTGACGACTTTCACTGTTGCGTGGAGTGTGCTCAGCGGATGGCTGCAAGCTACTGGTAGCTGGTGATGACCGGTGCTTGCAGCAAACCGGCGGGCCAGAGCACCCATTCCTCAGAAAATTGCTCACCTTGAGTGATCCAGTTGTCTGGGCCGTAGAAATCGGCATGGCGCGGCAACTGGTGCAGCGGGCCAAAGGTGTTCCTGCGGGTAAGGCATACTTCCAGTTCCAAATCTCCCGGTAGAAGTTCCTGCAGTGAAACTTCATAAGGTGTAAACGCAATGAGCTGGCTCTTCTCCTCCCGGCCTACCACGCGAATGTATGCGGCTTCAAAACTTGGCGCAGATAGCTTTGCATGGGAATCCAGCCCGCGGAGTTGCTCCGGTGATGGATAGTAGCTTAGTTTGCCTCCGTAAAAGGGGAGCCCTTGTTTCGTAAGACAACCCAATTGAATTTGCGCGGGCAGTCGGATCAATGTCTGGCGAAGGCCATCGAGTTGTACGCCAAAATTGCCTGTGAGATATATCGCTTCCAGGTCTGAATTGGCATGGAAATCCATTTCCAGCTCGAGCACATTGTTGCCGGGGCGAAGCGCTGCACGTGGGATAGGGACGCGTTGAAAACAGGGATCGATCCACCAGCCCTTGGTGCTTGCGAGTTCCACGGGCTGGCCGTTGAGCAAGAGCGATCGATACCGCTCCGGGTGTTCCAGCACGACTTCGACACCATCCTCGGGCATGTCGTTTATCTCAAACGAAAATCTCAACCCGAGCCGTGCAAGTCGCGGTGAGTTGTCGGAGGCACTGAACCATGGCTGAAGCATCCTGCCTCCACGCAGGGCGATACCGAGGTGAGTTCGGACGCTTTGGTCCACCCGCAATATATCCTGAGCTTCGGCCCATTCGCCGTCATGCAGACGGAAGGAGGCACGGTCAAGCACGCAGACATTGGGCTCATGCAGTCGGTAGGAGAATGTGCCGTCCAACACTCGTTGTTCCTTCTCTTCGCGCGCAACAACGAGCGGGAGATCGTGTGGTTCATGCTCAAGGGAAAAGATATACTCCTGGGAAGGGCCAAAATCGGCACGCAACTCCAGCCATTCACCCTGCGCATGGGTGGTCACTCGCTCGCGTCGTCCGGTGCGCGGATCCCACCTCACGACTGTGCCCGAGCCGCGCAAGCGCACCAGGACATTGTGGCGCACACCGCTGCGCTCGATCCGCAGCAGCATGATCACACGGCCCTGGGGCGTGTCTCGCGCTTGCACATAGATATCGGGCGCGGCCAGACCAGTCTCCTCGTCGAGTGCTTCTGCGAATGGGAACACAGCCTCCCGACACGCTGACGCGAGCGCGCCGGTGCTCATTGCCACCTCTGTGCAGCAGCCATACAACTGGCGGGCGCGGTCGGAGACCACGGCATCCACATAAGTCGGCGGATCGCCCGCACACACGATGCGACCGCCGGCGCGCTGAAACTCTTCAAGCACCCGGAGAGTGGAACTTCTCACCGTGGACATGCCTGCCATGACGACGCATCGGTAGCGTGCTTTGCCGATCCAGAGGATCGGTCCCTTGTCGCCCGGTTCCACGCGTCCAAAGCGGAGCAGAAAATCCTCATCGCAGTAGTCAAAATCAAGCTGTGCGCCAGCTAGTTGGTGAAAAACCTCCGCGTAAATAGTCTCGATCGCCTCGATGGACGGGGACGTCGCAGCGAGCCAGTCCACCCAGCCCTGGTGAATCTGCGCCCACACGGATTCCAGCGGACTCAAGACCAGCAGATCGCACACTGGCTCGCCTTGCTGCATGAGAAGATGGATGCGGCTGAAATAATCTTCGACATAGCGATACCTATCGTGCCATGCGGATTGAAAAAAGATGCTTGCTGGGTAATCGCGCTTGGACTCTCCCTCCATGGTGTACCAGGAGATGTGATGGCTGCGCACGTTCACGCCGAACAAGGCCTGCCAGTCGCCAACTTCCTTGTGGCCTTGAAAGCTCAGTTGCCAGCCGGTGCAGCCGTACAGCTCGGACAGCATCCAATCGCGCCCGAGTTGTCGCACGGCGGACTGGCATTGTTTGGCGAGCCAGAAATTTCTATTTCCCTCGGTGAGCACATCCACCCCTGGCCAGTCGAGGTACTCGTAATTGCGGATCATGGAGCCGTTGGGCACAGCTTGCGAGACGAGGTTATCCTCGTGCAGCAGGTGCCCCGTAAGGATCAGGTTGTGCTCGCGACACCAGGCGAGCATGGGCGACATGAAATTCTCGAGGAACAAAGTCTGTGTCAACTCCATGTATTGCCATTTCACGGGGGAAATTGGCGACTCCGCAGAAGCGAGGAACAGCTCAGGAAGGTTGTCTGCAAGATCAAATCCGAAACGTTTATGAAACTCCACCAGGAGCTGGTCTGTCCACGGCACCACGCAGGCGGAATCGTGGTGGTCTGCAAAATTGCTCATGACCATGCCGCGATGGGGTTCATCGGTAAATACGCCTTTGATCGAGCGCCCGAGTCGGTCTCCGCAATGCACGGCGTATTGCTCATGGGTGACCTCGAGGAACTTCCGAGTAGCCTCGGGATTCATCGTGTCCAGATACGTGGCGCCATTGTAGAAACTATCCTCATCCATCAGCTCCACAGCAAACACCAGCAACTGAGTATCGGGTGATAGTTCCTTGCATTGCTGCTGGGTCAATCGCTTCCAGGCCGAAGGATGTGGCTGGCTCGCGGTGGGTTCTGCAAATGCAGCGACCACGGTTGAATGCCACTGGAAGTCGCCGGTATTGCTCCGAGTCATCCGGAGATATTTCATACGGAACGCGGGCTCGCGAGTGGCTTTGCCCCCCGCAGAACCACTGGGCCAGCGGTCTTCATCGTAAATCCATGCTTCCAGACCCAGGCGTTCAGCTTCGTCTGCACAAGCATTCACGAGTTCAAACCATTCCTTGCCGAGATATTCCGTCGCCAACCCCGTGCGCGCGTGCATGAAGAACCCGCCAAAACCCATCCCTTGCAGGATACCGATTTGCCGTAGCAACTCGCCTTTTTCCAAGCGTCCATTCCAGGTCCACAGCGGTTTGCCGCGGTAAGCGGCGGAGGGGTTCTGCCACAACTGCAACAACTGTTCTGGCGAATGGACGATGCTCATGGATGGGGGAATAAACGATTCTTATAAAATAACAAGTAAGGATTGGCGTGCATGGCGGCACTAGCCTCGTTGCGGAGCTGGGCCTGTGCTTTCTCGAACGACCAGATGCGTGGAGAAATTAGTGCACCTGGGGCCGACTTCGTCGATTTTCTCCATGCGGCGCATTAACAAATTCACTGTTTCAGCCACCAGAGCTGCGTTTGGGTAGCCCACGGAAGTGAGGGATATGGGAAGGTGTTCGCAGAGATAACTATCGTCCACGCCCACGACCGACAGATCCCCAGGCACGCTCAAGCCCAGATCGATCGCGGCGCGCATGACTCCGATGGCTGCCACGTCGTTATGTGCAATCACGGCTGTGGGACGATGGGCGGGGTCGGATTCCTTCAACATGTTGCGCATGGCAGCTCGGGCGCCGGCGACGGTTTGGTCGCACTCCAGGATTTTGAACGTAGGTTGTTCTTTGGACTCACCACTTGAAAATTCTGCGAGTGAGTTTCGAAAAATTTCCGGTCTGCCACCCTCGCGTTGTTGGGGGGCGACGGCGCGCATGTAAGCAAAACGATGATGGCCGAGCTGCAGCAAATGGCGCATGGCGTCGCGCATGCCTGGAGTAAAATCCGTGGAAACACAATCGACGGCCAGAGGCGGAGCAGGCGCTTCAGTCATGGCGACGATGGCTTTTCCATGGGAAAAGATGGATTCCAGCAAGTCTTTTTGGGCTGGGCCATCCAGGAGACAGCACACGAGGCCGTCCACCTGGCGGTCCACGATGTTCTCGATGCGATGGCGTTCCCGGGCGACGTCTGAACGGCTGGTTTCAATAACTAGATCGAACCCTTTCTCACGGACTGCGGACTCGAGTGCTTCGGCCAGACTGGCGAAGTAAGAATTTGTGAGATCGGGGACCACCAGACCGATGGTATTGAACTTGCCAAGTCGCAGGGCAACAGCTGCACGGCTGGGCCGGTAGTTGAGTTCCTCGGCAGCTTGCATCACTCGAGCGACTGTCTTTTTGGAAGCCCAGGAATTAGGTCGGCGATTAAGAATAGTCGAAGCGGTATTGAGAGCGACACCGGCACGAGCCGCCACATCTTTAAGTTTTGCCTTCATATCGAACACATTGCATACCACAAATGAACTTCAGGGCGAGAGGTTAGTTGCAATAACTGTCCCATGGGTAACAACAAAACGGCTAAGTAAAAGCCTGTGACAGATTCATCTTGTTCATTGGACGGTTTTGTGAAACATACGCGCGATCCATATATGAAACACCTTATTCCAGCAGTCCTCGCAGTTGCTTTTCTTGCACACAACACAGCTCAAGCGGACATTATTTACGCGTATTTCGATGGCAAAGCTGGGGGCATCGCTCGTGTGCAGGTGGAGACGCAAACCGGCGTGATATCTGCCCCCAAGCCGATCTATCTGGAAGAGGCCAGCCACCGGCTGGAAACGGTCCGTTTGAGCGAGGATGGGCAGCATGTCGTGGGGCAGAACGAGGATGAGACACAACCACACCTGATAATTGGGGATCTGAAGGCTTCCGCGTTTGAACGGGTGCAGCTCTCTGACCGCCCAAGATATACTGCACTGCACCAGGATCATATTCTGGCGTGCGGGCACGAAGGGAAGCTGCACCTGGTATCGATGAAAGAGAAAAAAGTGCTGGCGGAAAGCAATCCTGGACAGGAGATCAAACCTCCGGCGATGAGGCAGGAAGCTGTGGCGTTGAGTCCCGATGGTCGGCAGGGATTTTCCGTGCACCTGCAGGATAGCACAAGCGGCAAAGCTCGCGGCGGGCGTCTCGTTGTAGTGGAAATTCCTTCGCTTCGTGTGCAACACGATTTGGTGTTACCGCGCGATCACGGGGATCTGGACATGCCAGTGGGAAGCAAAGATCGTGGTCCCCTCCCCCACGATATCCACATCGATGCGGGGTCCAATACCATCGCCATCCCGTGCAGACTGTATGGCGCGGTGGCTGTGGCGGACCTGGATGCCGCGCTAAAAGGAGAGTGGAAGAACTTTAAATACATCTCAACTGCTGCGGACGGCTCCATGGGAACGAGTTTCCCCGACCGGGGCAGCATCCTGGAAGTGGACGGCGTGCCATATCTGTTTATATCGAACGCCTCCACCACGGGAGGCGCAGCATTTATCGATCTGCAAAAACGCACTGTCGCGGCGCATGTCGCCACGGGACCGCGGGGGCTGACATCTGGCGTTTATTTGCCGGAAACCAAAAAACTACTGGCTGCACGCACTGGTTTCCAATGGACCCGCGGTGCGGACAAATTGGAAAGCGGTCACCAGGACCAGAAAGAGTTGCTTGTGATCGATGTGGCCGCGCTGGGTTTGGGCGGTGAGGTCACCCATCGAAAAATAACATGGGGTGACTACGTGTATAACGTCGGCGCCGTGCCTGGCACAGAGCGTTTTGCAGTGGCAGCCGTGCGCACGGAAGCCAACAAGCTCGATCTGGTGGTGGTGGATTTGGAATCGGGCAAAGAGGTAACTCGCACCCCATCTTTGGGGGTATTAAGAAATTTCCTGGCACTAAATCCCTGAGATATCGACGAGAAGCCTTGCGCTGATGTGCCCTTGGGTCGGGTGCGCACAGCGGGATGTATCAGCGGCTTTTTGCGCGCCCCAGGGATCGACGCCTGGCCAGTTCTTGCATATCGATCGCCACGTCGTCCTGCTCGTAGAATTCACGCCCGATGATGAATTCAAAAATATCCTCCAAGGTCACCACGCCGACAAATCCTCCAAATTCATCGATCACCACGCCGAGTTGCTGATGCTCCTGGATGAGCTTCTCCATCGCAGGCTGCAACAGCCCGACCTCCGAGAGAAACACCGCAGGGCTCTTGATCTCACTCAACGGCGTGCTGCGTTTACCAGAAGCCACTGCGCTTAGAATGTCGCGGCGTCGCACGATGCCTGTGATGTTATCAAACGTGCCTTCATATACCGGCATCCGTGCAAACGCTATGGTGCGCAACCGGGCGAGGACATCACCGGTGCTCTCCTCCTGATCGCAACAGACCACGACATTTCTAGGCGTCATGATCTCGTGAATACGAGTCTCCCGCATGGAAAGTGACGACTGGATGAGCTTCAACTCTGCATCGCCCAGGCTGCCCTCGCGCGCGCCGCGCTCGGCCAGCAGAGCGATTTCGGAGTTGCTTACTTTTTCCACCTCGATCTTGAGCAATCGGCGGATGAGCCAGGTCGAAGTGACAGTGAGCGGATGCGCCAGCCAGCAGATGAACCGCAGCGGAAACACCATGAAGGAAGAAATCTTCCGCCGATAAATGACGCCGATATTCTTGGGCAAAATCTCGGAGAAAAACAAAATGCTGATCGTCATAAGCCCCGAGATCATGCCCAGCCACACGTCGTCGAAGAGCTTCGCGCCGATGCCACCCACGGTGATTGCGCCCAGCGTATTGGCTACGGTATTGACGGTGAGAATGCTGGAAATAGTGGCCTCGAGATTGCTGCGAAACCGCTCCAGCAAAGCTCCAGAGGTGGGCTTGCGTGCTTTCAGCTCCTCAACTTCCAGAACCGTGGTGCTGAGGATCATCGCTTCCAAAACGGAACATAGAGCGGACACTCCCAAGGTGAAAATAATGGCGGCGACAAATGCAATCATGGCGTGGACATGCGAATCATAGACTTCGTATGGTATCAAACTCAACCCGGGTGAGCGGCATCACCGAGAGGCGGCTTTGGCGCACGAGTCCGATTTGCTGCAATGTTTTTTCCGACTTGATCTTCTCAAGCGCCACGGGGGTGGCGAGTTTTTTCACGGGCACAAGATCCACCGCCAGCCAATCGCCGTCGGTGGCTGTGGGGTCTGGGTAAGCTGCGTGCTCCACCCGGGCCACACCCACCACTGCGCGCTCTTTCCCGCTGTGATAGTACAGCACCGCATCGCCTTTCCTCATTTCGCGAAGAAAGTTGCGAGCCTGGTAATTCCGCACCCCGGTCCAGGCGGTGACGCCATCGTGGGCAAACGCATGCCACGGGTAATCCTCGGGCTCCTGTTTCACCAGCCAATGCTTTTTCATCTCGGAGTCGGAGACTACCGCCGTGCATTGTCATGGACAATGCCAATCGTTTTTCCTACTTCTTGCCGCTCATGCGACGCGGTTTGTTCATTACATTTGAAGGGTCGGAAGGTTGTGGTAAGTCCACGCAAATCGCTCTTCTTGCGGCTCGGTTGCAGAGGCAGGGCACTCGGGTGGAAATTGTGCGCGAACCTGGCGGCACCCCGCTGGGAGAGTCCGTTCGGCATCTATTAAAATACGCGCCCGAAGGCGTCGGCATGTGCGCAGAGACCGAGTTGCTGCTCTTCACCGCGAGCCGCGCCCAGCTTGTGCGGGAACGCATCCGCCCGGCACTGGCTAGCGGAACCACGGTTCTGTCTGATAGGTTCCTGGACAGCACCACGGTGTACCAGGGGGTCGCGCGCAGACTTTCTGCGGAGGCAGTTGCGGACATCAACACATTTGCTGTGGGCGATACGCTGCCGGATGTCACTTTTATTCTGGACCTGCCGTCTGAGCTGGCCTGGGAGCGTCGAACGGCTCGCGATCCCAACTCAGACACCGTGGACCGGATGGAGTCCGAGCCGCAGGCATTCTACGAAGCGGTGCGGGAAGGTTACCTCGCATTGGCCCGACAGAATCCGGGGCGGATGCGGGTGCTGGATGGAGCACGATCCAGCGAGATTATTTCCGAACAAATTTCTGCAATTATCGATGGCCTTCACTAGACAACAGGCTTGGCAATACCTTCAGCGCGCCCATGCGGCGGGGAGGCTGGGGCATGCGTATCTCATCACCGGCGCGGAAGGTAGCGGAAAGAATGCGCTTGCTCTCGAACTCACCGCGCTGGTCACCGGCACCACGCCGGAGACTGCATTGCAGCATCCCGATGTGCGTCTGGCCGATCCGGAATCCAAATCGCGGCGCATACGCATCGAGCAAATACGCGAGCTGGAGCACGCGCTGCAATTGCGAGCAGGCGGTGCTGGTCGCAAGGTGGCAATCGTGCGCGATGCTGATCGCTTGCAGCCGCAGGCTTCCAATGCATTTCTGAAAACGCTGGAGGAACCGCCCGCAAATTGTCTCCTGCTTCTGCTCACCTCCCAGCCGGAGAGTCTGCTCGACACCATCCTGTCTCGATGTGTGCGCGTGCCGCTCCGAAGCACCAACGAGCCGCCCGTGGGCTCACACGCTAAAGCGGTGCTCGAACTTCTGGCGGAAATAAGCAAAATCCCGTCGCCGCAGATTCCGCATGTATTTCAGTTTGTGCGGAATTTCCAGCAAGTGCTTGCGGACATTAAAAAATCCATCGTGGATGCGCATGCAGGGGAATTTAAAGCGGAGGAGTCGCTGTATAAACAATCCTCCGACGGCAAATGGCTCGAGGAGCGAGAGGAATACTACAAGGCAATCTCGGAAGCCACTTACCTGCGCGAACGCTCTCATGTGCTTCAAGTGCTTGTGCAATGGTGGGCCGACGTGTTGCACCAGCAGCGTGGCACTCATGGCAGGCTGCATTTCCCGGACTACGCCGCTGCGACCGCTGCTGTGCCGCCCGATGTGGAGCCCATGGAAAAAATAGATCATCTGGAGCAACTTCGCGATAATCTGGAGCGCAACGTGCAAGAGTCTCTCGCGCTCGAAGTGGCCTTTATAAAAGTATTCCTCGACCGGCGCACGTAGCCCGACAGCTAATCCCGGAACACGATGGTGCGGCGTCCGTGCACCAGCACCCGGTCCGAGACGTGATAGCGCACCCCTCGAGCCAGAGCCAGCCGCTCACAATCACGCCCAAGCCGAAGCAGGTCGGCGGGTTGATGGAAATGCTCCACACGCACCACTTCCTGATCGATGATAGGGCCTTCATCCAGGTCTGGCGTTGCGTAGTGGCACGTGGCGCCGATGAGCTTCACGCCGCGTTCGTAAGCACGGCGATACGGATTGGCACCGACGAACGACGGAAGGAAGGAATGATGAATATTGATAATCTTTCCTGCGAACTCCGTGCACAGCTCATCGGGGAGGATTTGCATATACCTCGCAAGGACCACCAGTTCAGCGTGCGCTTGCTCCAACGCGCGACGCAGTCGTGAGAAACCTTCCGCCTTGTCGTCCTGCGCTATAGGGATGCAGAGGAACTCAACGCCTTCGCGTTCCACTACGGGCCGCAGCGTCTCGTGATTGGAGATCACCAGCGGCACATCCATGGCCAATTCTCCCGAGCGCCAACGCCATAGCAGGTCCGCGAGACAGTGATCGAGCTGGCTCACGAGAATCACCGTGCGCAGCCTCTGCCCGGAGTCGCGCAGCGTCCACTCCGCCTGCAACTCGTGCGCGAACCGCCCGAACTCCGCACCGAATGCATCCATGCCACAGCGCATCGTCGGCGTATCGATTTCCAACCGGGCAAAAAACCATTGGCTGAGCGGGTCGGTGAATTGATGCACTTCCAACAAGTTGCCGCCCTTCCCGGCCACCAGGCCGGTGATGCGGGTGAGGAGTCCGACCTGGTCTGGACACGTGATTTTCAGCAATGTGCTCATAACGTTTTTTCGACTGCCGGTTCCCGCTCGATGTCGTAGAGCGTGGTATGTTCATCGAGGTCTTTGATGACCGTGCACAGATAGACCGGCTCGGGGAATACATCGCGGTATTTCGTAATCTCCGAGCGGTTCAGCACTTTGAACCCGTAGCGTTGAAAAAGGCGTGATCCTCGTCTGCTCTCGAAAGTAACCATCTGGCCGAAGACTTTTTTTTCGCCACACGCTTTGAGATACGCCAGATAAGCATCGACCAATGCACGCGTAGTCGCCACCTGCCGCGCATCTGCGAGCAGATTGATATGAAAATGAGCGGTGCGCCGGGGTGCTGCGGGCACTTCTTTCCAACCCTGCGTAAGAATCCAGTGCACGAACTTACGCGAAGCCGTCCGGTAGCGGCGGTAGCGTAGCAAGCCGCGGAAGAAGATGCTCAAGTTCTGGTAAAGCCCGTGCATTTGCTGCCGCAGCGGGCGGCGCGAGCCCAAGATGTAGCCACGCACTTCGCCATCGCGCACCATGACAAACGACGACTCCGGTTCCCAATCGGTATAGTATGCCGTGAGGTAATCTGCGAACAGCTCGCGGTCTTCAAACACGGGATCGATCGGCTCGCCGAGGAAGCCGGTATCGCAACACAGTCGGCGCACTGCCTCACGATCCGCAGGAGCGTATTTACGGATTTGAAAATCGCGGGCTGCTTTCATGCTCTGGGTTTTACATGGCTTCGCGATAAATCTCAAACAATCGCGTGAACACCTGCTCCCACCCGTAGCGTTCCCGCACGCGCTGCGCAGCGACGAGCCCGGCGGCGCGCAGATCTTTCTGCTCATGCGCCAGGATCGCTGCTGCCAGGGCTTGCGGTGTATTTGCCTGCGCCCAATCGGTCTGGTCGGTGAAGATGATGCGGTCCATGTAACTTCCGCGAATTCCCACCACCACGCTTCCACAGGCCTGGCTCTCCAAAGTCACCAGGCCAAAAGTCTCCAGCACTCCGGGATGCACAAACAAGTCTGCTGCGCGGTAGTAGGCTGCGAGCCCGGCGGAGTCCGCACAATAACCGCGCCATGTGACCGCCGGGGAGGAGCGGACCAGGGCTTGCATGCGATCGCGCTGCGTGCCATCGCCCACGACGACCAAATGGAATCTGCCGGGCGCCTCTGCCTCCAGCAACTCAAAGGCCTGGAATAAAGTGCTGGTATTCTTCTCCGCAGCGAGACGTCCCACATAGAGAAGCATGGTGCTGTCCTGGCTCACGCCCAGAGCTTTGCGAGTGGCTGCGCGATCGTCCGGTTCCGGTGAGAAAATGTCCGTATTAACTCCGAGATCGACGGTCGCCACATTCTCGACCTGCCAGTCTCTGAGCAGTGCCGCCAGAGCTGCGGAAGGCACCAGTGTTCGCGCGAACTGATTATACAAATGCCGCACGTAACGCCTCGAGAAATCCATCGCCATGCTGGTGGCGAACTGACCGAAGTACTTCATCGTGCTTCGCAGATAGGCCTCAGGAAAATGTGAATGGTAAAAGGCCACCACGGGAATCCGCAGAGCGCGGCCCGATGCTATCGCTTTCCACGCCATCTGGTACGGGTCGCCACTTTCGATGAGGTCAGGCTTTTCCAGCTCCAGCACTTCTTCGACCGCACTCAAGTTGAGCAATGCCCGATAGCGTGAAGTGCGGTTGAGCAGCGGGGAGGCAATCGTATAGATGCGTGCCTGGCGGGACTCGATGCATTCATCGCGCTCGCCGGGCACCACAAGCACATGAGAATCCTCCGGACGGTGGTTGCGGATGAATTCCACTTTCTCCTGGATATAGCGTTTCACCCCGCCACTGACCGGCGAGTAGAACTGGGTGAGATCGCAATATTTCACAGAGATTAGGCGGGCGACCTCCGCGAGTTATTCGCGCCCTGCAAGGTAGCGCTCGGCTTCCAACGCGGCTGCGCAACCCTGGCCCGCAGCAGTGATCGCCTGCCGGTAGAGCTGATCAGACACATCGCCTGCCGCAAACACGCCCGGGATGTTGGTGCGCGTTCCTTCGTATTGCAGCAGATAGCCTGCACTGTCCGTCTCCAGATGCTCGCGGAATGGGGCGGTGTTCGGCGTGTGGCCGATCGCGACAAACACACAATGCACATCCAGCTCGCTCTCCTCGTCCGTGGCGACATTGCGCAGGCGGATGCCGCGCATCTCGCCTTTGTCATCGCTGAGGTAGGCTGTCGGGACACTATTCCACACCGGCTCCACTTTGGGATTGGAAAGCACGCGGTCTGCCATGATCTTCGATGCGCGCAAGGTGTCTCTGCGATGGATGAGATACACTTTGGAAGCGAAGCGCGTGAGGAAGGTGGCCTCTTCCGCTGCGGAATCTCCGCCACCGATCACGCACACGGGCACATCCCGATAGAACGCTCCATCGCACGTGGCGCAGGATGTAAGCCCGTGCCCGATGAGAGATTTTTCATTAGGCAACCCCAGCCACTTTGCTGATGCGCCACTTGCTATGATGAGAGTCTCCGTCTCGTGCCATTGACCATCGATCTCAAGGCGAACATGACCGTCGGCGGGCGCGAAACCTGTGACCTGTGCATATTCGAAACGCGCTCCAAACCGTTCAGCCTGCTGGTGCATATTCATGATGAGCTGCGGACCATCGATGCCATCCACAAAGCCGGGAAAATTCTCGACCAGCGTGGTGGTGGTTAGTTGTCCGCCAGGTTCGCGCCCTTCGAGAACCAACGGGTTCAGATTCGCGCGAGCAGTATAAATGGCTGCGGTCAGTCCCGCACAGCCGGACCCAACAATGATGACTTTTTCCATGGGTTGTCCTGCATACATGAGTGGCGGGCATGCGTCCAGCAAGGACACGCGCAAAGCATCCTCTCCATTCCTACGAAGGCTCACCAGACTTTCGGACTGAATCGGATTCAACATGGTTTTGCTTACGGGCTGGATGCTCGCCTCCGGCTGCTCCCCACGGCGTCGCTCGGTGGCGCGGCTGCCTTCGGCTACCGAGAGTAAGCTCCTCTCGGGTCGGCATTTACCCGACTACCGGTGTGCGCCCGTGGCCGCACGGAAGGGCGACCTCCTGCTCGCCCTC
>CBDUBV010000050.1:0-19869 GCA_965365475.1 uncultured Chthoniobacteraceae bacterium | reverse complement strand
GATCGACCGAGCGATGGAACTTATGGTGACGAAACTTCAGCTTAAGCCGGTGGCAGCATCGTCTGTGGCAGTGCCCGAGCCGGTGAAGCCAGAGCCGCCAGCTACAGCCATCGTCCCCGCTCCGCCTGAGAACCAGACCAACGTGCCCGACCCCTCGGAGTCGCCCAACACGCAGGAAAGTCCGAAGATCGAAGGCCCCGCCACTCCATCCGGCGTTACCAATACGCCATCCGGATTGGAAAGTGCCACGAGCACTCAGAGCGGAGAGGCAGATAACCTTGCTCCTGCCGGTAAAGTCCGGCCAGATACAGCACGTGGGGCGGTGCCAGCGCACGACGGCATTCCCAAAGCCGGGATTCAAGCTGACGCAGACGCACCCGTGGACGCTTTGCCTGCACCGAACCCGCCGGGCGAAAACGCCACACCGCAATCCATCATGACACCGAACGCCACTCCAGAGGAGGAAGCCAACCCATGATGGCGGCGTATTTTTTAATCGGCATGTCCATGCTGATTCTGGGAGGGTCCGCTGTGCTGGCCTTCTTCTGGGCCGCGCGGGATGGGCAGTTCCAGAATATGCGCGGAGGCGCACAAGTGATCTTCGATGAGGATGAACCCATTGGCACTCCCACGGACATGATATTTAAAAAACGCACACGTAAGAACAAAGTGGCGGGCAAGGAGAAATCATGAGCGTTGTAGTCGAAACCCCACCCACACAGCCCTACAAACAGACACCAGGCGTGATCAATGTGGCCACGCGCGTCGAGATCGACCGTTCCACGCGCGGACCCGTGCTGTTCTTTTTCTCAGCCGCTTTGTTTTGGCTGCTCGCAGGATCGCTCTTTGGCTTTGTGGCTTCCTGGAAACTCCACAGCCCGCTGTTTCTAGCTGATTGGTCGTGGCTGACTTTCGGCCGTATCCGCACCGCGCATCTCAATTCCATGGCTTTCGGCTGGACCTCGCAGGCCGGCATCGGCATCGCCGTGTGGTTGATGGCGCGGCTCTGCCGGGTGCCATTGCGCAACGGCATGATTCTTATCATCGCCGGTGCGTTGTGGAATGTGGGAATGATCACCGGCATCATCGGCATTCTGGCCGGAGCCAACCGCTCCATCGAATGGCTGGAAATCCCCGCTTACGCCACGCCCATTATTTTTACCGCTTACGGCCTCATTGCGATCTGGGCTGTCATCATGTTCCGTTTCCGCCTGCCCGGCCACGTGTACGTGTCGCAGTGGTACCTGCTCGCAGCATTGTTCTGGTTCCCATGGCTCTATGGCACGGCAAATATGCTGACCCAAGGGATCGAGCTTCGAGGCGTCGCATTGGGGACGGTGAACTGGTGGTTTGCTCACAACATCCTCGGGCTTTGGTTCACGCCTATCGGCCTGGCAGCGGCATATTATTTTATCCCCAAAGTAATCGGGCGTCCCGTGCACAGCTATTATCTGAGTGCGCTCGGGTTCTGGTCGCTCGCGCTGTTCTATAGCTGGAATGGTATGCATCACCTCATCGGCGGGCCATTCCCGGTGTGGTTGGTCTCCGCCAGCGTGGTCGCGAGTTTCATGATGATCATCCCGGTGGTCACGGTGGCGATCAATCATCACATGACCATGCGCGGCAGTTTCCACCTGCTCGCCGTGAGCCCGACATTGCGGTTCGTCGTGTTCGGAGCGATGGCCTACACCCTGGTCAGTCTGCAAGGCATTTCCATGGCCTCGCGCTGGGTGCAGGAGATGACTCATTTCACCCACCATACCGTCGCGCATTCGCACCTCGGAATGTATGCGTTCGTGACCATGACATTTTTTGGCTCCATGTATTACATCGTGCCGCGCCTGGTGAACTGCGAATGGCGCTCACCGCGTCTTATCAAACTGCATTTCTGGCTCGCGGCTTACGGCATCATCATCATGGTCGGTTCACTCACCGTGGGTGGCCTGGCTCAAGGTGCATGGCTGCTCAATTCGGAAATCGATTTTATCCAGACGGTGCGCGTCACGATTCCTTATCTCTTTTCGCGTAGCATCTCGGGTGTCGTGTTGACTGGAGCGCATTTTATATTCGCATTCCATTTCGTGCTCATGCTGCTGCGATTGGGACGGACAGGCCCGCAACCGACCGTGTTCACCACGGATTTGGCGGAGGACAATAACTGACCATGAACAGTCTTCCGAAATTATTCATCGGCATTTTTATTACCTTCCTCAGTGCCTGGATCGGGCTGGTGGCATTGCCGTTTATCCATCTGGGCAATATGCAACCTCAGCAGGACGAGGAGACCGGAGAGCTGTTTCCGCCAACACCCGACGGCCTGGCCGCGCATGGCGCCATCGTGTATGGGTCCATGGGATGCATGTACTGCCATAGCCAGCAGGTGAGAGCAGATTACATCGGCTCAGATATCGAACGAGGCTGGGGCGCGCGTCGCACTGTGCCGCGGGACTATATTCATCAAAAGCCCGTCTATCTTGGCACCATGCGCACCGGGCCAGACCTCACCAACATCGGAGCCCGACAGCCGAGCGCGCTGTGGCATTACCAGCACTTGTATAATCCACAAGCTTTTGCGGCGGAGTCCACGATGCCACCATTCAAGTTTTTATTTGAAAAACGCAAGGTTGTCGGCGAGCCGTCGCCCGATGCCTTCACCGTTCCAGGCTTGGAACTGGAGGAGGGGTATGAATTGGTGCCGACTTACGACGCGCGAGCACTCGTGGCGTATCTCATTTCTCTCAACCGAAATTACCCGCTAAAAGAAGCACCTCTCGCAGATTAAGTGCTTTCGTTCCCATGAATCCCGCTCCACAAGACCCATCCAAATCTCCCGATTTGTCGCAGGACATCGACTACACGGAGAAGCACGATGTGCAGAACATCCATGCCGCTGTGGCTCGGGAAAACGAAGAGCCTATCGATGGCAAAGAGCCTCTCAATCTCGCTCTGCTCGGTTTCTTCGGGGCAGCGTTATTTGCCGGAGGCCTTTATCTCTCCCTCTACAGCGGCGGTTTCCGCTGGGATGCATACAGCATTTACGACGGTCCACTCAAGCCATCCGGCGGTGCCGCAGGCCCGGCCGCTGAAGTCCAGGAAGCGTCTTTGGCCGAAATTGGTGACAAGGTATATCGCCAAAATTGCGTGGCGTGTCATCAGGGAAGCGGATTGGGCGTGGCGGGCCAATACCCACCGCTTGCCGGCTCCGATTGGGTGCTTGGATCGGAAAAACGTCTGGCCGCAATCATGCTCAATGGCGTTCAAGGTCCTCTCACCGTCAATGGCGTGCAATACAACGGCGTGATGCCCGCATGGAACAAGAATCTCAACGATGAACGCATCGCGGCAGTCATGACTTACATCCGCTCGGCCTGGGGTAACACCGCTTCGGAAGTGAGCCCGGAACAAGTCGCAGCCGCGCGGGAAGAGTTCTCAGCCCGCACGACTCCCTGGACCGAACCTGAGCTGCTCGCGATCCCTGCGGATGCTACGTTGCCAGGCGGTGGCGGTGCCGCTCCTGCTGAGGCGCCAGCTGCGGATGCTCCTGCCGATGGTGCTGCGCCGCAGACAGAGGCTCCAGCAAATGCTCCCGCGCAGAGCTAATTGGTCTGTCAGCCTGTGGCTGGCGTGGATATTTGCTATCCTCTTGCTCACAGCACTGAACCCGGTGCGAGCCGAGATCACGGGAAAAGTCTTCCTCTCCACTGGCGAACTCCCGAACCCTGACGTCGAAATCGATGTGAGCAAACAGGAGAACTGTCGGGAGCATGCGCCGTTTCATACC
Source organism: uncultured Chthoniobacteraceae bacterium (assembly GCA_965365475.1). Taxonomy (GTDB): domain Bacteria; phylum Verrucomicrobiota; class Verrucomicrobiia; order Chthoniobacterales; family CAKUMP01; genus CBDUBV01. The sequence goes on along the minus strand of CBDUBV010000050.1, from coordinate 16,088 downwards.
CAGAACTGGCGCATCGGGGCAGATCGCGCCTTGGGCGATGTGGTAGTCACGCTCCCAGGCGTTCCCGCGCCCGCACTGCCAGACCCCATCATTCTTCGAAAAGAAAATTGCCGCTTCGATCGTCGTGTGATCGTCATCCCACCCGGGACGCGTGTCCGTTTTGAAACTCGCGACCCCGGATTGCAAAATGTCCGCGGCATTCGCCACGAGCACGGCAAGCTGGGGCGGAACCTGTTCAACTTCGGACTTACCGAGCGAACTCCCGCGCGCGAATACACCTTCGATCAAAGCGGCATCTATCGCGTGGAATCCGATATCTATCGATGGATGCGCTGTTGGATCGTTGTAACCAACGACTACGGCGTGGTCACCGATGAGGATGGGCAATTTACCTTTCCGCAATCCGCAGCGGCCAGTGTGCGTTTCTGGCACCCGCAATTTCCCCAGAGTTACGAGCTTTCGGTTACGTCCGAACCAGTCCAGTTCACTTTTCAAACTGCCGACGCTTCGCCTGCGGTTCCGTAATTTGCAGATGCCCCGAAGCACGGGCTTCCAACCCGGCTCTGGTTGGCATCTTGCCGCCCAGCTCCCCCATCTGCTACGGCCTTTACCCCAATACATCTTACGCCTCCAGTCTTGGCGGTCAGGGTAAACCCTGATGGTCCTCTCAGGCTAACGAGGTAAAGTGTCTGGTGGAAAAATTGTGCTCTCAACCTGTACAGGTTGTGCCGCATCCCGCTCGAATGCCCATAAACACTAGGTTGGACTCTTAAGTGACCCAATAAAACATCATCAGGTCCCACCCTTCAATTGTGCTCTCGGATACCTGAGAGATGGCGTCCGCACCGGGGCAGTTATCGGTAACCCTGAGTCATTTATCAGGGCGGATTCACCGATAGCACGATGGGGTGCCCCACCGATTTTCAAAATTCGTGCGTCTGCCTAGATTGGTCTCGTCACTGAAACCAATCGAACCACACATCATTATGAACACTGCAGAAATCAACACAACTCACGAAGATCAGGAAATCATGACGGAACTTCTCCAGCAAAACCCAAGAGCTTTGGAAATGCTGCACAACAAATATCGCGCTGCCCTGAAATCCATCATCATGCAAGTGCTTCACGACGACGCAGACGCGGAGGATGTTTTGCAGGATGTATTTATTCAAGTCTGGGATCGCGCCAAGAATTACAGTGCTGAAAAAGGCAAACTCCTTAGCTGGCTGGCCACCCTGGCACGCCGCCGGGCCATCGACCGCGTGCGGCAACACTCTGCCTATCGCCGCGCCACCGACCGTTTCGAAGTCGTCTCCAATCATCCCGATAAAGATTATGATGAGCGCCACGTGGTCGAGAGCGATGCACAACGCCATGACTTAAATCGCATTATGAAAAAGCACATCAATCAACTTCCGCCTCCACAACGCCAGGTGATCTTGATGACATTCTTTGAAGGACGCAATCAACGAGAGATTTCAAGCATGACCGGCACACCGCTGGGCACGGTCAAAACCCGCATCGAGCTGGGCATTAAAAAACTCAGCCATTCCATCGGTGGAATGCGAGAGAAACTAGTTTAATATTTGCCCCATCCGGCTCTTTTCGAGAGCTGGGCTTAACCAAACTGCCATCCCGCCCAAAGCCTTGGGGCGGGATGGCTTTTTACTTGTCGTTCCGTCCTGAAAAATGACAACGCGCGGGTCAGGCAAGTAAAAATGATCGCATAGACGCTTCCATGCTTTCCAGATTTGCCCGTGAGCTGCGCTGCAGGTTCTGTTACCCGACAGAGGCCGCGCAGCAGAATTACGCCGCACGTAGTCAAGCGCGTTGCAGCAACGGAGCTGCGATGAGTGAAAACACGCGTTGAGCTTGCTACGCGCGTTTGCTGAATTTCTTGCCTTTCGTATAGCGCACGGGACGCTGCTTGGGCTCGATCTTGGCAATCCCTGTCCCCTCTTTTAATTCCCGAATCTGATCTCGTAGCAGCGCGGCTTTCTCATACTCCAGACTGGAAGCCGCAGTTTGCATTTCCTCCTCCAACTCCCGCAACACTTCCGTGATGCTGTAGTCGCCACCCGCCTCACGGATCACGGACTCGGCTTTCTCTCGACCCTTGAGCAGGGTATGCAGACTCTCCTGCACTGCGCGCGATACACTCTGCGGCGTGATGCCATGTTTCGCATTGTATTCTTCTTGTCGCTTGCGGCGGTAATCGGAGATTTGCATGAGCCTTCGCATGCTGCCCGTGATCGTGTCCGCAAACATAACCACCTCACCGTTCAAATGTCGCGCGGCTCGCCCGGCGGTCTGGACCAGCGATGTCTCACTGCGCAAATACCCTTCCTTGTCCGCATCCAGAATGCACACCAGACTCACCTCTGGAAGGTCCAGCCCTTCACGCAGCAGATTTATTCCCACCAGAATATCGAATTCCGCAGCACGCAACGCCCGTAGGATTTCCACCCGCTCGATCGTGTCGATGTCGCTGTGCAAATAGCGCACACGCAGTCCGACATCCTTGAGGTAGTCCGCAAGATCCTCCGCCGTGCGTTTGGTGAGCGTGGTCACTAAAACGCGTTCGCCTTTCTCGATTCGCTCGCGGCACAGGTTGATCGTCTCATCGATCTGCCCTTTGAGCGGACGAACCACTATCTTCGGGTCCAGCAAGCCCGTGGGCCGGATAATCTGCTCCACGATGAGGGGTGACCCCTTTTTATAAACATCAAACGCCTCGTCCACCCGGCTCGCGCTGAATGCCTCGATGCGAATGGTCTTGCCTGTCACCGCGTGCTTTTGCAGCGGGATGTATTTCGTATTGCCCACCACGCTATTGGCCATTTCAAACGGCCCCGGCGTGGCAGTGACATAGACCATCTGCCCGGTCATGCTCATAAATTCAGGGAAATTTAGAGGCCGGTTATCCATTGCGCTCGGCAGACGGAACCCGTATTCCACCAGCACTTTTTTCCGGGATTTGTCTCCCTCGTACATTCCGCCGATCTGCGGGATGCTCGCATGCGATTCATCGACCACGAGCAGGAAATCCTTCGGGAAAAAATCCAGCAACGTGAACGGTCGCGACCCGGCAGGACGCCCGCTCAGATGCCTGCTGTAGTTCTCGATGCCATTGCAGAAACCCATCTCCTGCATCATCTCCAGATCATACTCCGTGCGCATGCGCAGCCGCTGCGCTTCCAGAAGCCGTTGTTGGGATTCCAGCTCCAAGATGCGCGCATCGAGTTCGGTCCGAATCGTGCGCAGTGCCTTCTGCAGCTTGTCCGCAGGAGTGACAAATTGTTTGGCTGGATAAAAAACATATCGGTCCAAAGTTTCATCTGCTTGTCCGGTGAGCGGGTCGAACCGGCAAATTCGTTCCACTTCGTCGCCAAAAAATTCTATGCGTATGCCCTGTTCGTCCAGGTTGGCCGGCTGCACTTCCACCACGTCGCCGCGCACACGGAATCGGCCGCGGCCGAAGCTGAAATCATTGCGTTCGTAGAGCATCTCGACAAGGCGTGAGAGGAAGGCTTCTCGGGTCAAGGGATCGCCGGCGATGACTGCACACATCATGTTCCGATAATCCTCGGGCGAACCCAGGCCGTAGATGCAGGACACGCTGGCGACCACGATCACATCGCGCCGGGAGAGCAGTGAACTCGTGGTGGACAAACGCAGCCGCTCGATCTCCTCATTTATCGAGCTGTCTTTCTCGATGTAGGTGTCGGAGCGCGGAATGTAAGCTTCGGGCTGGTAATAGTCGAAATAGCTCACGAAATACTCCACCGCATTATCCGGGAAAAACTGTTTGAACTCGGAGTAAAGCTGGGCCGCGAGCGTTTTGTTGTGTGAGATGATGAGTGTCGGTCGGTCCAGATTCCGGATTACATTTGCCACGGTAAATGTTTTCCCGGAACCGGTGACGCCCAGCAGCGTCTGGTGCCGGTTGCCCGCTTCGAGCGAAGCCGTGAGCCGCTCGATTGCGCGTCCCTGGTCGCCGCGAGGTTGGTAGTTGGATGCAAGGGCAAATGCCATAAACGCTCAGTATCGCTCATCTGGAGCAGCTTTGCAGAAAATTTTCGATTGCGCCTAGCTCATCACTTTGTTGGTGAGTGAGGTGAGCAAGGGGGGATGTATGCGAGCCATGCGCATGAGCATTCTGGATATGACGGGACGGGTCACAGCCAGCCGGGCCATCGCATTTACCCAGAGCCGACCTTCGTACATCCGAGCATGGGCTCGGGTGTAGTCGAGTGCCGCGTCTTCATTCCAGCCGCTCTTCTGCGCCGCCAGGATGGAGCGGGCTGCAAGTGCGGAGCTTTTCATCGCGTAGTAAATGCCCTCGCCGGTAAAAGGTTCCACCACGCGCGCAGCATCGCCCGTGAGCAGGATGCGGCCTTTGCATGGGCCGACCGGGCTCCGTGCAAGCGGCGTGATGCTGCGCCAGACCGTGCCGGTCTCGATGCCGATTTCCGTCTCCGCCCAGTGTTTGAGCGCAGGAATCTCCCGTGGCATGCCGACCAGGCACAGGTTGAGCGTGTCGTTGCCCACATCTGCCATACCGCAATACCCATTGGGTAGGAATCGCAATTCGATGGAATCGCGCATGCTATCGGGGAGCGGCACGTGCGCGTGCATTCCGACACGATCGCTGGCGACGTAAGGCAGCATGCCGGAGCTGCGTGCCACGATGGAGTTGCGCCCGTCTGCACCGACCAGAAACTGCGCTTGCAACTGCCCGGCAGTGCTCGCCACCGAGCCGTCCTCGGAAGCTTTGGTCACATTGCAACCTTCCAATACTTCGGCGCCGAACTCGCGTGCGCGTTGCAGCAGCAGTGCATCGAGCAGGCTGCGCTTCATCATGATTCCGCCGTAGCTGGCGAGTTTCAGCGGCTGCTTGTGCATCGCACCATTGATGCCGCAGATACGCACTTCGCGGGCGGATGCGTGGGTGAGATCGCGAAAGCGGCGTTCCAATCGCAGCAAGCGGATGATCTCCCAGCAGCGCGGGTTCATGCAATCGCCGCACACTTTTTCACGAGGAAAAATGGCACGCTCCAGTAGCAGTACGCGCAGGCCTTTTTCCGCAGTCAATGCAGCGACTACCGACCCGGCCGGACCGCCCCCAACCACGATCACATCGTATGTGGCATGGCGCGGTGTCATGCCATGAGAGTCTCAGCCAGCGTGTCGGCGAGCATGCGGCCTTTGTGCGTGAGCACCACGCGCGATCGGGTGAGGCGCAGGAGCCCCATGGATTCATACTCGGCAATCTCGGGTTGTTTATTTTGCAGCCATGAACGGCGCACGCCGCGTCCTGTTCGCAGACCGAAAGCGATGCGTTCACTTTGCCGCACGGGCACTGGCACAGGCTCCATCGCGGGCACCGAGCGGTCCGCCACGTGGGCGATGTAGCGGGAAGTGTCGGCGATGTTCTGCCAACGCTGCGTGCCGATGGTGGAGAATGCACTGGGACCCAGACCGAGATAATCACGGCCCTGCCAATAGGCCAGGTTGTGCAGGCATTCCCGCCTCGGGCGGCTGTAGTTGGAAATTTCGTACTGGCCGTATCCCGCAGTCTCCAGCTGGTGCATGGTCGTTTCAAACTTGTCGGCATCGGCCTCGGCGTCCTGTCGCAACTCGCCCCGGCCAAGACGCAGAAAAAAATCCGTATCCTCTTCGTAGGTCAGGCAATAGGCGGCAATGTGTTCGGGTGCAAGTGCAACCGTAGTTTGCAGACACTCGGACCACTGCGACAGCGACTGGCCAGGCATGCCGAATATAAGGTCCAGATTTACATTATCGAATCCGGCCTCGCGCAGGATAGCGTAGGACCGGCGCGCCTGGTCTGCGGTGTGCACGCGGCCCAGCAGTTCCAGCATCTGCGGCTGCCAGGCTTGCACTCCCATACTGATGCGGTTCACACCGAGTGAACGCAGCATGAGGGCCTTCTCCAGGCTCACGGTCGCAGGGTTCATCTCCAGGGTCCATTCACGCAGGCGGGAAAGATCGAGCCGTGCTCGCAGCCCGCTCAAGAGATAGTCCAGTTGCCGCGTGCTCAGGGCGCTGGGTGTCCCACCGCCGAAAAAAATAGTGCGCGGCTGGAGTTGCATGGAGTCCAACTTCTGATCCAACTCCAGCAGCACAGCATCCAGAAAGGCCTGTGTCTTGTTACGGTCGGACGCCTCTTTGTAGAAGCTGCAGTACGGGCAAATCTTCGGACAAAAAGGGATGTGAACGTAAAGGTGCCGAATCATCCTCGACCCCCGCGCATGCCGGAGATGGCTTCGAAGATGCTGGTGATGATGGAATAGACCACCAGACCCACGAGCAAGGCGATGCAGACGATGATGACCGGCTGAATGAGCGCGGTGATCCGCTCGATGCGACGGTTCATTTCTTTTTCGTACCGGATGGCGGCTTTCTCCAACGCGGTGCCGAGGTCGCCCGTTTGCTCGCCGACTGCGACCAGATCGACGAACAGATCGGGGAAGCCTCCAACCCGACGCATGGCGCGAGAGAAGGAACCGCCTTCAGCTACAAGGTCCGTGACCTGGGCGATGCGCTCGCGCAGATACACGTTGGCCGTGGCGCGGTCCATGAGTTTGAGACCTGTGAGGAGAGGAAGACCGTTGCCCACAAGGTTCGAGAGTGTCTGGCAGAACTGTGCAAGAAATCCGGAACTGAGCACGGGGCCGAACAGCGGCAGTTTCAACCGGGTGGCGTCCCACCATCTTCGGCCTTCCGGCTGTCGGATCACCGCCTGGAATGCGAACCATGCGCCGATCACGACGAGCAACATAAGCCACCAATAGCCGGTGACGATGTCGCTCACGCCGATAAGCAGCCGCGTGGCCAGCGGCATCTTCCGTTCCGCATCCTCGAAGAGACTCACCAATTGGGGAACCAGCACACCCATGAACAACGTCATCATGAGCAGTCCCGCCCCCACGATGAATGCTGGATAGATAAGCGCCTGTATGATTCTGCTTCTCAGCTCCTGCATGACGCCGAGATACACCACCTGGCGTTTCAAGATTTTCGGCAGTGCACCGCTGAGTTCGCCTGCCGAGACGAGGCTACAATACAACTCGCCAAAGCTCGGAGAGACCTTGCGCAGTGCGTCTGCAAAGTTGCTTCCGTCGCGCACGAGCTGGCGCAGCGAGGTGGCGACCTGGCGTATCTCTGCCGATTGCTGTCGCTCTTCCACCACACGCAACGCCCCTTCCAACTGCAGACCGGCTTCGAGCAGATCGCTCATTTCTTCGGTGAAAAAAATGATCTGCACCCGCGTGAGTTTGAGTGGTCCCGATGTGGTCTCCTTCGCTTTCTTCGCTCCTTCCGCAATGACAGCACGCGAGGATGCGGCGTCGAGCCTCACGGGCTGGAGCTTGTCGCGGTCCAGGATCGCATAGGCTTCGGCCCGATTGCGTGCTTTCAATTCACCGCTTGCGCGGGAACCGTCCGCCTTGATCGCTTCATAGACAAATGTGGCCATCCTATTCGTCCTGCACTGCGAGGTCTGCCGTGGTCACTCGCACCACTTCTTCCAAAGTCGTGGAGCCTGCGATCACTTTCTTCCAGCCATCCTGTCGCAGCGGGATCATCCCTTCGGATAGTGCCACAGAGCGCAACATGCCCGCTGGTTGCCGGGAGGTGATCATTTCCTGCAACCGATCGGAGACCACACAAATCTCCATGAGCGCACGGCGTCCGCGATAGCCGGTGCCGCGGCAGTGCTCGCACCCGACCGTCTTGTAAATGGTGTGTTCCATGCCGGTGGGAAACCCGATCTGGCGCAGATATTTTTCTGAATACTCGCCCGGTACTTTGCAGTCGGGGCACAGCACACGCACCAAGCGCTGAGCGATGAATGCGCGCACAGCCGAGGCTACTAGAAAAGGCTCGATCTCCATATCGATCAATCGCGTGATGCCGCCGATGGCGTCGTTGGTGTGCAATGTGGAGAATACAAGATGTCCGGTGAGCGCCGCGCGGATGGCGATCTCCGCAGTCTCGAAGTCGCGCATTTCTCCGACCATGACCACATTCGGATCGCCGCGCAGGATGCTTCGCAGCCCGTTGGCAAATGTGAGGTTGATCTCGCTTTTCACCGCGATCTGGATCACGCCTTCGAGCTTTTGCTCGACAGGGTCTTCGATGGTGACGATGCGGCGTTCCTTCGTGTTGAGACTGCTGAGAAAGGTATAAAGCGAAGTGCTCTTGCCGCAGCCGGTCGGGCCCGTGAGCAGCACGATGCCATTGGGCATGGCCAACAGGCGGCGCACTTTCTCCTCATCTGCAGCATCCAGGCCGAGTCGCTGGAAGTTGAACTTTTCCTGGCCCAGCAACCGCAGACTGATGCTTTCGCCCGTGACGGAGGGAATCACCGCCACACGGACATCGATCGGGCGGCCGGCAAACTCCAGGTTGATGCGTCCATCCTGCGGCAAACGGCGCTCGGCGATGTCGAGATCGGCCATGATTTTCAAGCGTGAAATCACCGAGGCCTGCAGGAGTTTTATCTGCGAAGGGACAGGAATTTCGTGCAGCACACCATCGATGCGGTAGCGGATGCGAAGATCGTTCTCCAGCGGCTCGACATGGATGTCGGTGGCATTTTCCTGCAAAGCTTCGCGGACGATCTGGTTTACAAATTTCACCACGGAAGCCTCGGAGTCGTCCAGGTCGAGTATTGTGGTCTCCTGGCGCAGATCGGCTTCGGAGTCGGAAGCATCGCGGCCCAGCAGAATCTCGTCGAAGGTGTCGGCGCCCACGCCGTAGCCTTGCCGGAGAGCTTCGAGAATCTGTCGTCGTGTGGCCATGTGCCAGCGCACTGGCTCTTCCAAATGCTGTGCCACGACCTGGCGACCCAGTAGATTGAACGGGTCATAACAGATGATGTGCATCTGCTTTGCCTCTTCGTCGAAGAGAGGAAACAGATGGTGGCGCAAAGCGATGCGTGCCGGGAAGCGTTCGCGGATCGGTGCAGGTATAGGAGGCAGGGTCTCGTGGAACCAGGGGATGCCCATGCGCGAGGCGACTTCCTGGAGGAACTTGGTCTCTGTGACAAAGCCGCTGTCGAGCATGACTGCGATGAGCGGGTTCTGCTGTTGCGCCGCCTGGCGCAGCAACTCGGCACATTGCGGAAGTTCATTACCGCCGGAGGCAGCGGCAGCCTCAAGAAGCAGATCGGAAAGTCGTGGAGAAGGTGGTGCTGCGGCGAGCATGGTCTAATGTAGTGGAGGATCGGCGTCGGACAAATACAATCAGCTCCGCCAGATCAATGTGTCGCGCCGGTAGTGTAAATCGTCCGTCTCGGGATAATCGAGTGTGTAATGCAGGCCGCGGCTTTCTTTGCGTGCCAGTGCGCTGTCCACGATGAGCGAGGCCGCAGTGACCAGATTGCGCAGCTCAAGCAGATCGGTGGTGACTTTAAAATTCCAATAGAACTCTTGCACCTCGCGTTGCAGATTCCGCAATCGGGTGCCCGCGCGATGCAGCCGTTTATCCGTGCGCACGATTCCGACATAGTCCCACATCAGGCGCCGGATCTCGTCCCAGTTGTGATAGATGACGACCAGTTCATCCACGTCTGCAACATTGCTCTCCTGCCACGGTGGCAGGTCGTCGGTGAAATCCGCAACCCGGCTGGTGGGTCGCTCCCGCAGCAGCGCTTCGTGGGCGCGGTGCGCCATGACCAATCCCTCCAGCAGCGAGTTGCTTGCCAGACGGTTCGCGCCGTGCAGGCCGGTGCAGGCAGCTTCGCCGATCACGTAGAGCCCTACCAACGAAGTGCGCCCATCGATGCTCGCTTTCACTCCGCCACATTGATAGTGCGCGGCGGGAACCACGGGGATGGGTTCCTGCGTGATGTCGATGCCGAATGCCAGACAGTGTTCATAGATGTTTGGGAAACGCTCCAGGATGAACTCGCGGCTTTTATGAGAAATATCGAGGAACACACAGCGCTCACCAGTTTTCTTCATCTCCGCATCGATCGCCCGGGCGACGATGTCGCGCGGTGCCAGATCGCCCAGCGGATGGTGTTTTTGCGTGAAGGGCTGGCCTTTTGCATTGATAAGCCGCCCCCCCTCGCCTCGCAGCGCTTCACTGATCAGGAACGAACCGGCATCCGGATGGTAGAGACAAGTGGGATGGAACTGCACGAACTCCATGTTGGCGATGGTCGCTCCCGCACGCCATGCCATCGCCACACCATCGCCCGTGGCGACTGCCGGGTTGGTTGTATAAAGATAGACTTTGCCACAGCCGCCGGTCGCGAGGATGACGCGGTCCGTGCGCAACGTGAGCACTTTGCCGGACGCTTCGTCCAGCACGTAGAGCCCCACGCAGCGGTTGCCCGTCACGTAGCCCAGCTTGGCTGTGGTGATGAGGTCCACGGCCATGTGGTCCTCCAGGAGGTGAATGTTTTTGTGGGCACGCACGGCTGCGATGAGGGAGCGCTCGATCTCGCGTCCGGTGATGTCGCGGGCATGCAGGATGCGGCGTTTCGAGTGTCCTCCCTCGCGGCCGAGATCGAGTTCTTTATTGCCGTCATCGTCCTCGCGTTGATCGAAGTGCACACCGATATCGATCAGCTCCTGGATGCGTTCCGGTGCTTCGGCCACGATCTGCCGCACCACACTCTCATCGCAGAGTTCCGCACCTGCTTGCAGCGTGTCGCGGACATGCAGTTCGAAGGAATCCTCCTCGCTCGTCACGCACGCCACACCGCCCTGCGCGTAGTGCGTGTTGGATTCCTGCACCGCCCGCTTGGTCACCACTGCTACGGAGCCAGCCGTGGCCGCTTTCAGCGCAAAGCTCAATCCGGCGATGCCGCTGCCGACGATGATGTAGTCAAATTTTTCCATGTTCACACCGCGATGTTGTCGATGAGTCGAGTGGTTCCAAAATAAACAGCCGCCAGGATGCGTCTGCGCCCCCCGGGCGATGGCTGGAGAGTATCAGCATCCACAATCTCGAGATAATCAAGCTTGGAGAGCGGTGCATTTTTCTTAAGAAGCCGCAAGGCCGCAGTTCGCGCGTGCCGGACGCTTGCGCCATCCCGCAGAGACCTGCGCGCCGCGAGCAATACACGATGGAGTTGCGGCGCTTGCGAGCGTTCCTCCGGCGTGAGATACCGATTCCGCGAGCTGAGTGCCAGCCCATCGCTCTCGCGCACCGTGGGCAGTGCATGGATGCGCACCGGCATATGCAAGTCGCGAACCATACGCCGGATCACTGCGAGCTGCTGATAATCTTTCTCGCCGAATACCGCCATGTGGGGCTGGACGATATGAAAGAGCTTGGCCACCACCGTGCACACCCCACGAAAATGCCCCGGGCGCGTGCCTCCACACAACCCGCAGGAGAGCAGCGTTTCATCGATCCATACAGAATGGTCTGTCTCGTAGAGAGTGTGTGGTGCAAAGATGGCGTCCACGCCCAGCTCACGACACATCGCGGCGTCCTGCAAAAATGGGCGCGGATATTTTTTAAAATCCTCACGGGGACCGAACTGGGTCGGGTTCACATAGATGCTCACCCACACCGCGCCTGTCGGTCCGGCCAGCGTGCGCGCTTTGCCCACGAGCGCCGCGTGTCCGGCGTGCAGCGCACCCATGGTCGGCACCAACACGCGCCGATCGGCAGAAGTCGCCACAGCACGCATCGCACTGGCCGGAGTCCGATAAATACTGGTGCGGTGAGCAGCCATCAGGATTGCAGTTGCACGAGATACTCCAGCAGCATTCCGTAGATGCCTACATGCATGAGGGCGAGGTCGCGCGGATTCTCCAGCGAACGCACGCCTTGCTCCATGTCTTCGTCCGATAGCTGGTGATCTTCGAAGAGGATCAATCTCGCCCGGGTGAGCGTGTTCATCCATGCATCCATGTGAGCGGGAGGTATGCAAATGGAGCCGCTATCGCATTCGTCCGTGGCGAGTGATTGCAGATCGGCTGCGACAAGATCGGATGCGGTGGAAAACTGGGTGCGCATTTCCGGTTCCACATACTCCTTCCAGTTCGCTTGTTCTTCCACATCGGCACAGGGCATCTGGTAGATGCGGTCGTGAGAGGGTTTGTAGTCGCGAGGCAGCGACACATCCGGCAGGGCAAGAAGCATGGCGCCGAGCAGACCATCGATCTCATGGAGAATCAACTCGCCGGCATCTGTGATCTCGGCTTTCATTCGGCTTTCTCCAGCGTGGACAGGAGCAGATGTGCGTGCAGTTGTTGCACGTAGAGTTCTGCTTTCTCGCGCTCGCCAGTCCAGACGATCGAGCGACCGAGGTTGTGGACTTCGAGCATGTGGCGTTGCGCTTTTTCCCGAGAAAACCCCAGCACGCGTTGGAACACCATGGTCACGTAGGACATGAGGTTCACGGGATCGTTGTGGACCACCACATTCCACGGGGTGGCGGGCTGTGCGCGCGTCTTGACTTTGGGTTCGAGCCGGGGCGCCTCGGTCGCATTATGCATGTTGGGAACGGGAGAAGAACGGCACAGCGTCCGTCTCGCTTGCCGTCTCAGGGATTTCATCCACCAGACCATGGAAATCCGGCATGTGACGCGGCGCGATAGCCCAGCGCGTGCCGGTCTGCCATTCGGCGTAAAGAACGGCCAGGATGGCCAGAGCTGGCGGGATGTTGAACAGCGCACAACGCACTCCGTATATGCAGATAAAATGCGCCGACACCGCCTCTCGCGCATGCAAGTTGCGCAATTTCTGCAACACCCGTGCACCGGGCGGAGCCGTGAAATCCATGAGCAATCGGGCTCCCGCGTGTCGGCTGCGCTCGTCGATGTATGGAGCCAATGCCGCATCCAGGCTGGTGCAGAGCTGCTGAATCTCTCGCACGTGACCGCGCTGAGCCAGATGGATGGTGGAGAGCAATGCAGGCGCGATGATGGGGAGAAAAATGTCTGAGCACCATAGATTCCAGTCAGCCACGGGGTCTTTGCGTCCGCTGCTGAAAGTGAGAGTGCGTGTGGTCTCGAAGTCCGGATGGCAAAGTCGGAGCACACGGAGGATCTCATCGATCGCCTCGAGAGCTTCGGGTTGTGTGGGCACTTCGCGCATGTGCGCACCGTAGCAGCATCGGCGCAAGCAGGCAACGGCAAGTGTGATGCTCGTGGTGATCGGCCAGGAGCATCTTTGGCCAAAGCAGTTTAACTTTACCAGGAGGCTGTGTGAGCGAGATGCCCAGACAAGACTTTCGACGAATAGGAAACGTTTCTCTTGACAGAGGGTGGGGTGTGGTGCTCAACTCAATGCGCTAAAAATAAATCGGATTTACTACAAAAATTTAGCTTGATCATTGTCGGCAAATGGTAGAGTTTGATTTTCGTATCAAACCTTGGATTACTCGACAGCCCAAACCGGACTGTGCAAAAAAATAAAAAACATATTATCAACCCATGAAAACAAACCTGTCTCTCCTTGCTCTGTCGGGAGCGCTCCTTGCGCTTCCTTTCACCTCACAAGCCCAAACCTGGATCGGCGGCACCTCCGGGACATGGGGCATCTCGACAAATTGGAGTCCCAATACCGTGCCTGCTGGCGCCGTGCTGGCGACGTTCAATGACGCCACCGACGTCGCGGTAAGTCTCGTCGCGCCGCAAGGCTCCGGCATCAACAACCGAAATCTCAACGATGTCACAATCAATGGCACGGATACTTTTAACATCAGCTCCACGCAAGGCATCGTCTTCGGTGCTGCGGGTGGGGGCAATCAGGTCTCCGGGGATATCGTTTTCAACACGCCGGTTAACATTGGCGGAAACACAAATGTCAACCAGGTAGATGCAGGCGACACTGCCGGGGCGCTGGTTTTTAACAACACCATTCAAACCGGCACCGGCGTTAAAACGTTGAGCTTGACCGGCGAGTTCGACGGAACACTCCGCTTCGGGGCGGGAGCTTCGGTTTTACAAACGAATCCTATTCAGGGGCTGCGCGTCACTTCGGCTGCGGCTCCTACCAGCGAAAATCGCGTGATCGAATTTGGAACGAATATTTCGCTCGAGCGGATTCAGATCAACCAGACGAGCGCAACGCAGCAGGTCATCCTGCGGGCTACAGGCAGCGCACGCACCTACACTGGCGTCTCAACCGTCGCAGCCATCACGGCTGGAACCTCCACCTTCGATCGAGTGGTGTTCGACGGCAGCGAAGATTTGACGGTCAAAGCACCTAATGTTAATACCTTCACTATTATCGGTTCCACGGCAACCAGCGGCGGGAATCCAGTCTCGATTCCCGTGTTGAACGTGGTGCAGTCCGGCAGCGGCGATGTAACATTCGACGGTCGCATTCTTGCTGCCACCGCCACCCAGACTTATTTCGACGACGTCAAATTGATCGGCAGTGGCACCGGGGATCTCAATGTGGGTGCGGTGTTTGGTGGCAATACGCTTGTCGATCTGGTTGTTGATCGCGCGGCAGGCAGCATCACTCGGCTTACAGGTGCTCAGAGTTCTTCGCACAATATCCGCGGCACGACCGACGTCACATCGGGCACATTCCTCATCAACATGGCCACCAGCGGCAATGGCAATTACACGGTGGCGGCTGCTGGCGGGCTCGGCGGCACAGGAACCATCAACACAATCTCTAATGCCACTGTCACCATGCTGAATGGTTCCACGCTCACCCCGGGCGATGCGGCTGCGAACAATGGCGTGGGAACATTCGCGCTGGACCTGAATAACAGCCAGCAGACCAATCAGTTCGACCTGAGCGCGATGAACACCAACAGCCGGATCATCTTCGATCTCGCCACTACCGCCACCAGCGACTTGATCACGCTCGTCAACGGCACGCTGAACATTGGCACGTTGAATTCCAGCGAATTTAAGTTCAATCAGCTCGCTGGTTTCGGTGCGGGTACCTACAAGCTGTTCGATACGACCAACGCCATTGTCGGCACGCTCGATACCGCGCAGTTTACTATCGGCAGCAGTTGGTTTGGAGAACTCGCCTATGCGGATGACACAAACGACATTGTGCTGAATGTGACTGCTGTTCCGGAGCCAAGTGCAGCGCTGCTGGTGCTGGCAGGGTTTGCCACACTCACGCTGCGCCGTCGCCGTCGGTAAGCGGAATCCAAATAACAATCGTAACTACAACCCGCTCCTGCAGGCATCAGCTTGCGGAGCGGGTTGTTTCGTTTGGGAGGCATGCTGGGACTGCCTTACATCTCGGGTAGGGTGGGCGTCCCGCCCGCCATGCCGGGCATCTTGCCCGGTATTTAAATGAGGCAACCAACGGGCAACGAATAGTCCCCGATTGAAAATGATCCGAAAGCAGCTTCTCGTTACTCGCGGCACGCGACTTGCGCGGGTCGGCTTTCACTTTCCACGAGGACACGCCAATGCACGGGCCAGAGGAGCAGGGCTGATTCAATAGGTAGCAAATCGGTTGCCCTGGCGAGTTCCTTGAATTCGATACCTGCGAACGCTGCGAAAGTGGCTCTTAAACCAAAAATTTCGCCGGCCTTGCTGGCCGGTGCGCTGGATTATCTTTCAAAAGACACAGAAATCATCATTTTGAACCCGCAGCTAAATCCAAATGAAATTCCTTCATTTGCACCGAACGACAATCTTCAGGTTTATTTCGGAGAATACAGCACGTCACGGTCCCAGCAGTCATGGAAAGAATTTGTGAAAGTGAATGTAATACCCGGCGTCGGTGATTATGTGGCGGACTGGGCGGCAATTTTGCTTGTTGGAAAGGAGGCGGAATGAGAAAGGGACTTTTGTCCGAGTTGAGCGGATTTGCGATCCTTGCCACGCTATCCTTGTGCGTCGGAATAGGAATCAATGCATTCCGCGAGGAGCCTGTGCCGTGGTTCTATGTGGATAGAGCGGGACGGATGGATGACGCCGCCGCAAAACTCGCGGAAACGGAAAGTGTTGAAGGCGGTCGGAATCTGATAAATGTGGACACCGGGGAAACGGTGGAGGGATCTGAGGCGCTGCCGGAGAATCTGACTCTGGATGCATTTCGTTTCGCCATTCAGAGGTCTGATGTGCTGGTGCTGGATGCGCGTCCGGAATTGTTCCATCGCATCGCGCACATTC
>CBDUBV010000049.1:0-20261 GCA_965365475.1 uncultured Chthoniobacteraceae bacterium | reverse complement strand
ATCGTTCACACCACAGCAACCCATCGCGGCTGTGCCCGAGCCGTCGTCGCTACTATTGATGATGGCTGGCAGCGTGTTCTTGATGCGTCGTCGCCGCATATCAAGCTAATGCGTTTGCCTAGATCGACAGCCTTCACCTTGATTGAGCTGCTTACGGCGATAGTTATCGTGGCTGTGTTAGTGGGCATCTCCATCGCGGCTGCCAACAAGATCCGTAGCTCAGTTTCACTGGCAAACTCGGCAAATACCATCCGTCAGCTCACCGCTGGCGGGCAGTCCTACCTGGCCGATCATGCGTATAAGTTTTGGTGGGCCCAGGAGGTGACCCGCGAACCTTCCAGCGGGATGAACCAATGGTATGGGTTTGAATCCGATGAAAGTCGATCGAAGCCCATGGGCTCGCGTTCTTTTAGCGCCGAGCATGGTCCGCTAGCGGGGTACATCCCGCTGCAACGGTATCCGGACCCAGGCTTCAGCGCATCTGGAACTCCTTTGCTGGCCAAATACGACTCAGGCTACATTGGCGTGGGGTATAATGTGGAACTGGGCGGCAATTTTATCGGGCCCAGGCGCACAAAGCCGCTCTCCTTCTGGGAGTTGGAAGAGCCCGGACGGATCGTTGTTTTTGCCACCACGGCCCAGATAAACACCTTCCAACCGCCAGCCTCTTCGCGGAATCCTATGATTGAGGATTTTCCTTTCTTTGGCAGCGGTCAAGCGAGCGTTCATTTTCGCCATGGTCGGCAGGCGATGGTGGGCTTTGCCAACGGCTCTGCCGGCTTTCTCCCACTGGAAACGACCACGATGGATAAACGCATTCCCAGCGCAAACATCGGAAGGTTGCCCGCCCGGAATTTGCGAAATTAGATACTCGAACGGAAGGTGGTCGGAGCCGCATGGCATGGCGAGAGGCTATTGCCGCGCCTGGGTGCGACGGATGAATGCTTTCACTGCAGCTGTTGCTTCAATAGCAAGGTCGGCCTCAGGACGAGCAAAGGGCGGCGTGAACCATGGATACAACCCGACAAGATCGTGAGTAACCAGAATCTGTCCATCGCACGCTGTGCCCGAGCCGATACCAATGGTGGGAATCTCCACCGCGCTGCGGACCAACGCGGCTGTTGAGTGCTCGACGATTTCCAACACCACGGCAAACGCACCGGCTTCCTGGACGGCTTTTGCACTGGCGACGAGACGCGCGGCCTCATCTGGCGTGCGGCCTTTTATATGATAGCCGCCTTCTTCCAACACATGTTGTGGGAGCATGCCGATGTGCGCCATGACCGGGATGTCGTGTTCGCATAACATCTCGATCTGTCCGGTCATTTCTTCGCCGCCTTCCAGCTTCACCGCATCCGCTCCGCTATCGATGAGTTCCAGAGCGGACGAAAGCGCGTGAGCAGGCGTGCGGTATGTCTCGAACGGCAGATCGGCCACCAGGAGTGCGTTCACTGTGCCTCTGCGGGCGGCGCGAAGATGATGAACAATGTCCGCCAGTTTCACACGCGTGGTATCCGGATAGCCCAACACGACCATGCCGACGGAATCGCCCACGAGGATAATGTCCACGCCTGCTTCGTCCAGAATGCGTGCCCCGGGATAATCGTAAGCTGTGAGCGCGGTGAGGGGGACTCCGTTTTTTCGGGTGCGAATGAGTTTGGAAGCAAATAAACGGGCATCCACAGGTGACGCAAGTGGTTCCTGGAGTCGAACGGCGGATTGCTCCAGGCGGGCCAGATGTTCGGCGATGGTTTGCCCGTCGAGAAGGTGTGTGGGCGCGATCTCTGCCAGCGGTGCGAGCACAAACTCGCGCTCAGCCATGAGCGGGTGAGGTAATACGGGCGGTTGATCATTACGAATAATGTCGCCGACATAGAGCAGATCGAGATCGAGAGTGCGCGGCGCATTTTTTTTACGACTTGCTGGTCGCCCGAGGAGAGACTCGATGCGTTGCAGACGTTCAAGCAGCACGACAGGCTTTTCATGCGAAGCGAATTCGACCACCGCATTAAAAAATGGAGCACTGCCCGGCGGGCACAACACGGGCTGGGTCTCATAGACTGAGGAGGACAGGAACGGCTCTTCCGGGTCAGCGAGGTGGCGAAGTTTTTCTGTTGCCAAACGAAGGTTCGAAAGGCGGTCGCCTTCGTTCGAGCCCAGTGCGACAGCGACGCGTTTGGTTTTCCACATGGGAATGTCAGCTCAAGCCAAGCACGTGCTGCATGTCGTAAAGCCCCGGACCTGCCGACATGGTCCACTTGGCGGCACGGATGGCACCCGTGGCGAAAGTGTCCCGGCTGGAGGCTTTGTGGATGAGTTCCAGCCGCTCGCCGGTGGCGGCATAAATCACCGTGTGATCTCCCACGACATCGCCGCCGCGCACAGCATGCATGCCAATCTCCGTGCGCGTGCGCTCGCCTACGATGCCTTCGCGACCGTGCCGGACGTCGCTCTGATAGCTCAGTTCGCGCACCTCTGCCAGGATTTCGGCAAGGCGTCGCGCAGTGCCGCTTGGCGAATCTTTTTTTAAACGATGATGCATCTCGACCACTTCGAGATCGAATTCAGGGCCCAGGATTTCAGCAGCCTTGCGAGTGAGCCAGAATAGAGTGTTCACCCCGACGCTGAAATTGGGAGCGAATACGATGGGAATCTGCTCAGCATATCGACTGACAGCTTCCCGATCTTCGTCGCTCTGGCCAGTGGTTCCGATCACGAGCCGCACCCCTGCTTCCGCGCAGGCGCGGGCAACATCTGCCGTGACGCTGTGGTGGGAAAAATCAATCACCGCATCTGCATTGGGCAACTCCACATGGATGTCATCGCCTGCATCTAGCGCAGCGGTCACCTTCACTTCTTCATCGCGTGCTGCACAATCCAATATTGCCTGCCCCATGCGACCGCGTGCACCGTTGATTAGAATGCGCGTCGTCATTGGCCGAGCAGGTTGAGTGCTTCCAGCGTGGTGCGCAGTTGCGCTCGTGTGGCCTCTGCCATCTCGCACAGGGGCAGACGGACATCGGGTTCACAAATGCCCAGCCAGGCCAATGCCTGCTTCACCGGCACCGGATTTGGCTCGATGAACAAGTCTTTGAAAAGCGGGTAAAAGCGGTTGTGCAACTCGAGTGCCGTCTCGTTGTTTCCAGTCTGGTAAGACAGCACCATATGGCCAACTTCGCGGGGGATGATATTGCTGGCCACGCTGACCACGCCAGAAGCACCCGCAGCGAGAAATGGCAGAGTCAGAGAATCGTCGCCGCACAGGATGCTGAAATGCTCCGGCACGGCTCGTGCCAGTTGGCTCACGCGCTCCACACTTCCGCCCGCTTCTTTTATGGACACAATGTTGGGGCAATCTGTGGCAAGTCGCACCACGGTTTCCACGCCAATCTCGACGCCGCATCGTCCGGGAATGCTATACAACACTATGGGAAGCTGAGTGGATTCTGCAATCGCGCGAAAATGGCGGTACAAGCCTTCCTGCGATGGTTTGTTGTAGTACGGCGCGACGAGAAGGGCCGCGTCTGCACCGGCTCTCTCGGCGTCACGGGTGAGGGAAATGGCCTCCGCAGTAGAGTTGGACCCCGTGCCGGCGATCACTTTTACCTGATGCTGATTGAAACGCACCGCCAGCTCGATGACGCGCAAATGCTCAGCATGATCGAGGGTGGGGGACTCTCCCGTAGTGCCCACGGGCACCACGCCAGTCACGCCGCCCGCTACCTGTGTTTCGATGAGACGCTCGTAGGCGGGTTCGTCCAATTGCCCATCGCGAAACGGAGTGGCCAGCGCGGTAAATATTCCTCGAAACATAATATTGAGATTTGTTGAAGGGGAGCGGTGTCAGGTCAAGTCTGTAAGCAAAGTGCCTTCAAATACAAAATCTGCCGGACCCGTGAGTGTGACGTCGGATATGCGGTCATCTTCGCGTTTGAAAGTGACAAGCAAAGTATCGCCGCCGCGCACGTTGACTTTCACCGGCGCGACTCCGTTGGTGGTAAGAACATACGCGATCGCGCTGGCCACGATTCCCGTCCCGCATGCCAGGGTCTCGCCTTCCACCCCGCGTTCATAGGTGCGGATGGCGATGTGATCGGGCGCGAGTGCTTGCAGGAAATTCACATTGGTTCCTCGCGGAGCAAAATGCAGGTGATATCGGATGCCTGCACCGACGCGATCCACCGGCATGTGCTCGAGGTCGTTGATGATGAGCACCGCGTGCGGCACGCCCGTGTTGAGGGAATGGACAATCCATGGTTCGCCATCGACCTCCACACATTCTCCGAGCCGTATGTCGCGCGGGATGCCCATGTCCAGCCGCACCTGATCATCGACGAAATGCGCATCGATCAAGCCCGCCATGGTTTCAAATCGTATGGAACCTTCCAGGTCGGAAAGGCGTTGGGCAAATTTTGCAAAGCATCGCGCGCCATTGCCGCACATTTCCGCTTCCCCGCCATCGCTATTATAATAACGCATTCTAAAATGTGCGCTGCCGCTGGCGGGCTCGACCAGCAGGAGACCATCAGCTCCCACTCCGCGATGCCTGTCGCAAATGCGCGCGATAAGCCCTGCATCCAGGCTTCGATCAAGCGCACGATTGTCGATCATGACAAAGTCGTTCCCTGCACCGTTCATTTTCGTAAATGGAATCATGAGGCAATCCATAGACACAACCCTCGGCGGATTCAACGAAGAAGCAGCGCGGGAATAAGCGTGTATGGTTTCTGCGCTTGTCGGAATGCGTGCAGAACTGTAACACGGCACCCATGCTAAAAATTCGCGCGTTTCAAGGTCTTTGTCCCGAACCCTCCCTCGCACCGCTCGTGGCCTGCGTGCCCTACGACGTGGTCAACACCCAGGAAGCTGCTGCTCTCGCCGAGGACAACCCATATAGCCTGCTGCATGTGGATCGCGCGGAGATCGATCTGCCGCAGGGAACCGATATTCATTCCGATGATGTCTATGCCATTGCTGTAGAGAATTTTCGAAAACTGCAAGCCGAAGGTGTGCTTTTGCGCGAGTCCGCGCCCTGTATTTATCTCTATCGGCAGGTCATGGGCGATCATTCCCAGACGGGCATTGTCGCCACGTGTCACATCGAAGATTACGAGAACGAACTGATCAAAAAACACGAAAAGACTCGCAAAGACAAAGAAGACGACCGCACCCGATTGGTCGGCGATCTGTCGGCCAATACAGGTCCCATTTTTCTCACTTATAAAGCGCGCCCCGAGATCGATGCGCTGGTGGCGCAGGCACAAAATGCAGAGCCGCTCTATGATTTCATCGCGCCAGATGGAATCGCGCACACAGTCTGGCGCATCGAAGGTGGCGAGCGCATGCTCGGGCTCTTGCGCGAGCTGGATTGCACCTATGTGGCCGATGGACACCACCGCACAGCCAGTGCTGCGAGAGTGGGACGCGAGCGACGCGCCGCGAACCCCGCGCATACCGGCGATGAGGATTACAACTGGTTTCTTACGGTTATGTTTCCGGGCAATCAGCTTAAGATTCTGCCATACAACCGTTTGGTTTATGATTTGAATGGACTCTCTGCGGATGCTTTCCTCGACGAAGTGCGCTCACGATTCCGCGTGCAGGAAGGCGCATCGCCCACGCCTTCCGCAAGTGGCCGCGTGGCGATGTATCTGGGCGGGCAATGGTATGGGATAGAGTTCGAGCCAGACACCGAGACTGATCCCGTGGCCCGGTTGGATGTGAGTATTCTGCAAGATCGATTGCTTTCGCCTGTCCTTGGCATCGACGATCCGCGCACCAGCACACGCATCGAGTTTATCGGTGGCATCCGGGGCACAGGCGAGCTTGTGAGCAAAGTCGATGCCGGCCAGGGCGCAGTCGCCTTTTCCATGTTCCCGACCACGGTCGATCAACTCATGGCAATTGCAGACGCTGGACAGATCATGCCGCCTAAAAGCACCTGGTTCGAGCCGAAATTGCGTTCCGGTCTATTCATCCACACATTCTAGCCCGCCGTTCCGCAGAGCCCGGATCAATGCTCTGCTGCCTCGTCAATTTCCAGGGCTGCCCCGGCATCCTCAGGCTCGCGTACTGCGTCGATCATGTCCTGAACTTGCGCGGAAGGAGCTGGGAAGAATGGCGTGAGAACAAGAGTCGTCGTGAGATTGAGCACCATGCCGATCACACCTATCCCTTGTGCATTGATTCCTGAAGGAAATATCCCGAAATCCCATGCGGGCATTTTAAAAAACACAGATGCGATGATGTAGTATGCCGTAAACCCGATGCCGACGATCATGCCCGAGACCGCAGGCACAGTGCCTACTCGCTTGGTAAATATCCCCAACACGATGGCGGGGAAAAAGCTCGCAGCAGCAAGGCCGAATGCAAAAGCCACAACCTGGCTCACAAACCCAGGCGGATAGATGCCGAAAATTCCCGCCACCACCACCGCGACGCCGATCACGGAACGACCCACCAGCAGACGCTGCTTTTCGGTCGCATCCGGTTTTAAAATGCGATAGTAAAGATCGTGCGCCACGCTGGAAGAGATCACCAGCAGGAGACCGCTGGCGGTGGAAAGCGCAGCCGCCAGACCGCCAGCTGCCACCAGCGCAATGATCCAGCTCGCCAGCTCAGCCATCTCCGGCGTGGCCAGCACGATGATGTCCTGGTCCGGCCCGGATAAGCCTCTGGCGCGCAGAGCACCGCGCACGTCGCTTCCCGCTGCACCATTGGTATCGAGCCAGCGTTGATGCTCCACGCGGAATTGCGATAGCTCCACTGGCGTCAACGCCCCACTGCGAAACACTTCGTTATCCTCACCTGCGGAATACCGCAACGCCCCATCTCCATCGTCCACCCACAGGATGAGGCCCGTTTTTTCCCAGTTGCTATACCACGTCGGCAAGTTCTGCGCGGTGCGGCCATTGAGACTCTCGATCATGAAATAGCGAGCGAAAGCCGCTGTTGCCGGCGCGGTGAGATACAGCAACGCGATAAATAACAACGCCCAAAACCCGCTCCAGCGCGCAGCTTTTACCGAGCGCACCGTGTAGAAGCGCACGATCACGTGAGGCAGCCCCGCAGTGCCAAGCATGAGTGCCAGAGCCACGCAGAAGACATTCACCTTATCCCACGTCCCCGTGAATGCTTCCGTATAACTACTAAATCCCAGATCCATTTGAATCTGATTGAGCCTGTCTAGCAGATACACCGCCGAGCCGCCGGTGAATTCCGGGCGCAGCTCCGCACCGAGGCCCACTTGAGGCAGGAACGCACCTGTCAGCTTTATGCTGATCGCGATGGCAGGCACCAGAAACGCCGTGATCAGCACCCAATATTGCGCCACCTGCGTCCACGTGATGCCCTTCATCCCGCCAAGCGTGGCATAGATGAACACGATCGCCATGCCGATGACCACCCCCACATTGACATCCACTCCAATGAAGCGGCTGAATACCACCCCCACGCCTCGCATTTGACCCGCGACGTAGGTGAAACTCACAAAGATTGCGCACACGACCGCCACCAGCCGAGCCGCATTGGAATCGTAGCGATCACCCACAAAATCGGGCACTGTAAAATGGCCAAACTTCCGCAGATAAGGTGCCAGCATGAGCGCGAGAAGCACATATCCACCCGTCCATCCCATGAGATAGACCCCGCCCGCATAGCCCATATTGGAGATAAGACCCGCCATCGAGATAAACGAAGCCGCACTCATCCAGTCTGCCGCCGTGGCCATGCCATTCGCATGAGCTGGCACGCCCTGGCCTGCCACATAAAATCCTCGTGTATCGCGCACCCGACTCCACCATGCGATCCCGAGATAGAGACTGAAACTTAGACCGATAAAAATATAAGTCCACGCCGCGATGCTCATCGTGCCCCCTCGGTATTCTCGCGAGCGCGGATGTCAGTAAGCTCCTGGTGATGCTTTGCGTCCAAGCGGTTCATGAGGACGCAATAAATAAGGATCAGCACCACGAAGATAAAAATGCTGCCTTGCTGTGCGAACCAAAAACCCAAAGGAAAAGCCGTGCCTGGGATGGTGTAAGCGTTTAGATCGTCAGCCCACAACACACCTGCTCCGAGTCCCGCAGCAAACCAGACCAGCAAAAGCACGGACATGATCGTGAGGTTGGAGCGCCAGTAGCGCCTGAGAGATTCCTTCTCAGCGGGAGAGCGACGGTGAACCGTGCGTTGGATGGGGATGTGTTCAGCCATATGTTCGTAATTTGGGGAGAGGGAAAGCGGAGACTGTATAAAGAATGGATAACTTAATAGCAAGTGATCGCAGCCCTGAGATAAGAATCTTTTAACAGGCGAAAGTGGATTCTATTTCCGTTCGCGGCTGGAGCAGTGGCACTGGCTGCAAGGGGGTGCGCACTACTATCGTTTACGCCCGGATCGGGGGACGTTCTCGGAGCTTGCCGGATTCTTGATTTTCCTGCTACAGCTAGCCGCATCTATGGGACGTCAATGGTTGCATGCAAAACGCCAGGTCGCTGGACTTAAAAAGTCGGCCGCAGTTGGTAAATTGGTCAAAGAAATATCGGTTGCCGCAAAACTTGGCGGCCCGGACCCGGAAGCCAATGCGCGGCTCTCCGCCGCAGTCGAGAAAGCTCGCCGCGAGAGTGTGACCAAAGACGCGATCGAACGGGCCATCAAAAAAGGTGCGGGGGTAGGGGATGACAAGATGAGTCTGGAACACGCAGTGTTCGAAGGCTACACGCCGCACAAGGTGCCCGTCATCGTGGAGGTGCTCACGGACAATATGAACCGCACAGCAGCTGAAGTGCGGGTGCTTTTTCGAGACGGGCAATTGGGCACCCAGGGAAGCAACAAATTTTTGTTCGATCACGTAGGCCTGGTCGAAGCGCATGTGCCGGAAGGCAGTGTGGACCTCGAAGAAGCTGCCATCGAGGCTGGTGCAAACGAGGTGGAATCGCTGTCCCATGCTCAGAACGATGATATCCCGGCGGATCGAGTCGGCGCGAGGTTCATCACCGGAAGGACGGAGTTACACCAGGTATCCCAATGGTTGGTTAGAAACGGTTGGACGGTGGTGACCAGCGAACTGGGCTATGTGCCCAAACAATTTCCCGAGTTGTCAGAAGCGCAAGCGGAAGTGGTAGGGGATTTTCTGCATCACCTGGACGAGCACGACGATGTGCATCGAGTCTGGGCAGCTATGCATTGAGGCTTCCGTCTGCGCATCCAGCGATAAACAATCTCAGATTTTTTCGGCGATAACTCCTATTGCTTTATTGGTATCGAGGTTTTGGAAACAGGCCAGGCCAATGGCAAGAGCATCCGCAGCGTCCGGGGGCGGGTTTTCCTTTAGGCCAAGCATGGTGCGGATCATGAAAGCGACCTGATTTTTCTGGGCACCGCCTTTTCCTACCACTGCTTGTTTTACCCGGCGTGGAGCAAATTCCTGAATGGGGATTCCCGCCCTGGCCGCAGCTAGCATTGCGGAGCCTCGAGCCGCTCCCAGCGTGATGGCGGTGCGGTAGCTTTGGACGTAGATCACACTTTCAATTGCGCAAAGGTCGGGTTGGTGACGATCGATCAAATCAGACACCACTTCAAATATTCGCAATAGACAACCTGACTGAGTCATGGTCGGCGGATTTTTAATAATGCCAAACTCTACGGCTGAGATTGAGCGTCCGGCTTTGGCCAGAATGCCGAAACCAGTGGAGCGAAGAGAGGGGTCGATGGAGAGCAGGATCACGGAGAAAGAGTAACTAGAGAGGCAGGGTGTTGGCGACATCGGAGAAGTGATCGGATGAATTTACTGCTTTCCGATTGGGCTCGATAATGCGGGGTTCGAGCCGGTTCGCGTGCGACATCCTTGCCGGGTGGCGGAAGCCTCAATGAAAGCTCTACCCAAGGCGAAAAAACCATTCACCACTTATTCACCAGACCACAAATGAACCGTAGCCAACAACATAACTATAACATCATACAATATATGTCATATAAAATGAAAACAGCATTGCTTTTTCTGGATGTCACACCTTGCTCACTATCGTTACCCACCGATGCCGGGTCGGATTGGTTTTGCACATCTCTTTTTCCGGCTCCCCTGAAAATGTCACTTGCGGACAATCGATCAATATTTCACCATGCTGTATGCTTAAATTCTTTGCATGTGGTTTAACTTTTTTGATCACCTGCAATCTTCTATTCTGCGCAGACGTCTCCAAACCCAATATTGTCATGATCGTGGCGGACGATCTCGGCTATTCCGATTTGGGCTGCTATGGCGGCGAGGCTGCCACGCCTCACCTGGACCGACTTGCTGCGAATGGAGTCAGGTTCACGCAGTTCTACAATGCTGCAAAATGCGAGCCCACCCGAGCGGCGCTCATGACGAGCCATCGCAATACACATCAGGTCGGCTTTTATGGCGAGCGAGCCGAGAGTTTTCTGCCCGCCTTGCTGCAGGAGCAGGGCTATCGCACCATGATCTCCGGCAAATGGCACGTATCCAGACATCCGCTGGACCGGGGCTTTCAACGTTTTTATGGCCATGAGGAGGGTGCATCCAATTTCTACACGGGCTCTGGACTCATCCAGCTCGACCGCGCAAAGGCTGAAATTCCAGACGATTACTACACCACCGACGCTTTTACGGATTACGCGATCAGATTTATGGAGGAGGCAAAGCAGAAAGATGACGAGCAGCCTTTTTTTCTATATCTGGCATACACCGCGCCGCATACTCCTCTGCAAGCACCACAGGCCGGGATTGAGAAATATCGAGGCCAATACAGCGTCGGATGGCACAAGATAAAAGAAAAGCGGTTAAAGAATCTGAGGAGATTAGGATTAGTAGCGGAAGATATCCACCCCACCGAATGGCCGGAGAATCTACCTCAATGGGATGAGTTGACGGACTCCCAGAAAGAAATGGAAGACCTACGCATGGCTACATTCACTGCCATGATCGACCGAATGGACCAGCAGATTGGCCGGGTTTTACACTGGCTGGATCAAAATGGTGAACGCGAGAATACACTTATCATTTTCTTCTCCGATAATGGAGCAAATCCGTTCGATCGTGGCTCGGAGCGGATGGTTCAACGTGGCATACTACCCGGTGGGCCGAACTCGGCGTGGAGCACCGGCACTGCCTGGGCTCACGTCAGTAATACGCCGTTTCGGCTTTACAAACGCAATCAGCACGAAGGCGGTATCCGCGCACCTCTGATCATGCAGGGGCCGACGCTAGGTTATCAGGCAGGATCGATAAGCAATCTTCCGGTGCATGTGCTCGATTTCCTTCCGACTCTATATTCGCTTGCGAGAGGTTCAAAACGGCCACCAGGTATTGAAGGGACCGATCTCGCGCCGCTTTGGAAAGATGGAGTGGAAACCAGAGATTACGCCATGATTGACTCGCTACTGGACCATCGCTATGTGCGAAAAGGAGAGTGGAAGCTTGTTTCAGTCGATGGCGAACCGTGGGAGCTATACGATCTCTCCAAAGACCCCTCTGAGACCATGGACTTAGCTGCACAACATGAGAAGGTAAAGGCCGGGTTGCAAAAAGATTTCGAGCAATGGTGGATGTCGTTTTCCCGCAAGCCATTTGAGGAATCTCGAGGAACCAATGCTGCTGCTCGCATGGGCGATAAGAGTTCTGGTGCACGGTATATCCCCTCCCCGATGCCTTCCAAAGTAGCTAACGACGAGGCCCCGCAACAAGATGTCGATCTCGACTAGTCCTTCCAGGGCGCGATCCCATGAGAGGTGAAGAACTGAGTTCAATTTGATATCTACACGCCAAGCTCACTTTATTCTCAGCCATGCATTACAATTTTCACCAAAACCAATAACTTAAAATATGCATTTTCTAACTATATGCGTGCTGGCGTTGTTTTCTACCACCGCCTTTTCGCAATCTCTGCAAGAGCGGTTTGACAATCCGCCCCCTGAGGCACGCCCGGTGACATGGTGGCATTGGATGAACGGCAATGTCACGAAAGAAGGAATTACGAGAGACCTGGAATGGATGGCTCGAATCGGGCTGGGTGGACCGCAGATATTTGAGACCGGCCAGGTGAATCTGCCGGGTCAAGCAGTGCATCTTTCGCCTTATTGGCAGGACTGTGTGCGGCATGCAATCGCCGAATGTGCGCGACTTGGGCTGGAATTTGGCATGCATAATTGCTCAGGCTGGAATAACTCCGGAGGTCCATGGGTCGATCCCGCAGACTCGATGAAAAAGCTTACGTTTTCTCGCTCGGTGGTCACAGGCCCTGCGCCCCACGCCATCGCACCACCGGCGCCACCCGCAACGAAGATTTACCCGTTCTCCTACATGAACCACATGAACGCTTCACTGAAGCGGTGGGATCGCGAGCGCACGGATTACACCCCCTGGCGGACGGACATCGCTGTGCTGGCCTTCCCCGCGTCTGAGGAAGTGATTCCTCCAATGCGGGAATTACAGCCCGAGGTGGAGCCGGCAGGCGATGCGGCTCTGCTATGGGATGGCGACGAGTTCACCGGGATCGATCTGGAGAAAGCACGGACGGACGATAGTCGGGATGGCGCCCTGCGCATCCGTTTTTCTGACCCCAAGACTCTGCGTGCGATCTATCTGCTGACCGGCGAGGGTGGAATTCCGTGCCGAGAGATCGTGTTTTCCGCCGAAGATCCTCAGGGGCAGTGGCAGGCGGTCAAGACATTTGAAATGCCCTTGAACGGGGGGCCATTGCGGGAATCGCATGGAGTGTCCTTCGATCCTGTCACGGCCTCCGGCTTTGAGTTGCGTTTTGTGGATATTGAAAAAAGCAAGCGCCCGCATGAGCTTCGCGAACTGGAACTCTATGGCGAAGCGCGTATCGAGGCATGGCCGGTGAAAGCAGGATTTCTGCGCGGTCGAGGCGAACAGGACACGGCAAACCCAACCGAGGTGGCGGCGGAAAATCATGCTGTGGCAGTGGACCAAGTCATCGATTTAACGGACCGTTTGCGGCTTGATGGTACACTGGACTGGCAGGTGCCCGAAGGCAGATGGACCGTGCTCCGGGTGGGTGCTACCAGCACCGGCAAGACAAATCACCCTTCCGCGATTGGCGGTGTGGGCCTGGAAGTGGATAAGTTCGACCGCGACGCTCTCGGGCGATTTATAAAAAATGGCCCGATGCAGAAGGTGGTCGATCTTGCTGGGGAGCAGACTGGCAAAGCTCTTAAAAGTTTTGGCACCGATTCGTGGGAGGTGGGTGCGCAAAATTGGACGCCACAGATGCGAACAGAATTCCAGCGTCGTCGTGGCTATGATCCCCTGCCCTGGATGCCTGCACTGTCGGGACAAGTCGTTCAAAATGTGGAACTGACAGAGCGATTTCTGTGGGATTGGCGCCGCACTATTTCCGATCTTTTTGCGGAACATTTCTACGGGAGCATCCAGGAGTTTTGCCACCGCCACGGGATGAAATCATTTGCCGAGCCTTACAATAATGGCAACTACAACAACCTTGAGATGGGTGGCTTTGTGGATGATGTGGCCCCCGTGTTTTGGACCGACGGGCGCAGATTTTCGGAATCCAATATTCGGGAGATGGCTTCGTTGGCGAATACCTATGGCCTGCCGCGTGTCGAGTCTGAAGCCTACACTTCAATGGCCGACGACGCGATGTGGCGACAACACCCTCGCAAGATGAAAGCACTGGGCGATGCCGCCTTTGCTTACGGGGTGAACCGATACGTATTTCACACTTCGGCTCATCAACCCTGGAACGACGTGGTGCCGGGGATGACGATGGGGCCTTTCGGCATTAATTTTACCCGCACCACCACATGGGCGGAACAAGCGGCTCCATGGATCGCTTACATCACTCGATGCCAGTCTGTATTGCAAACAGGGCGTTACGTGGCTGATGCGTTATTCTTTATAGGCGAAGGCTCGCCGAATGCATTCACGACCCGCAGGGATAAGCTGGATATTGCTGAGGGCTATGGGTTTGACGGTTGCGATGCCCGTGTATTGCTCGAGCGCGCCACGGTGGAAGGGGGCGATATCGTGTTGCGCAGCGGCATGCGGTACCGGTTCTTGGTTTTACCGCAAGGTGAGGAAACGATGACGCTGCCTTTGGCAGAAAAGTTACTTGAACTGGTTCATGCGGGAGCCACTGTGCTGGTGCAAACCGTTCCCAAGCGTTCACCAAGCCTTACCGGCTACCCGGAGAATGACGGCAAATTGCAAAGCACACTGGCCGAACTGATGGGTGGTCTGGATGGACAAACTGTAAAAGAGCATGCTTTGGGAAAAGGCCGAGTTATCAGGGGGTTCACGCCCGCGCAATGGTTGGAAAAGCTTAACATTGTTCCTTCGCACGAGCTGCTGGAGGCACCATCGGAAGCCACGGTGCGGGCCATACACCGAATCGATGATAAGACGGATTTTTTCTTCATCGCGTTTGAAAACAGCCAGCCTGGGCAGGTGGAGATAGCTTTGCGTGCCTCAGGGCGGACACCCGAGTTGTGGAACCCGCTGACTGGTGCTCGACAACTTGCGCGGAAATATCGCGAGGAGAATGGGCGCACCATTGTGAGCCTGGACTTCCAACCAGATGACTCGGTATTCGTCGTTTTTCCAGCGGAACCTACTACGACGCTTACAGAACGCGCGCAGCCAGTGGTCGTCAATGATCAGTCGCTTGCGGGGCCGTGGCGGGTGGAGTTTCAGCCCAAGCGCGGTGCACCGGAATTCGTTGAATTAACTGAACTGATCGACCTCGCGCAACATACCGAGGAAGGCGTTCGCTATTTCTCCGGCACTGCGTCATGGTTTACAGAGTTCTCGATAAACACTCCGCCCACAGGTGCCACCGGGCTTGCTCTGGACTTGGGGCAAGTGGAAGTCATCGCTGAAGTCATTCTTAATGGGAAAAATCTAGGAGTTCTTTGGAAGTCACCCTATCGAGTCGATATTCGCGACGCGGTGGTGCCAGGAACAAACAAATTGGAAGTCCGAGTGACCAACTTGTGGCCCAACCGGATTATTGGCGATGAGCGGCAATATCCGCAGAAAAACAATTTCTGGTGGGCACGCGACGGAAGCTGGCCTGAGTGGTTGGACCATCCCGAAAAGTCCAATCCAACAGGGCGTATTACTTTCGTCATCTGGCCACATTGGAAAGCGCAGGACGAGCTGCTGCCTTCGGGTCTGATCGGCCCTGTGCGTCTGCTTACCGAGGAGCCCGGGCAGTAGATGTGGTTGCAGTCAGACTTGATGAGAATCTAAGCTCTTGTTTTATCGCGTAGCGATGGCCATATCATCTGGATGGACTCGCACTCATCTACTCCGGCTTTTCTTTGGGGTGTCGCCACGTCGGCATACCAATCCGAGGGCGGCCTGAACCTGCCCGGCCAACCTGCGACCAACTGGACCCGAATGGAGAAGTCCGGTAAGGTGATGCCTCTGGGACGCGCTGCGGATTTCCTGACGCGCTACGCTGAGGATTTCGAGGCCTGTCGCGACATGGGTCTCAATGCATTCCGTCTCGGCCTGTGCTGGAGTCGCATCCAGCCTACTTTGCACGACTCCCCATCCCCGCCCCCGCGTTTTGACGAATCTGCTTTGGATCACTACGCTGCGGTGCTGCGCTCATGTCGGGAGAATGGGCTTGAGCCGGTGCTTACACTGCACCATTTCGTTCATCCAGCATGGCTTGGCACGGATGCATGGCTTGATGAGGCCACTCCGCAGCACTTTGAAGACTATGTCGCAGCCGCGATCTCAGGCTTGAACGATCGGCTGGTTTCCACCGGCCATCTGCCAGTGCATTTTTTAATTTCCATCAACGAGCCCAATATGCTTGTGCTCAACTCCTATCTTGGAAACCAATTCCCTGCCGGTGTGCCAGGAGGTTTTCGCAAGCTCATCAGGGCGTGCGATCTTCTTCTGAGCGCACACGTGTTGGCTTATCGACGTATCCACGCGATCTACCGCGAGAAAGGCTGGCCCACGCCGCAAGTCACGCTCAACAACTATTGCAGCGATCTTTACTGGTCAGACAAACTCGTGCTGGACATGCTGTCGCTCACCGAGCGAGGGATAGCGCGGGAGGCGGTCGATGCCCACATCGCCGAGCAGGCCGCCAAATTTGAGTCAGATTTTCGTGAGGCTCGACTACCTCTGCACAAAGACATCCCTTACTATTTCGGGGCGATATTTAAATGGATCGGCAACCGAATTGGCCGTCGGCTATTTCGGGCGGAGGCATTTCCGCACTTCCTCGACCTGCTCTATGCACAGCCAGGCGGACGAGTATTTGATTATCTCGGGCTCGATTACTACGATCCGTTTGCCGCTCATGCTTTTCGTTTCCCGGTGTTCACCGATCACGAGTTTCAAACTCGATCGTTCAGAGCCTGGATGATGAATAGCCTCACCAGCAAATGGTGGGACTGGCGGGTCCTTCCTCGAGGACTTCATTTCTTTTGCGAAACCTACAGCCGCGACTACGCTGGCAGGGCGGTCCTTATAGCTGAGAATGGAATGGCACTTCGCCGCAGGCCGGATAATAGCGTGCTCCCGCGACGCGATGGCATGACGCGTAGCCAGTTTCTGCGGCTTCACGTGCATGAGGTCACACGCATTCGCCAGGCTGATATCCCCCTGATCGGATATATGCACTGGTCGTTGTTCGACAATTACGAATGGGGTTCCTACACCCCACGGTTCGGGCTTTTCTCGCTGGATTACACCCAGGGCACCGACCGCCTGGCTCTGGACCATCTGGATGACTGCCCGTCGAAGAACTACTCGCAGCTCATTCGCGAAGCCGAGGAGCGCATGAGAAAAACTTGACCCTCCCCTCCCCTATCGGAAGTATGTCATCTGAAATCCATCACCACTATGGGCAAAGAAAAAAAGGATAAAGCCAAGTCTGACCAGTCAACCGCGCAGACAAAAGAAAAGAAGTCCACCGCAAGCCCGTCGGCCACAAAAAAGCCTTCGACTGCGAAAAAGCAGCCTGTCAAAAAGACCTCGACCAGAAAGGTTCCCATTAAAAAAGCCAAAAAATCCGAAACTTCCCATGCGTTTACCGACGAGGAGATCGCCCTGGAGGCATATTTTATCGCCGAGGAACGATATCGCACAGGACGACACGGTTCGCCGCACGATGACTGGGTGGAAGCTCAGGCCAGACTTCGAAATCGATAGCATCTCGCCGTCCATCTATACACGGAGCCAAACTCGCATCCACGTATGGCAAGATGGACTCCGGCCAAAAAAGACGCCTCCGTGGAAGACTTTATTCGCTACCTGGAGGCAGAGCGGAACATGTCCGCTCGCACTTCGATCAACTATCGGCGCGCTCTCGAGTTGACTTCCCAGCATCCAGAATTTCCCGGCTGGATGCGAGCAGACGCAGATTTCTTCCGAACACTGCTTTTCCAATGGATGAAGCAGCCTCTCGCAAGAGCCACTTTGCGACTGCATTTTTCCGCGCTCCGGAGCTTTTACCGCTTTCTTTCCGAGCGCCGCAAAGCGAAGGTCAACCCGCTTAAAGAAGTGATGTTGCCCAAAGCGGAGAAAAAACTACCGCTTGTTCTTACACGCGCACAAATCGATGAGCTGCTTGCTGCTCCGCTGAAAATGGAGCCTGAGCCGCAGGCACCGAGCTGGATGCCATTGCGCGACACGGCAGTCCTGGAGTTATTTTATAGCAGTGGGTTGCGGCTATCCGAACTTGCCTCCCTTAATGTCGAAAGTTTGGATCCTTTCTCTGAGACAATTAGGGTCTTGGGCAAAGGCCGCAAGGAGCGAGTGTGTCCCGTTGGTTCTCCCGCACTGCTTGCCATTCAAAAATATCGACAACAAGCCGTTGTACAACGCGGCCCTTTATTTATAAATAAACAGCGCAAACGCATCAGCACACGCTCCGTATGGCTTATTTTGAAGCGTTATCTCTCGTTTGCTGGTGTCCCTGCACACCTCAGCCCTCACAAGCTGCGACATAGCTTCGCGACCCATTTGCTGGATGCCGGTGCCGACCTGCGCAGTGTTCAAAGCCTACTGGGTCACAGCAGCCTGTCCACGACACAGATTTACACACATGTCACTACAGAACGATTAAAAACAGCTTATAACGAGTCACATCCACGCGCTTAGGATGTTGACTACACATCAAATTTGTCAGTGCGGAAGCGGTATCCTTCTCCTCGCACTGTTTCCAGCATATTTGCGCAGTCGCCCAGTTTCTCACGCAGCCTGCGGATATGTGTATCCACCGTGCGGGTATCAATAAGGTTTCGATAACCCCATACATCTTGCAACAATGTATCGCGAGAGAGAGATTTGCCCCGCCGCTCAATCAATAGGCAGATAAGCTTGAACTCGGTGGTGGTAAGGTCCACTTTTTTACCATCCACTTTTAACTCAAACGCTCCCTTGTCCAGGCGCATGTTACCCACTTCGATAAGCATCCCACGGTCGCTACCCCCTGTGCTGCGCCGGATCAGAGATTGCACTCGCAAGACCACTTCTTTTGGGCTGAATGGCTTTACCACATAGTCGTCCGCGCCTGTCTCCAGGCCACCAATCCGCTCTTTATCCGTGCCTTTGGCTGTGAGCATGAGCACTGGAATCGCGGCGGTATGTGGATTGGATTTTAGCTCCTTGCATACCTGCATGCCATCTTTGCCCGGCAGCATTAAGTCCAGGACTACTGCGTCGGGACGGTGTTGGCAGATGCCTCTCAGGGCCTGTAGTCCATCACCGGCTTCCAACACGGAGAAGCCTGCCTTTTGCAGATTATACCGCAATAGGTCCAGCACATCAGGTTCGTCATCCACGATGTACACCACATGTTGTCTAGTCGCCATACTTCCAGCCAGCGTTGCCGGGCCGCGTTAATCAAGCAAGGCCGTGTTACAAATCTGTCACACGAAAGAAAAGAAGTTTTTATTATCGGCCCGCATCGCCCTACAGTGCCGCGATGCCTGCTCGTGCCACACTCTTTTTCGTTCTGTTCGGTCTGCCCTCGATGGTGTTGGCCCAGCAGGCACGAGACCGCGCGGTGGAAATCACGGTCACCACGGATGAATCTCCCCCCAGCATTTTACTAAATTGGAATGCTTCGCCTGTGCCTGAGACTGGCACTTACATCTATCGGCGCTTAAGTACACAAAGTGCTTGGACATTGCTTGCAGCTCCAGTCGGCACCAGCTATTCGGACGAAGCCGTCACGATTGGGGTCCGCTACGAATACCAAGTGTATCGCGAGTATGCCGACGCCAGCTACGCTCCAGCATATGGCTACGTGGCCGCAGGCATCCGCACGCCGCTGGTGGACGCCCGCGGCACCGTGCTGCTTCTCATGGAAAGCTCCCATACCGCAGGGCTTGAACCGGAACTGGCCCAGTTCCGCAGCGATCTCACCGGCGATGGTTGGAAAGTGATCTCGCACACTGTGGAACCATCACAAACGCCCTCCCAGATTCGAGAACACATTCGCAGCCTCTACTTCTCCCCGAGTATGCAACTCAAGGCTGTAATTCTACTAGGCGCGATCCCCGTTCCTTATTCGGGAAACATTTATCCCGATGGCCACGTGGAAAATCGGGGTGCCTGGCCCGCAGACACTTTCTACGCAGACATGTTTGGGCCATGGACGGATTCGGTTGTCAATAACTCATCGGCTGCACAGCTGCGGCATCGCAATGTGCCTGGCGACGGCAAATTCGACCAGGATAGCGCACAAGCCCAGGTCGCGGTGGGGCGCATCGATTTTTCGGGTCTGACTCAGTCCGGGACCACTTGCATGGATCTCATGCGGAATTATCTGCAACGAAACCATGATTTTCGACATGGCCTGGGAAATTTCGCCACTGTCCCCAAGCGCGGTCTCATCGATGATAATTTTGGATATCTTGGAGGAGAAGCTCCGGGTGCCATAGCGTGGCGAGCGTTCAGTACAATGTTTGGGCCATCACAGGTCCATGCTCTGGATTGGTTTGGCACTCTTGAAAGTGAGTCGTACCTGTGGGCTTACGGGAGCGGCCCGGGCTATTATTCTTCTGCGATCGGCATCGGCTCCACGGAGGATTTTAGAAACAGAAGCAGCCGGGCAGTTTTTACCATCCTATTTGGTTCTTACTTCGGCGATTGGGACACGGCGGAGAATTTGTTGCGCGCACCTCTCATCGGACCCCCGGGCAGTCTCGGGCTGGTGTCGATCTGGGGCAACCGCCCAGATTGGCAGGTGCATGGCATGGCACATGGAGAAACCATCGGCGATGCGTAC
>CBDUBV010000048.1:0-20389 GCA_965365475.1 uncultured Chthoniobacteraceae bacterium | reverse complement strand
TGTCCATCCAGTCTTCTTCGGCTTCCAGGATCGCGGCGGTGCGGGCGAGCGACGCTCGGACATCTCTGCCATACACCTTTTCCAGATAAGGCAGAACCTCGTGCCGCAGCCGATTCCGGGTGAATGCGGAGTCGGTATTGGTAGCATCCTCACGATTCTCGATGCCGAGCTGATGCGCCAGAGCGTCGATCTGAGAGCGATGCAACCAGAGCAATGGACGCAGCACGCGTAAGTCGCCCGCTGCAAACTGCATCGTCATATCCGCGCGCAACGAACTCAAGCCCCGCATGCCCGAGCCTCGTAGCAAATGATGCAACAACGTCTCCGCGCGATCATCTGCATGGTGACCAAGAAATAAAACGCGCGCATCCGGGTCTGCGCGCCGAAAAAATGCGAATCGAATCGCGCGAGCATCGGCTTCCATCCCAGCACCGTTTGCATTGCCCGGCGGGTCGCACTTTTCACCCACGTACGCGCAACCCAAGCGGGCTGCTGCAGCCTGGACAAAATCCGCATCGCCCTCCGACGCGGCGCCGCGCAACCCGTGGTTAAGATGCGCAACCACAATGCGCTGGAAACCAAGAGCTTTTAATAAATGCAGCAACACCATGGAATCACGGCCTCCAGAGATGCCTGCGAGCACTTTCTCGTCTCGCGCTACGGTAGCAAGCAGGCTTTCGATACGCCTGCGGGTTATTGGCGGCAAGGCAGCGATCATGCCATGCTGAGCAGACTACGAAGAGAGCTGCAGGTCCAGGCTGCACGATCTGGCCGCGCACACGGGTATGCCATCCACATCCAGCAAAAGCAGCGTAAGCACCCATGAGTCAGCGGAGTCAGCCGGAGAGCAATCCGCGACAAGACCTTGAATCTCGACGGAAGCCACGCCAGGCAGATCGATAGTGAGTCGGAGCGTCTCACCAAGCGCGAAGTAATGCTGCGAGTGAAGCTGTGCCGCACCGTCGCCCAGCAGTCTGAGGGAACGATAATCGTCGGATAGACGTTCCGTGGAATTAGCCATGCACGAGGAGAAGTTCATATCAATCAACGGTCTGCATGGGCAGCAACAAGTTCAAAATAACGAGGTATGAAATAAAAGGTGAGAGTGAGTCGTGAGGAACAAGAAAAAAGCTAGCACCGCAAATGGTCATGTCAAACTGGAGGGCGAATTTTCCTCCGGCACGGGATACCCGGCCAGCACCCTAAGCGCGATACGGCCCAATACAAACGACAGGATCAACGCAACGCCCAGCCCTCCTACCCACATTGCAATTTCATAGGTATGAGGCACATTTTCTCCTCGCATAATGCGCAGCCCGTGCTGGCCCAGCGTGCCTAGATATGCGTAAAGAAAAATGCCGGGCGCCCGACCCGCAGTCACCCAGAGGATGCACTGCCAGAACCGCACGCTGGTTGCCCCGTAGAGATAGTTCAGCAAGCTCGTGGGGAACAACGGATGCAACTGCGTAAGCACGATGATCTTCCACCCTTCCGCTCGAATCGCAGCGTCCAGTGCGAGCCAGCGCGTGCTCTTCGCCATCTTCTTCAACATCCATGAGCGGAACAAATATCGGCCAGCGAGAAAGGCGACTGCTCCACCCAGGATGTTGCCTGCGAGCACCAGCAGAAAGCCCCACCATAGACCGAAGAAAAACCCGCTTCCGATGCTCAGAATGCCGCCCGGAAGCAGCAGGATATTGCAGAGTGCAAACAACACTGTGAACAATGCCGCGCCACCAGCTCCATGCGAAGCCATGCGCGCCTGCCACCTGCCCACCCATTCCAACACCGGATAATATTGGCAGAGAATGGGAAATCCAATGATCGCCAGCAGTATGCCTGCTCCAATCAGGCAACGAAAAAGAAACCCAGCGTTGTTCTTCACGCCACGGAAAGCGGAGTAGTTTTCAAGCCCAGCCGTGCGTAAATCTGCCGCGTAGCATCCGATTTATTTAAAGTGTAGAAATGGATTCCGCGCACTTCATTTTCCAACAAGTCCAGGCATTGTTCCGCTGCGTAGTGAATTCCCACCTGCTCGACCGATGCTGCATCGTCCGCGCAGCGTTCCAAAGCCCTCAGCAACCGTGCGGGAAATCGCGCGCCGCCGGCCAGTTCCGCCATGCGCCGCATGCCAGCCAGCGAAGTCACGGGCATGATGCCCGCCACCACAGGCACCGTGATGCCCGCAAGCACACAGCGGTCTCGAAAATCGAGAAAATCACGATTATCGAAAAAGAGTTGCGTGACGATATAATCAGCACCCGCATCCACTTTTGCTTTTAAATAATCCATTTCAACCAGCCGATTTGGGGTTCCGGGATGGCCTTCGGGGAAACCTGCGACACCGATGCCGAACCCGCGCACATCGGGATGCCGACCATCGGCGCCAAACCTGCGAATAAATCGGACGAGATCAATGGCGTGTTGGAAAGCGTCGTCCCGTTTGCAATACTGCGTCAACTCGCGCGGCGGATCCCCGCCTAGAGCCAGGATGTTGCTCACACCCGCTTCCGCATAACGCTCGAGCACCTGCGAGATGTCTGCAGCCGTATGGCAGACACAGGTGAGATGCGGGATGGGGTCCAGCGCGGACTCCGTCTTCAGGCGCACCACAAGATCGTGAGTCAGCTCGCGCGTCGAACCACCCGCGCCGTAAGTCACGCTTACGAACGAAGGCGCATAGGGCGCGAGTTCATTGATCGTGGTAAATAAACTCTCCGACGCGGCGGGGGATTTAGGCGGGAAAAATTCAAACGACAATGTGGTCGCATCCCGCTGGAAGATATCTTCTATGTGCATGCCGTGGGGGAATTCTGTAGCCCATCCATCCGGAAGCGAACAGCGAAATCTACGCGCCCGGTGCCGACCACGGCTTGGCTGCGTGACACATGTTTGCCATAATCGGAAAAACATCTCGCGTGCGATTCCGGTTTTTCTTTAACTCCGTCGATGCCCGACCATTCGCACGCGCCTGTTACCGATAGTTTCACCGGTTCCCGGATCATGATCCTGGATTTCGGCTCCCAATATACTCAAGTGATCGCCCGCCGCATCCGCGAGTGTCAGGTGTATTCGCAGATCGTGTCGCACAAAATCACGGCGGCGCAGATAAAAAAAGATGGTCCGCAAGGGCTTATCCTTTCGGGGGGTCCAGCGAGTGTGTATGGCAAAAATGCGCCTGCCATCGATCCCGCAATTTTCAAGCTCGGCATCCCCATCCTCGGCATCTGCTATGGCATGCAGCTCATGGCCCAGCACATGGGCGGGCGCGTGGAGCATGCCGAACAACGCGAATATGGCGCTGGCCGACTTAAAGTTAAAACCCGATGCCCGCTTTTTCGCGGCCTGCCGGCCACGCTCGATGTGTGGAACAGCCATGGCGACAAGATCACCGCGCTGCCGCGAGGTTTCACCAGTGCCGGACAGACTGAGAACAGTTCGTGCGCGGTGATCGAACATGCGGAGAAGAAAATATACGGGCTGCAATTTCATCCCGAAGTCGCTCACACTCCGCGCGGCAAAGACATCCTGCAGAACTTCGTCTCACGCATCTGCGGATGCGAGATGGACTGGACCATGGGCTCATTTATTGAGCAGGCCTGTGCTCAGATCCGCGAACAAGTGGGTGATGAAAAAGTAATCCTCGGCTTGAGCGGTGGTGTGGATAGCTCGGTGGCTGCGGCACTGCTGCACCGCGCCATCGGTGATCAGCTTACATGCATTTTTGTCAATAATGGCCTGCTTCGCTCGCGAGAAGCGCAGATCGTGCAGCGCGTGTTCGTCGAAAATTTCCATGTAAAACTTAAGTATGTTGACGCCTCCGAACAATTTCTCTCGCGGCTGGTCGGCGTCACCGACCCCGAGAAGAAGCGCAAAGTGATCGGGTCAGAATTTGTAAAAGTCTTTGAGCAAGCCACGCGCGAATTAAAAGCCGGCGAGAAGACAGGACGCGGAAAGAGTTCGCACTACCGGTTCCTGGCACAAGGCACGCTCTACCCCGATGTGATCGAAAGCGTCTCCATTTCCGGCAACCCAGCCTCACTCATTAAGAGCCATCACAATGTGGGTGGCCTGCCCAAACGCATGAAGTTCGAACTCGTGGAACCCCTGCGACAGCTCTTTAAAGACGAAGTGCGCCAGGTGGGTTTGCAGCTAGGCCTGCCAAAGGAGATCGTGCATCGCCAGCCTTTCCCCGGCCCCGGGCTCGGTGTCCGCATCCTGGGCGAGATCACGCCCGAGCGCCTGCGCATCTTGCGCGATGCCGATGGCATCGTCGTCAGCGAAATGAAAGCATCGGACTGGTATTATCGCGTGTGGCAGAGCTTCGCGGTGCTATTGCCTGTGCGATCTGTGGGGGTAATGGGCGATGAGCGCACGTATGATTTCACGGTCGCCGTGCGCATCGTCGAGAGTCAGGATGGAATGACTGCCGACTGGGTGCGACTTCCCTACGAGCTATTGGCAAGGATATCCGGAAGAATCATCAACGAGGTGAAAGGTGTGAACCGCGTGTGTTACGACATCTCCAGCAAGCCGCCGAGCACGATCGAGTGGGAGTAGATCGCTAGAGTGAGCTTATAAAGCGCCAGTCTTCTCATGCGGCGGCGCGGCATGTCAAATGATCACGCTTACTGTGTGGACCTTGCCTGAGGTGATCGGCAGGACATCGCCCTGGATGATTTCGCCATCGAGTCGAATCTCACGTGCTCCCACACAGCGACCATCCCGATTATCCAAAGCGATGTTATACGTGCTGCCACGGAACCTGCGGACTAAAGAAGCCGTGGCCACTTTCGATGCGAGACATGGAGATAGGCGCAGCCCAGCATAGTCGCGGCGCGCTCCCAGAATGTATTCCAACATGGCGACAACCATCCAGGTCGCGGTGCCTGTACGCCATGCATAGCCATGCCCACCCCGTGCCGAAGGCACCAACGAGTAGTGATTTACAAACGCGAATGGCTCCGCCCCAGAAACAGACACGGGAAGATGGGGTCCACCGGGTGCC
This sequence comes from uncultured Chthoniobacteraceae bacterium, assembly GCA_965365475.1. Lineage (GTDB taxonomy): Bacteria > Verrucomicrobiota > Verrucomicrobiia > Chthoniobacterales > CAKUMP01 > CBDUBV01. The sequence goes on along the minus strand of CBDUBV010000048.1, from coordinate 15,381 downwards.
ACTTTCTCCACCGTCCGCCAGGCCTCTTCCGCCCGACCCAACATACAATCCGCCACAGCCTTGAATCCTGCTGCGTGATTGTAGCACCCGCCGTTCTCTGCGTTGAGCGGCATGGACAAAGTGAATTTTCCCACGCGATCATCAAATGTTGAACAGGGCGGGTCGCACACTGCAAATCCCTCCGGCTTTTCACAATACCGATCCACCGATTCCAGGCATTGGCGCAATCTTGCTTCGTCCGCCACGCGGCCCAGGACAGCCCAGCTCTGAGTATTGATAAAAATTTTCCCCTCAGCATGTTTATGCGACCCTAGGCAATACCCATCCTCACAGATCGTTCGCACATACCATTGCCCGTCCCATGCCGATGCATTCAGGTTGGCCGACATGCGTTCATGCAATGCCAGGCATTCCTGCTCGCCTCCCGCTTCACCCATGTATGCAGCCAATCCGGCCATCTCGATAAGCCCAGCACACAATTGCTCACTCACCATCACGCTTTCACGTTCCCCAGTGGTTGCAGATGGCGTAAGCTTATCATTCCAATCCGCATGGTGTTGACGACACAATCCCCGTTTGCCCAGGTCTGATGACAGATAGCGATAGGACCGCTGAAGATGATCCCACACGGTCCCGTGATCTTCCGACTCAAAATATGGCACCGACTCTTCGAGAATCGTCGTGTCCCCAGTCTCCTTCACGTACCATGGAATGGTCTGCAGCATCCAGGCAGGCTTGTCTGAGTACACCAGCCGATTCAGCGGTCGCCAGCTATGCAGGAAACTCCCATCCGGCTTCTGCGCCGTCAAGCAATGGAGGATGTTTGCTCGGGCCACATCCGGATCGCTTAGCACCAGCGCGTTATCGTTCTGCAAATTGTCGCGCACCCCGCTCTTGTCGATTCCGTAGGCGTATATGTGTTTCTTTACAAAAATGTTAAACAACGCATCCCGCTCGGGATGGCCTGTGTCCACTCGGTAGCTCTCCGCACGCGCTCTCTCTCTGTCTGCCTGCACTTGCGCGGCCAGGTCAATGGCGTCTGCGGTAAATTTTTCTCTGAACTCGCGTACTCCCCCGGCACTGGTGGTAATACCACATAGGAAATCCAAACGTTTGGATTCACCGCCCCGCAGTGTGATGCGGCATTGCAGGACGGCTGCGGGATTCCAATCGTAGCCAGCGTCGTTATCGCAATTCCAACCATAGCAAATCTTCGGATTCCCCAAGCCATAATCCGCTCGGGTGAAGTTGGAACGTCGTCCAGTCGCAGCATGAAAATTCGTAAGCGTGGTCAGAAATCCCACGGTGTAATCGGTGGGAACCTGCGGCCACCGATTTTTAATCAGCACAGCGCCGAGGTCTGCGTGAATCTCGGAGATCAAGTCAGCGCGGAACGGTGTTTGTTGCGCATCCATCCCGCTCATGTCGAGCTGCGCATAGGCAAACACCGAGAGTTCGCGCGTGTCCTGGTGCTCATTGGTTATGTGCACAGTCCATGCCTCGCAGGTGGCATCTGCCGGCACAAAAATTCGCTGACCAACTGAGAACCCCTGACATCTCGACGCAATTACTGTTTTCGAAGGGTGAAATTCCACTACCCGGTCCGTCACTGGCTCAGCCGCAGGCATGCCAGAAGGGTTCCAGACGATGCCCGTAGCCTCATCGCGGATATACACATAACTCGAATCGTATGAGACGAGACGCACCGTGTTGCCATGAATGTCGCGGTAGCGACTGGAACCATCGCCTGCGTGCGTAGCTTCTGAGTAATACTCGTGGTCGCCGTATTGGTTATACAACACGTTGCGCCATTTGCGGGGCGGTTCTTTCGTGAGGACGTAGCAGCCCTGTTGCTTGTCAAAATATCCGAAATCTGTGACCTGAGAGGCTGGGTGATGCATGGTATTGGACACGGGCCGCACCATATCGAAGTGGAATTCACAGCCGCAATCCCAATGGCAACCAATTTATGGGTTCAGTCCCACAGTCTTTCTTTTGGCAACAAAAAAACAGGGGTTGCTATTGGTTCTGCCGGAAGATTTGTGTGGTGTGGCATGGCATGGCATGCAGCTCGAGTGCGCACGGTGCTTTATCCTGGTGGTGAGAGAAGGCTTGACGCTCTACGGATGTTTCCTACAATGCCTTCTAAGGAAACGTTCTCTACCTATAAGATGAGGTATTTCTTCATCCACCTAACACGCGAAACTCATACTTCTATAAACTCATGAAAAAATTCCTATTCACTCCTCTCGCTCTTCTCGTCACTGCCACCGGCAGTTTTGCCCAAGTCGCCACTTGGGATGGCGACACGAACAACCTCTGGACGGTCGGTGCCAACTGGGTTGGCGACACCTCGCCGAGTGCAGGCGACGGTTTGGTATTTGCAGGCAGCACCAATACCAATACCACCAACGACTTCGCGGCAGGCACGCTCTTCTCAAGCCTCCAATTCGATGCTGCGGCAGACCCGTTTGTATTGGGAGGAAACGGCATTGTGCTCGGTGGCAACATCCTCTTCACCGGGAATCCGGCTGCGCCCGTCACGCATACCATCGATCTCGATCTTAGCTTGGACGGCGATCGGAACGTGACCTCGGAAGCAAACGGGAACTTGGTGCTCAATGGCGTGATCTCGGACGATGGAGATCGTTCATTCCTGTATCGCGGCGCAGGAGTGGTCACCGTGACTGGAGCCAATACTTACGGAGATTCTACATCGCTCTTTGATGATGTCACCTTGGTCATAAACAGCCTTGCGAACAGTGGCGTGGCCAGCGCGTTGGGAGATGGAACTGGCACGGGCGGCAACGCGGGCCGTTTGTTTGCAATGCGGACGGCTGCGAGCGCTACCACGCTTCGCTACTCCGGCGCTGCTGCTTCCACGGATCGTGATATCCGTCTGGGCACAGGTGCGCACAACGGTGCCTCTTTCACGCTCGACAATCAAGGCTCTGGAAAGATCACATTTACCAGTGGCGGTTTTAACGCCTCACCAGGTAATAACGCAGGCCAAAACAACGGCACGCTTGTCTTCCAAGGGACTTCCGACATCGAGATACAAGGGTTAATCCGCAATCAGGATCAAGCCGATGACGTATTGACAGTCGAGAAACAGGGTTCAAACACGTTGCTCCTGCTCGCCGACAGCCGGGGGAACGCCTTCGGCTTTTCCGGGGAGTTCAATCTCCATGGCGGCGCAGTGCAAATTGGGAACGGCGGTGCGCTAGGCAAAGGAACCTTCTTCTTCCGAAACTCCACCGATTCCAAGACACTCGGACTCACCGCTGCATCCACTTCGTTGACTGTGGACAACGACTTCATCATTCTGGAGAACACAGGAGGAACTGAGGAGGCAACTTTCGACGTCGGCACCGGCCAGACACTGGAGATCACCGGCAATGTTGTCTCAAACGCAAGTGCTGACCAGACCTTTCGCAAGACGGGCGACGGCACATTGATCCTCTCAGGCACGGATGCAAATACCGGCACCGCAGACCAGCTCCTGGGTATCAACTCCGTGCAGGCAGGCACATTGCTGCTCAATGGCGACATGGACAATGGCGGCGACGCCTACGCAGCATTCAATGTCTCGGCAGGCGCGACTCTCGGCGGCAACGGCAGCTACGGCGGCGGAGCGGACATCTCCGGTGCGCTTGCTCCCGGCAGTGGCGGCATCGGCACGCTCACGCTGGGCGACTCTGCTACTTGGAACAGCAATGACGCGTGGCGCTTCGAGCTGGGCACGGCAGCGGCTGACCTCGCCAGTGCAAACGCCGCCACAGACAGCGATCTCTTAGACATCGCCGGCGGCGACTTTGTGAAGGGCACCGGCACCATCTGGACATTCGATTTCCAGAACTCCGGCGAGCAAGGCTGGTATAAGCTGGTCGATTGGACAGGTGCCACCGCCTTCCTGGATGGCGACTTTGCTGCGACTAATCTGGCAAGCGGCCTCACTGGCACATTCACGGTCGATAGCACTACATCGGCACTTTACCTCAACGTTGTGCCTGAGCCAGGTGCTGGAGTGCTGCTCCTGAGCGGCTTGGGCGCGCAGCTGCTGGCCCGCCGTCGGCGGCTGTAGGCGATTCGTTGCGAGGCGACTTATTAAAAGGCGGCGGAGCGTGAGTTCCGCCGCTTTTCCTTTGGTGCGCCCGGCAGAGCAAGCGAACCTGGGGCTTGGTAAAAGTTTTCTTCGCCAAAGACATTGCCACCGTCTGCACCTCGCCCGCAGAAGATTCATGAGAAATGTAAAACTGCGGGTTGAAACTTTAATCCGCTCCCGCTACTACTGTTTGCCCGTTTAATCAAAAGCCACATTCCGCATCACTCATACTTCACTTTATGGACTTAGCTTCCCGTTCCACCAGCCTTACTCCTTCCCTCACACTCGCGATCGATACGAAAGCCAAAAGCATGAAAGCCGCTGGCGAGGACATCTGCGGATTTGCCGCTGGCGAACCCGATTTCGACACGCCTGAGCACATTAAAGCCGCAGCTTGCGCCACATTGGAAGCAGGCTTTACAAAATATACCCCCAGCTCGGGCATCCCGGAATTGCGCGAAGCGATTGTGGACAAGTTTGCCAAAGATAATGGCATCCAATATCAACCCTCGCAGATCATCGTTAGCAACGGCGCCAAGCATTCCTGCCTCAATGCCATCCTGGCCACATGCGAGCCGGACGATGAAGTTATCATCCCGGCACCTTATTGGCTTAGCTATCCGGAGATGGTGCGCATCGCAGGAGCGACCCCCGTCATTGTGCCAACCACTGAAGAGAACGACTGGAAGATTACTCCGCAGCAATTTGAGGAGGCGATGACACCGCGCACGAAGATGATCATCATTAATAGCCCGGGTAATCCCACGGGTTCGGTTTATACCCGCGAGGAATTGGCTGCGCTGGGTGATGTCGCCTTGGAGGAGGATATTTTCATTCTTTCCGATGAGATTTACGAGAAACTCATGTATGACGATGCGGAGCATGTCAGCATCGCTTCGATCTCGAAGGAACTCTACGATCTTACCATCACCGTAAACGGTTTCAGCAAAGCGTATGCGATGACTGGCTGGCGTCTGGGCTATCTCGGAGCGCACGATTCCATCGCGAAGGCCATCGATTCCATACAGAGCCACAGCACATCGAACCCCTGCTCGTTTGCGCAGAAGGGCGGGCTTGCTGCGATCAAGGGCGATCAACAGCCGGTCGAGGACATGCGCGAGGAGTTTAATCTGCGCCGCGATTATATGTTCAATCGTCTGAGTAACATCGCGAAAATAACCACCCGCAAGCCGTTGGGTGCGTTCTATATGCTGGCCAATATCAGTGCTTACAATCTGAGTTCACAGAACTTTGCCGATAGTCTGCTGAGCAAAGCCAACGTAGCCGTGGTGCCTGGTGTTGCGTTTGGAGACGATCGCGTGGTGCGGCTCAGCTATGCTACGAGCATGGATATCATCAAGAAAGGGCTGGATCGCATCGAGGAATTCTGCGCCCGGCTTTAATTGGCGGAGCATCAGTCTTAAGTTGACATTGTTTCTCGGCAGCCGGAATCTACCACCCTATGAAAATCCTACCACTTCTGTTGGCTTCGCTTTTTAGCGCCAGCGTCTTCCTATCATCCACAGTCTCCGCTGGGAGCGTGAATGGAACTTACAAATTCCGCAGCGGCTCGGGCGAGATCGATCTGGGCGCGGGACAGCAATACACTTTCGATACGAACGACCTTCGAGAATATGCTGCCGTTATATCCGGTCGGGCAAAAATTAAAAATAAAAGTCTTCGGACCCACATTTCAGGCCTGCAAGAGGTGCTGCTCAATGTGCCAGGTGCCGAGTCCGCAACAGTGACAGGACCAAGCGAGATTCGGCTCAAAAAACAAGGCAAGAACAAATGGGTAGGAACGGGAGCGTTTTCCATAAAGCTCAAGGGTAAATATTCTGTTATCCCGTATGAGGCCGATGGAGTGATCGTGCTACGCGCCAAAGTGAAAAATGACAAGCTGACCCTTAAAGCACCGCTTTACGGAAACATGACACAGCCAGCCGCGCGTCCCATCAGTGGCAATGCCCAAATCAAGCTGAAGAAAGACTAACAGCCTTCACGCATCGACATCTTTTTGCCAAACGCGCACCCGACTTGCCGGGTGCGCGTTTTGCATGGTGGGCGGTACTTTTTTCTCTCTTCGACCCCGTGCATGCGGTAAAGATGCGCCATGGACCTGATCGATAAAGCGCGCAAAGTCTTCGACATCGAAATTCGCGAACTGGTTTCTCTTCGTGAACGACTCGGAGAAGCTTTCTGTTGCGCGGTCGGAATCATCACCGACACAATCACCAACCGCGGGAAGATCGTGGTGATGGGCGTCGGCAAGTCGGGACATATCGGGGAGAAGATTGCAGCTACTTTCACCAGCACCGGCACCACTGCGGTCGTGCTCAATTCGCTCAACGCGCTCCATGGCGATCTCGGGCTCGTCGCAGATGGCGATACCATCCTCGCCCTGAGCTACAGCGGCGAAACCGAGGAGTTGAATAATGTGCTCCCAGCATTGGCTCGTTTCCAGGTCCGCATCATCTCCATCACGGGCAATCCTGAGTCGTTTCTTGCTCGCAACAGCGCGGTGGCACTCAACATCCGGGTGGAACAGGAAGCATGCCCGCTGTCTCTTGCACCAACATCCAGCACCACTTCCATGCTCGTGCTTGGAGACGCTCTTGCCATGGTCGTATTGGAAAAACGCGGATTTCGCCGGGAAGACTTTGCGCGGTATCATCCTGGAGGCAGGCTTGGGCGAAGTCTGCTGCTGCGAGTGGAACAAATCATGCGTTCTGGCGACAAGCTCGCGTGCGTCAGCCCGGACACCACAGTCCAGGCGGTGCTGCGGGAGATGACCACGCGCAAGACAGGTGCCGCAATAGTCTGCAACGCCGATGGCACGCTCGCAGGCATATTTACCCACGGGGATTTCGCACGTCATTTTCAAATAAAACCTACGCTTGGCACCGATCCCGTATCGCAATACATGACGCGCAACCCCATCTCAGTCCGAAGCGACCAGCTCGCCGTGGAAGTGCTGCGGGTTCTCGAAGACCATCGCATCGACGACCTCGTGGTGCTCGATGCAGGCGAGCGTCCCGTCGGCGTGGTGGACTCGCAGGACCTCACCCGTTTCAAGTTGCTTTGACCCGCGTCACGCGCTATTGCTCATAGCTTTTACATGGCAGCAGCAAATGATCTCCGCAAAGGAATGGCCATCCGCTACAACGGAAATGTGGCCATTGTTCTCGATGTTCAACACCGCACGCCGGGCAACCTCCGCGCATTCGTCCAATGCATCATCCGCTATATTGGCACCGGCAAGAGTGCCGATATCCGGTTCGCGTCCACGGAGAAAGTGGACCTCGTGGATGTGCATCGTCAGACCCTGGAGTTCAGCTACAAAGACAACGAGGGCTACCATTTCATGGACCCGGAGAGCTACGAGACGATCACTTTCCACAAAGAACTCCTCGCCGATTCGGTGGATTATCTCGTGGAAAATCTGGCCGTGGAAGTGCTCTATGCCGAAGGCCGCCCGGTGCAGGTGGAGCTGCCATCGTCTGTGAATTTGAAAGTCACCGAATCGCCGGAGGGCGTGAAGGGCGACACAGCCACCAACGTGCAGAAAGCTGCCACGCTCGAGACTGGAAAAGTGGTGCAGGTGCCGCTTTTTATCAAAGAAGGCGAGCTGATCAAAGTCGATACCCGCACGGGCAACTATATGGGTAGAGCCTGACTAGACCCCATGCCCCGTCCCGCCCAGCGTCGCATCCCTCCGCGCCGACCCGCACGCGGCAGAGTCGGTCGGGGCACAGTGCCGCCAGCGGAGAATCAACCGCTTCGGTTAAGCGCGGCGGAGAGTTATCCCTGCGAGGAAGCCGATTACCTCACGGTCCCGACGCGATGGGTGAAATTTGTCATCGGTGTATTTCTGCTGCCTGTTGCCTGGATTCTCACGGAGACATTTTTCACCTTACTCACCCGGGCCACGATCGATCACCGATTCTGGGCAGCCGAGGAGTTCTGGTTTTTTTCGCTGGGTGCAGTGCTGTGGCTCATCGTGTTCTTTGGTTTGCCCCGCCCAGTGGTGATCTACGTATTCGGGCACGAACTTACCCACGCCATTTGGGTCTGGCTAATGGGCGGGCGGGTGAGCAAGTTTCAGGTCACGCGCGAGGGCGGCCAGATATTGACCAACAAAACAAACTTTCTCATCGCGCTGGCACCCTATTTCTTCCCGATTTACAGCTTGCTCGTCATCGCTGTCTTCGGGGCTTTCAATGTATTCTACGATCTGGTGCCACTGCATCGATGGCTCTATGCAGCCATCGGCCTCACCTGGTGTTTTCACTTTACATTCACGTGCTGGGTCATACCCAAAGGCCAGAGCGATCTCACCGATCACGGCACCTTCTTCTCGTTGCTGGTGGTGTTTTTATTTAATGTCGCGCTGCTGCTCATGTTTCTCGTGGCCGCTTCGCCGACCATCGGCTGGATGCAGGCCGGCCAGGAATTGCTGGATAATTCGGTTGCCTTCTCTCGATGGGCGGCAGATGTCGCGCGCGCAATCGCAGGCCAGCGGTGACACCGCAACTTCACGCCGATCTGACTATTCCGCATTCATGACCAAGTTCCGAAACAAAATGATCGCTCTGCTTTGTCTGGCCGGTTTTGCAGGGCTTGGTGTGTTATATTTTAAAAATTGGGTGGTGCAAAAACCTTTCGCCGTCATCCTTTTTGTGGGCGATGGCCTGGTCGGAAGCAAACTCGCCGCTGCACGGTTGTATCGCGACGGAGCCACCCGCCGATTATTTCTAGAATCTTTCCCGCACGTCGCGTTGCTCAACAATCACGGGGCGGACTTCGCCGTGCCGGAAGCTGCCTCTGCCGCGACCCTCATCGCCACGGGCCAACGCGGCAGTCAGCGGGCGATCAGTCTTCGGCAGGGTGAGGAACCTTTTCGCAGCTTGTTGCGCATTGCACAGGAACGAGGTCGGGCCACCGGATTGGTCACAAATGGCCGGATCACTTCTCCGACGCTCGCGGCTTTCTATAGCCATGCGGCCAGTGCCAGCGAACGCGATAGCATCGCGCTGCAACTGCTCGAAAGCGATACTCCCGACGTGGTTATGGGCGGTGGCCGCAGCGACTTCCTGCCGACAAGTAAAGGCGGCAACCGACAGGACGGACGAGACCTCATCCTGGAATTCCAAAACACCGGGCGCAAGTTGCCCCGCAACAAAAATGAACTCGAAAGCATTCCCGAGTATCAATACCCAGAGTTGCTAGCTATTTTCTCCGAAGCTGAACTTCCTTATTCGGACACCATCGCCGCAGAGAATCCCACGCTTTCGGACATGGTGCGGCGAGCGATTCGACTGCTTCAATACAACCGCACCGGATATTTTCTCGTGGTCGATGCCGATCTCATAGCGCGTGCTTCTTCGCAAAACGATGGTGAACAGACATTGCGAGAAATCGTGGAGCTGGATCGCGCCATCGAAACTGCAGTGCGCTACGCCGGCGAAAACGCGGTTATCCTGGCCACTGCAAAACACAGCACCGGTGGAATGGTAATGAACGGCTATCCGCTGCTGCAGGAGCGCGGGATGGCATTGATCGGGCGCAACCCACAGGGCATCCCCTCGATCACCTGGTCCACCGGGCCGGGCGGGGCGGGGGATCAAGCTCTGGAAGGGCGCCTTCGGGAGGAGCCCGTAGCGGCTAGTAGGAACACCGCTGCGGATACCGTGGAAGACGTGATCGCCATCGGCATGGGTCCAGGCGCCGAACGTTTGCAAGGTTTTCAGGACGCCTCGCTTGTGTTTGATATTTTGAAAAACGAAATGTGAAAAGTTGTCGTAACCGCTGCGATGACCCTTCGCGAGCCGATGAGAAACCGCAAATTATTGAAAGGCCGCAGCATGCCTTGCAGTGCTAAAAACAGTGGCCTGCACCGGAGCCCGCGCTGCTGCTCGGCATCCCGCCGGATTAGCCCCGCCCCGCCGAGCCTTCGCCAGCAAGTTAGTCACCACTATTCACCCGAGTCAAAAGCAGACGGCACCAGCAAATAGTCACTCGTGCGCGGGTCCAGCGTGAACGACTCCTCTCTGCTGTTTTCGGGCGGAACCACGACGACTGGTGCAGGCACCACGCCGATTTCATCCATGGAAAAGTCCATCCCCGCTTCACGCATGGTTTTCATGAGGAACCCTTCCAATTGCCCTGGGAACACTCGCTCCGATTCCGCAAGCCAGGCGAGAGCTTTCGCACGATCTTGCGACTGAAAAGCAACCGCTGCTTGAGCTGCATACCATGCTGCGGTGTCCGCCGGGAAAGGCATCTTGTCAGCATGCGCCGAAGCACCTGCGGTATCATCGGTTTTCAGATAAGTAAGCACAATTTTCAGATCGAGCAGTTCGTCTTCTCTTTTCCCTGCGGGTTTCATGGCTAGAAACATGTCTCGAGCCCGAGAGTAAGAGCCTTGGAGAAACTGCAGCTCCGACATATTGAACCGAGCCCAGAAATGTTGCGGGGCAAGGGCAAGTGCTTTCTGAAACCACTTGCCAGCCTCATCATATCGTCGCAGCTCAGTTAACACTGCTCCACGCACATTGAATACTACAGGGTGTCGGTTTTGATGCGATGCTCGTTCCAGGATACGAAGCGCTCCGTGGAAGTCCTGCGCGTTATAAGCCTTTACCGCTTGTTGCAGCACCGACCCGTCAACAGATTGCTCCGCATCAGGTTCTTTTCTGGAAAATTCTGCACCTGCTCCCGCTCCTATCGTCGGCTGCGGGAGGTTGGGTTCCGGGTCTGCCACAACCACCATGCCCAAGCAAAGCGCTGGCAGACTCAGAAAAACCGTGAGCTGACTTAGCATTATGACTTTCCCATTTAAACAAAAGCCCCGCACGGCACATGCACCGGCGGGGCTTGGGTTTGCAGGCAGCAGCGATTGATCAACTGCGACGCCGACGAATTGCCAATGCTCCAAGCCCCAAGAGCGAGAGCAACGCCACGGAGGGCTCAGGAACGACTGCGAATGAGGCAGTGTAATTATTGGTGCCATTGTTCGCAGCGATGGGCGAGGTGGTGTTCACTGAGTTCGTGGTGATCTCGGTATAAACTTCCAGTGAATAGGATCCATTGGCCAGACCTGTAAGGAGGTTTCCAGTGTAGTAGGCGGTGCCATTGGCCCCGACAGCGTCAGTCCCCCACTGCTGGTCTCCATTAACACTGTTCACATTATCAATCTGGAAGGCGTAGGCCAGGTTCGAGAACGAACCAGAAGGGGATACTGCCCAGACACGATAGTAGATGCTCGCGCCCGTGACATCGCTGCCGTTGTTTTTAAACGTCTTCGTTTGTCCACCGAGGCGCAATACTCCTCCGCTGCTGGTGTTGTTAAACGTACCCAGACTCGCTCCGTTGAAATCCGGGTTTGCGGTGACAGCACCCACATCATAGTAGGTATTTGTCGTGCCGTTATTGATAATTGCGAACGAGTCGAAGATGCCTGCCGCTCCATGGGAAAGGGAGAACGGAAGGGTCGTAATCACTGCTGCTAGGAACAATTGCTTTAACATATGGTTGGATTGAGGTTGAGGTTGAGGGAAAATTTATCTGCGGCGACGGGCGAGGCAGGCACCCAGGCCCAGGAGCATCAGGGTTGCACTCGCAGGTTCGGGAACAACGGCCAGGTTGTTGAAATACAAATTATTCTGCGCGGACCCATCGACCGTTCCAGAGTTGTAAAATTGGAAGCCGGTCACATCCTCGGTAATTCCAGAAACCGTGCCGCTAAAGAGCACACCCTGATTTCCGCTGCTGGAAGTGCGTGAGATCGAGAACGCCAAGGCTGAGGTAGAGGTTTTGGAAATGCTCACCGACAAGACTGCATCGTTGCCACCATAATTATAGCCTGCGCCTGGTCCCGGATTTAGAATCGCATTTGCTGAACTGACAGAGCCGCCGCTTCCCACGTTAAAATTCAGAATCCCTCCTTGGCTCCCTGCATATAAATTGAAGCCCTTGTTGCCGTTGTCAAAATTGAGCGCCAGATCGAAGGTGAAGGTTTCACCCGTACCCAATGCGGTGGAAAAAGCCCGCGACGCAGTGACAAAAGCGTTGGAGGGATTGGCATAAAGGGCGAAGGCCTGGCCGCCGGTATTTATATCGCCCGCGCCAGCGGTCGAGCTTCCAAGAAAAGTCCCTGCAAAAATGCTAGTGTCATTATTATTGTTAGAGAAACTCCATGCCAAAAACCCTGAGCCTCCATTGGAGCCATTGGTCCAGGTGCCGTAGTTGGAGGCGATATCGATTCCAATGGCTGAAACGGAAGAGGTTGCCGCAAAGACGGACACAGCTACCAAAGCGGGGATGGAATGGAACTTCATGGCGGGGGCTAAGAAAGTGTTAGAGGTTGTAACTATTCATCCTATAAGCGTCGAGAATGAATTTCTCAGGATTTTTTGGATAGTTCAATGGACTGCGGCTTTCGCGCTACTTTCGGCATGCAATCGCTCGGCCGGAATCCATTTTCCACATCGGACCTGACGGCCTCTCAAGCCAGTCGAAGCTCGTGCTGGTGAGGAATCGTTGGCAATCGTCCGGGAGCTGTTCCAACACGGCTCGGCGCCGGTTCGCATCCAGCTCGCCGAAAATATCGTCCATCAACAGCACGGGCGGATGCCCCTTGGTTTCGCTCAACAGCAGAGCTTCGGCGTTCTTCACCGCGAGCACGAGAGTTCTTTGCTGCCCTTCGGAAGCGAACTCCGCAGCCGGTCGTCCATACAGCAAAAATTGCAGATCGTCGCGGTGCGGACCCGTGGTGGTCTGGCCCAGATTCCGGTCTGCATCGCGATGAGCTTCCAACGCTGCGCTGAAATCCCAAGCTGATGGAAAGTATCGCAATGCGGCGTCGGTCTCGCTGCCGCCTGAGATGTGCTGCACTGCGGTCTGGAAAAGTGGATGCAATTTTTCCAACGCCGAATGCCGGGCGCGGATTAATTCCTGCCCGGCTTCACACAGCGGAGGTTCATACGCCTCGATCTCGCGCCAGCGGGCAGCAGAGTCCTTCAAGAGCCGATTCCGGCTGCGCAAGGCTTTTATATAATTGCGCAATTGGTGCCTGTAGCCTGGGATAAGTTGCGTGCCGAGAAAATCCATGATGGCGCGGCGATTGGTGGATGTGCCGCGAATGAGCCGCACGTCTTCATTGGAGAAGAAGACCACGTGTTGAAGCTCTAGATAAGCCGCAGCAGTCTGCTGTTCCACGCCATCCAGTGCCAGCTTGCGCCGCATGGTGCTGTGGTAGAACTGCATGTGACGTCCGGCGGCCCAGCCGTCAAGCACCAGTCCGCGTGCGTCGAATCGGACCAGATCGCCGAATGTTCGGGTGCGTGGGGATTGCAGCCGCATTAGGACTGCGATGGCTTCGAGGATGGAAGTCTTCCCTTGCGCATTGGCGCCGCAAAAATAGTTCCAGCGCGGATCGAAGTGCAGTTCCTGATCTGCCAGCACGCGGAAGTCGCGGGTTTTCAGCGAAGAGATGCCCACAGAGCGAGGTGCCGAGATGTGCGCAGAAAAACGACCGCCTGGTTAACCCGAGGCGGTCGTGTAATCGACAAAAACTTAAAGGGCGATTAGCCCTTTTTCAGAAGCGGCAGGCCCGTCTTGGTATTTTCCGAGACGACATAACCCTGGGGAAGCTCATCGATTGCTGCTTCGCCGGGTGCGCCGGCGAAATAGTAAAGGGTGACCGTGCGCCCGCCTTTGAGTTCCTGGTTACGTTGATGAAGATAATAGGTTTTTCCGGATTTTTTGCTAACTACGCTGTATGCCATATGGTTGTTCCTTTTGCTGGTTGTGGGTGGGATGCCAGGAGCTTAAATGACTCCTGCTTTGGAAAGAGTGGCATACGCACCGTTTTTGGTCACGGTTTTAATTGCGCGGGCTGAAAGTTTCACCTTAACGAACTTTCCAAGCTCGGGCACCCAGATGCGACGCGTCTTGAGATTGGGAAGAAATGTGCGGGTCACATTTTTCGTGACGTGACGGCCTACGCCGCCTTTTTTCTTCGCCATACCACGACGGTGGATCACACTGCCTGTGCTGGGTTTGGCTTTGGTTACGCTGCAGATTCTGGACATAAAAAAGTGTTCCTCTGGTAAGTTGGAGGGCAGACCGTGCCGCACCTTCCCGGTGGGGTCAAGTAATTTTACAAGCGATATTTTGCGGCGGGTTGTCTCGGGTGCGCGAATCGGGCGCGGCGCAATCGCCTGCGGATGGGAGTAAAGATTTTCCTTTTCATTCCTCTACGGGAGCGCGTTTCTTCTTTGCCATGGCGACCTATGTCCACAGTATCGACCCGTATCTCGTTCAGTTCTCCGACTCATTCGGTATTTACTGGTATGGGTTTGCTTATCTGCTGGCGTTTTTCACGGGCTATCTGGTGCTGCGCATGCTCGCCCGGCGCGGGTTTGGCGAGCTAAAGGAGGAGCAGGTCGCTGATTTCATAGTTGGCACAGCCATCTTCGGCGTGGTGATCGGAGGTCGGCTAGGGTATGCGTTATTTTATAATTTCGACGCCGTTCGTCATGATCCACTCTCGCTGGTGCGTCTGTGGGAAGGCGGCATGTCGAGCCACGGCGGGATGCTCGGGGTGTTGTTTTTTCTACTCTACTATGCGCGGCGGCATCGTCTCTCCTGGCCCGGGCTTGGTGACAATCTGGTTGTGGGTGTTCCACTGGGATTGTTTTTCGGGCGAGTGGCGAACTTCATAAATGGCGAACTCTACGGGCGCCTCGCCGATGTGCCCTGGGCAATTAAATTTCCTAAAGAATTGTATCAGCTTCCCAATGAAACTGTCGCGGAAGCACTGCGGGCAGCCACGCGAATCCAACCCGAATGGCACACCATCCACGCGGTGGTGTCCGCCGCGCCCTACCATGAGGAGCTGCGCCGGGCGATCGAGCCTTTCCTTAATGCCCGCCACCCCTCGCAGCTCTACGCCGCTTTTCTGGAAGGGCTGGTGCTGTTTGCTATCACGCTTGGTGCGCGGCTTGCGGTGCGTGGACGCAAGGGGTTCGTGACTGGAGTGTTCTTCGTCAGCTACTCGCTGCTTCGCATCGGTGGGGAGTTTTTTCGGGAACCGGATGCCGCGTTGACTCTTGGGCTCACCCGCGGTCAATTTCTATCGGTGTTCATTTTTCTTATAGGATGCGGTTTCCTGCTGCACGCTGCACGCGCTCCCCGTGCAGAACAGGGCAGCCGGTAAAAAAGTCGTTTATTTCTCTGCGTTCCGGCATGGCAATTGCACACAATGGCGGGTA
>CBDUBV010000047.1:0-20467 GCA_965365475.1 uncultured Chthoniobacteraceae bacterium | reverse complement strand
AAAATAAGCATCGCATCGGCCTGGATTTTGGAGATACTTCGGGCGCATGAAAAAACTCATTCCGCTCATTGTTTTTCTCCTGATCCTCGGTGTCGGTGCGTATCTGGTATTGCGGAAGCAGGCTTCGTCTGATGCCGAAGCCACCCGCTTGTTGCCGGCAGACACTCCGGTGTTTTTGAGCGTGCCAGACCTCCAGGCCACAGCCGATCGATGGGAAGGCACAGCCCTTGCCAGGATATGGGCCGATCCACAGATTCGCGCATTTCTGGATAAACCGGTAGCGGAGTTCATGGCCACAGAGGCTATGCGAGAACTCGTCCGAGTCCTGGCAACCGTGCAACCGCAGTCGGCCTTTGTGGCACTCACAGCCATGGATGGCAATCAGCCGCTGCTGGTCGGTGGCTTCCAGCACCGCTCGGATAAAGAGCAGATCGACGCAGCTATTGCTTCAGCAAAAAGCCGTGTCCGCGAGCGCTATCCGGCTGGCAAGGCAGACATCGAGCGCTACGAAGGCGACGAGATAGAAAGCTATGCCGCAGGCGAATTCCATCTGGCCCAGGTGGTCGTTGGCGAATGGTTCCTGATTGCAAACAACCAGGCTTTGTTGAAGCAGACACTCGACCGTCTGCATGGCCGTGACAAAACACCCACTCTCGCAGCGTCCGAAATCTATCGCAAATTGCTCGGTAAACTTCCATCGACTGTGGAGACGCTCGCCATCGTGCAGCCTCAGGTTTTTTCCCAACGCATCACGACCTTGCTTGAAAGCGCGGGAAACATCGATCCGGAGAGTCGCCGTATATTGTCGCAAGTGGAGGGCATCGCTGCATCGACCTCGATCGAAGGTGCAGATTTGCGCGATACGATCTACGTGCTCGGCCCAGAGATCGCGGACACCTCAGAATTAACCATGCCTGTGCTCTCGCTCACTACGCCCGACACTTTATTGCTGATGGCCAGCAAGATGCGCTGGAATCTGCCCGATCCGAGCACCGATACCACGGGAACTCTGCAGATGCTGCAGGGTTTTTTCGCGAGCTTTGCTGCGCAAGGTCTGGACCTTCAGGCATTGGCGCAAGCGTTCGGCTCGGAATTCGGTCTCAAACTGGATTGGCCTGCTGCGAGTCCGCGCCCGGAACTACTGATCACGATGGAAGTGAACGACCGACCGACCACTGCGAAGTTTTTGCAACTCCTCGCAGAGCGCTACGGTCCCATGGCCAATGTCTCACATCAAGCAAAAGATGGCACCGACATCTATACGCTTAGCCTGGGTGGGTTCGTTCCGGTGGATCCCGTTATCGCATTGGATGCCGACCGACTGTATATCGCGAGCGAGGGCCCATCGTTGCAGGCAGTGCTGGGGTCGGCACCTGCGACATCGCTTGCATCCACGGAGGCCTGGCAGGAGAGCTTGAAAAAGGTATCTGCGCCTTCGGAGTCGTTGATATATTTGGACATGAAGCTTCTTTTCGAGCGGGCTTATGGGACGCTCAGACCGATGCTGGTTTTTGGTGCGGGAATGATGCCAGCCGTTGCACAAAAAATCGATGTGTCGAAACTTTTCCCTACGGAAGCGTTTACAGAACACCTCGGCCCGACAGTGTTCACGCAGTCGGTGGACGGCGATGGCGTGCGTCTTGAGTCAGCGGGTCCTGTGACAGTGAATCAGCTTGTATTGCTCGGCGGGTTCTGGGTCGGGCTACACAATTTCGCTTCCATGTTGGAAAAGTGAGTGGACCAGGAACGCGGTCTTTGGCGATCCAGTGGGAGACGGGCTAGTATTTCACGCTGCAGCCGTAGGCTTGAGTGGACGGGTTGGCTACAGGCTTGTCTTGCATGGAGGCCTCCAACGCTTGCCGAACATAGTTGTCTGCTTTCTCAATATCGGCGGCGTCGCTGCTTTTGATGCTGTCAATCGCGCCTGCGTAGATGAGCAAACCCTCTGGGTCGATCACGAACATATGCGGTGTGGTTTTGGCTCCGTAGGCTTTGCCAACCTTGCCGTCCTCGTCCAACAGCACGGCAGTGGGTGCGGCATTTTTTTCCTTGGTGAGCGCCGCCCATTCCTCGGCACTGCGATGGCCTTGTTTGCCGGGCGCGGATGAGCAGATCGAGTACCAGACGACCCCTTTGTCGGTAAATTCTTTCTGCAACTTCTGCATGTTGTTGGAGGAATAATGTTTCACGACAAATGGGCATTCGTGGTTGATCCATTCCAGCACCACATGTTTGCCTTTGTGCTCGGAGAGCGTGTGCGGCTTGCCGGCGGAATCGGTGAGGGTGA
Source organism: uncultured Chthoniobacteraceae bacterium (assembly GCA_965365475.1). Taxonomy (GTDB): domain Bacteria; phylum Verrucomicrobiota; class Verrucomicrobiia; order Chthoniobacterales; family CAKUMP01; genus CBDUBV01. The sequence continues at coordinate 18,180 of CBDUBV010000047.1, read as the reverse complement.
AGTCGGGTGCGGGTTTGCCTGGCTCTGCTGCGTGCAGCGCGGGCTGAAGCAGGGCAAGACTTGCGACTGCGAGAAGGCTAAGTTTTTTGATCATAATTGTGGTTTTTGTCTGGTTACGGTTCTGGTGAGTTGACCCGCGCGGCAGGAACCGGGCTGTCTGCGGGATCGCTCAGTGCCAATGCTTCACGCAGATGGCTTAAGACGATGGATTCGGTAAGTAGTTCGGGCAGGATAAGCGGCGGAGCTGTGCGTCCGGCTGGATAAATGATGTAAAGCGGCACGCCCACGCGCCCATGCTCAGCCAACGCGCGGGTGATCACAGGATCGGAGTTTGTCCAATCGGCTTTGAGTGCGAGCACGTTGTGCTCTTGCAGCCAGGCGCGGACGGCGGCGGTCTCCAGTGCGGTGCGCTCATTAAATTTGCAGGTGAGACACCATTCCGCTGTGAAATCAACGAAGACCATGCGGTCCTGCTCGGCCTGGATGCGTTGCGGCGAGAACTCTTCCCAGGCGATGCCGCCGGCAGTGCGCGAGACAGAACCCCGCTGCGCCGTGTTGAGGGTGGAGACAAATTGCGAACCGATAAAAAACCAACCGCCCAAGCATAGCAGCAACAAGGCAAGCAGTCCGGTCACCCATTTCACTGCGGACGAATATCGCCCTTGTATGAATACTCCGAGCACCCAGCAGCTTACGGCTGCCACGAGCAAGAATGCGCCTGTCCAGATCACCGCTCCGACGCCGCCTTGATTCCCGAGAATCCACAGCAGCCAAAGCAGCGTGGCGAGGAGCAGAAACCCCATAAATTGTTTTAGACTATCCATCCACATGCCAGGACGCGGAAGAAAGCGCATCCAGCCGGGCCGCGCGGTGAGCACGAGATACGGAAAGCCCATGCCCAAAGCGATGGCACCGAACATGAGGAAGACCACAAGGGTGCTTTGCGCGAAGGCAAAAGCCAGAGCGGTACCTAGAAATGGTGCGGTGCATGGCGTGGCGAGAATCGTGGCGAAGACGCCTTGGAAATACGCGCCTGCTGCACCCTCTTTTTCGCCGGCCTCAGAGAGTTTCGTCCCGGCACTGCCCGGCAGCACAACTTCGAAAACACCAAACAGATTCAGTGCAAACACGAAAACGACTACGCTCATCGAGAGGATGAACCACGGGTTTTGGAATTGGAAAGCCCAGGTGACTTCGCGACCCAGGCTTTTCATCACAGCGATGAGTGCTGCGAGCCCAAGAAACCATGTGAAGATGCCCGCTACAAACGCGAGCCCCATTTTGAAAATTCGAGATGGAGCATCACCTGCCTGTCGGATGAAGCCGAAAACTTTCAACGAAATGACCGGCAACACACACGGCATGAGGTTCAGGATGAAACCGCCGATGAAGCCGTAGAGAAGAAATGTCCAGAGCGATCCCACGGGAGACGCGCTTGCGGCGGCGGTGCCCGTCGATGCAGATGCCGTCCCAAGATGCCATCCGCGCCTTGTGCCATCGGCGCCCGTCACTGCCAGCACGCCGCTCAGCGCGGAAGCATCGCCAGATTCCACGGGCACTTGAATGGTGGCGGAATCTGCGGCCGTGTTAATCGCCACGTGTTTCGGGACGATTTCTTCACCGGGAAGCGGGAAAAATTCCACCTCGCTGGCATCGTTGAGGCCGTTTATTTGCAGCACGAGTTTACCGTCGGTGACCGATCTTTCCACGCGGAATGGGGGCGCGGTCGGAGAAGGCACAAGCGCGAGCCATTGCGCGATGCTGCCGGCGGAATCGGATGCCGTGGAGTCTTCGCCTACGGACAATTGCAATGCGAGTTCGGCATGGCCGGGCACACATATTTCCTCGCACACCAGCCAATCTGCGCGGGCTCGAATGGAGAGTGGCCCGGGCGACACGCTGTCTGCAACGTGGAACTCGGTGAGCAGATAGACTTCCTCTTTGTAAGCATAGACATGCAAGTCACCGGGCTCGATGTAGCGGCGTGGAAGAGGCCATAGGATGGGGCCTGCTTTTACGCCCTCGGGCAGCTCCCAGCGGATGCTTGTCGCGAGGCCACTGTCGCCGGAGTATTGCCAGTAAGTATGCCAGCCCGGAGCGTGCTTGAGGCGCAGTGCGACATGGAAAGAGCCGCCAGGCTTGATCGTGGAGACATCCGCCAGAAGCTCCGCCTGGACCAGTTGCTGCCCGTCTTTCACCTGAGCCGCGAGCGGCAATGCCCCGACGGCAAGCAGTAGAAAAAGTGTGCGGAGATAAATAGACACGTGGAGTGATACCATGGTTTTAATGAAGCTTCAAACGGGAGCAGCTTCTGCGGGAGATTTTTCCCGCGCAGTGGGCAGGCCTGTGATCAACCACCACACCGCGAACAGACCTCCCAGAAACAATGTGATACCCACGGCCTCATGCATGAGCAGATAGTGATCTGGGACGGACGGTGCCAGCAACGAGATAATCACGATGCGAAGCGAGTTGATTAAAAAGGCGAGCATGACAGAGAGCACCACCGCGAGGAGTTTGTCGAACCATCGGATGCGCCGCAATAGCACGAGCAAGATGGCGAGCAGAGCGGAGCCGGACATAAGTCCGAAGCCATTGCATTCCGCTGCGACCTCAAACAGATGGTTATTGACGGACAAAATGAGTTTGGGTTCGCCGCGCAAGATGAGTGCCAGCGAATGTTCCTGATGCAGGAGATCAAGCATCCATGCGGACATGTGCCCGGCCATGGCGCGGAGTGCCCAGTCTAATCTCGCGTCGAATAGAACAAACACCATGAAGACGAGGAATGTGCCTGGCACCGCGTAAGCCAGGCGCGTGGCCGGGCGTCCGTAGATGGTGAAGATTAGCGCTGCCAAAGCCGCGCAGAAAGCCGGCAGCACAGGCGCAGCATGCCCTGTCGCCATGGCGATTCCAATGAAGATATATGCTGCCAGGAGATGGAGGGTCGCCTGCCGTCCCAGTGACCACACGGGCCGCAGCGAAGAATCGCGTATGAGAATAAACAGCGCAAACGCGACCACGAGAAATGCATGCGCGAGCTGCTCCGAGCTGCTCACGCGCACGTAGAGCCATCGTCCTGCTGGCCAGAGGAGAACCAACGTGGCGCCCCAGACGACGAGCAGACTTGCGCGGTCCCAACTACTGCGGGCATGGACAGGATCATTCAACATCGAAAGAGTGGCGCATCGCGTGGCCTCGGTCAAATGCTTGCACGGCAACTTTTCTGCATCGCTTCCGAGCTGCGGTCCGTAAGTCTCGACATTCCGCGCGTGATTGACGTCACGGACATATTACTCAAACATTCACATTCCTATGACAGCTACATTTCCTCCGTTCAGTCTCTCACGCTTGCTCAAAACGGTCTTCGCGCCCTCGGGCGGCGAGCGGGTCTGCATCCTCATCGACCTTGCCGATCCGCACGATGTAAAAGACTGGGCTTTCTTAAATAAGAGCGAGCTGTCCGTCCAGCGACTGGCCAAGGAGGTTTTTTACGATGGTCTGCGCGGCGGCGTGGCAGATGAACTCAATCTGCGCGGCGGTGATTTCTATGCATTTGAAATCACCGGCGGAAGCAATCTCGACTTGCCGGACATGGCCGTTTCTGTCGATGGACGTGAACTTGATCTGGAGGAGGATATTTATCCCAACTACGACATCATCCTGTGCATATCGACCTACTCTGCGACCGCTCCGTTGACCGCATTTGCAAAGCAATATGGTTTCCGGGGCGCGACTTTGCACGGGCTCAACGAGATCATTCTTTCCTCCGGGCTCGCCGTGGACTACGACGAAGTGAGTCGCGAAGCGGAGAAACTCCGGCTTGGCATGACAGAAGCCGATGAGGTGGAGATTGATTTTGCGGTGGGCGATGCGCTCTACACCTTGCGGTTGATTCTGGGTGGCCAGGAAGCGCAGAAAAGTCACGGGCTTTGCCGAGGTGGTCCAGACGTGGCGAATCTGCCTGCGGGAGAGATTTATTTCGTGCCCAAGGGTGCTGAAGGCGAGTTTCCCATGTGCTATGAAGATGGCACGCTCGGCATCATGCAAGTGCAGGGAGGTCGCATCGTGCAGGCGAGTTTGCTGGAGGGAAATCAGGACACGATCGATGAGCACAATCGGAAGATGCAATCCGACCCGGTGACTGGTGAGATCGGGGAACTAGGCTTTGGCACGCAAGTTCTGCCAGTATCCGGACGCGACATTCAGGATGAGAAAGTACTGGGCACGCTGCACGTGGCGACGGGCCGCAGCGATCATCTGGGCGGTGATCTCACGCCGGATAAATTTGCATCCCGCAGCAATGCCACGCACGACGACATACTCTTCGCACCGCATAAGACGCCGAAGGTGAATGTGCCGCAAGCCCGCATGAAACGCCATGGAGAGACCGTGGTGCTTATCGAGAATTTTCAACCTGCGGAATACATGCGCCAATTATTGGCATCCTAAAGCCCCACGCGCCCGAGTGCACACCGGGGGCAGTGACCTGCATGAACGGAAATATCTATGAGAGCGACCGCGTGCTGAGTGAGTATGTACTTTTTCACTATGGCACAGCGGACGAGGTATTACCGTTCCCGAATGGCCCGCGCGATGCGTTGGCCTATCCGGTGCGCACTGTGCGGGAGTTGGTGGACACTACTCGAGACACATCGCGGGCGCTGGATCTGGGGTGTGCCGTGGGACGGTCCACTTTCGAGCTGGCGAACATCTGCGACTCGGTTGTGGGTATTGATTTTTCCTCAGCATTTATCTGTGCGGCACAGCGATTGGCGTCCGGTGAGTCGGTTACGTATCAACGCCATGAGGAAGGCGAAATATTTACCGAGCTTACAGCGACAGCACCCCGCGTGGCTGGGACCGTGACGTTCATCACGGGCGATGCGATGGCGTTGCCTTCCGAACTGGGGGAGTTCGATGTGGTTCACATGGCAAACTTGATCGACCGGCTGGCGCGTCCACTCGATTGTCTGAGGCAACTTCCCCGGCTGGTGCGGCCAGGCGGACAGCTTATCCTGACCACGCCATGCACGTGGCTGGAGGAGTTCACGCCGCGAAGCGAATGGCTTGGAGCTGTATGCGACGGCGAACCAATCGGCACGCTGCAAGCTTTGGTAAAGCATCTGGAGCCGCACTTTCAGTTGGAGCTTCAATGCGACATGCCGTTTCTGCTGCGTGAACACGCACGCAAATACCAGTGGAGCATGGCACTGGCCACCCGCTGGATTCGGTATTGAACATCGCGCATTTATTCCGTCTGCACATGGTCCGGCATGTCGTGCAACATCCGGTTGCAGGCATCATGAACATCCTGGGCGTGGCACTGGGGGTGGCGGTGTTTCTGGCGATCCAGCTTGTGAATCGCAGTGCCTCCGAGAGCTTCGCGTCGAGCGTGGACTTGGTCGCGGGCAAGGCGACATTGGAAGTGCGCGGCAGGATCGATGAGACGCTCCTGCCCGCGCTGGCTTCGGCCCCTGGAGTTCGCGCCGCCACGCCGCTGGTGCAAGGCCTGGTGACTCTAGCGGAGCAACCCGGCGAATATCTGCAGATACATGGCATCGATCCATTTACCAGTGCGCCTTTTCAGACATATCGGTTCGATTTGGATTTTGAGAAATGGCTTGGCACACCGGGCGGGGTGGTTGTTTCCAAAGTGTTCGCCAGCCGCAATGCGCTGGAGGTTGGCTCCAGACTGCCCGTGGTAGTGAATGGCGCAACCTCCGAATTGGTCGTGCTCGCAACGCTGGATTTTGAAAATGCAGCCACGGCTGGCAACTCGCGATTTGCGCTCATGGACATAGGCTGGGCGCAGGAATTATTTGCCGAGCCGGGGAGGCTCGATGCCATTCAGTTGCAAGGCACGATGGAGCGTGACGTGATCGCTGCTCTGCTGCCACCGGGCTTGTCTGCAGAGGCACCGCGCTCCCGAAGTCGCCAGGTGAATGAGATGCTTTCTTCTTTTCGATTAAACCTCACGGCACTCAGCATGGTGTCGCTGCTGGTGGGCATGTTTGTCATTTACAACACGATCTCCGCATCCGTGGTGCGGCGACGCGTGGAGACCGGCATTCTGCGATCCGTAGGCGCGGATCGATGGCTTATCCGCGCACTGTTCATGGGGGAAGCCTTGCTATACGGCGTGCCTGGCGTGGTGCTTGGGCTGCTGGGCGGCTGGGTGCTGGCAGGTGCGCTGCTGGGTGCCGTAGGGCAGACCATATCCGCGCTTTATACGCTCACCACACTCGAAGAGGTGAGTGCGGCACCTGGACCGTTTCTCCTAGCTACTGCACTCGGCGTTGGGTCCGTGGCACTCTCCTCCTGGCTGCCTGCACGCGAGGCCGCGCTCAGCACTCCACTTGACAATCTCCTCCCTGCGGCTGCGCCCGATGCAGCCCATGCGATGCCTTCGATCCATCTCGCACTGGCGGGTCTCGTCGCGCTGCCTTGTGCACTGCTCACTGCGTGGCTTGGCCTGCGACCCGGGCTTGCGGTGTTGAGTTTCGCGAGCGCGTTTCTCACTCTCATCACCTTTGTGCTTTGCTCGGGTGCCACCATACAGTTCACGTCGCGCGTCATCGCATGGATTGGAAAAAGTCATGTGCTGGTGCGCATCGCAGCCGATAATCTGCGGCGTGCGCGTCGCCGCAATGCGACCACGCTGGCCGCCATGCTTTCCGCTGTGGCAATGATGATTGCAATCTCTGTCATGATTTTTTCGTTCCGGAAATCTGTCGATGCGTGGATCACGCAGAGTATCACGGCGGATATCTTCGTGGGTCCGGCAGCCAACGCCGTGACCGGGCCGGAACATTTTATCCCGCAAAGTGTGCGCGAATTTTTCGAGCATCATCCGGACGTGGACCTGGTGGATAGCTACCGCCAGTTGCAATTGCAACTAAGCGTAGATGGGAAAGACGCGGCGGTCCCCATCACTCTTGCCACGGTGGATGGCGGTCATCGAGGCGTGATGCGATTCACGGGAAACGAAGGAAAATTCTCCGACATCCAGCAGGCCGACACCGTGTTGCTGACGGAAAGTCTCGCGCACCGGCTGGGGCTGGTCGCTGGCGATTTTATTCGCATGCCGACACCGCTTGGTGAGCATCGGTTTCGCGTCGCGGGTATTTATCGCGATTACACCAGCGACCAGGGTCTTGTGATGATGGCGAGAAGTAATTTCGATCGATTTTGGAATGAACCGGGTGTGCATTCACTGGCTATCTACCTGGGGTCTGACGCTGATCCGGAATCGATACTGCGCGAGTTCGAGGCATCGGCCAACCGCGAGAGTCACATGATGGCTTACAGCAACCGCGCGTTGCGTGGACGGATATTCGAGATATTTGATCAGACCTTTTCCGTGACTTATTTGCTGCGCACCATCGCGGTTATCGTCTCGATCATCGGCGTGTTCATCACCATCACGATTCTGGTTGAAGAGCGCAGACGCGAGGTCGCGCTTCTGCGGTGCATCGGTCTCTCGCGCGGGCAGACACAGCGCATATTTCTGATGGAAGCAGGGCTGCTTGGCTTGGGGGCGAGCGTGGCTGGGTTGGGTGCCGGGCTTGCACTGGCCTTCGTCCTGACGCGTGTGATTAACAAAGCCTTCTTCGGTTGGACGATTGATCCTGCGATCCCCTGGCTGTGGCTGGGTCTGGTCCCGTGCTGGATTGTGCCTGCCGCGGTGGCAGCTGCTGCGCTGCCTGCATGGAGAGCAGCTCACACAGGCCTTGCATCCAGCCTGCGTGGGGAGTGAGCGGACGCGGGCGGATTTTTCTCGCATTTTTCCACCGATCCATAGGATCGAGGGCGCCATGACTATCAACTTCGAGAGCAACATCGATACATCCGTCGCCGGGCTGAAAGAATTTATTCAAAGTCGGCTCAAATACGTGCTCGCCCGGGACCCACAGACCGCGACCACTCGCGATTGGTGGGTCGCCACTTCGAAGGCAGTGCACAGCCTCATCGTGGAACGGATGATCGCAACCATGGCCACGCACAATGAGCAAAATGTGCGGCGCGTTTATTATTTGTCGCTGGAATTTCTCATGGGTCGGCTTTTTACCAACAGTCTCTACAGCGTGGGCGTGCACGATGAGATCGAGAAAGCGCTGGAGGAACTCGGCCTCGATCCCGAGGCGATCCGCAACGAGGAATACGACATGGGGCTCGGCAACGGCGGTCTCGGACGCCTGGCCGCTTGTTTCCTTGACTCGCTCGCCACGCTCGATCTGCCCGCAGTCGGTTACGGCATCCACTACAAATACGGGCTCTTCCGGCAGGAATTCCGCAACGGGTATCAAGTGGAATCTCCCGATGCCTGGATGGATTTTGGCACGCCATGGGAGATCGTACGACCGGAATATACCATCGAGGTGGAACTCTACGGCGAGATCGAGAACGTCTTCGATGACCACGGAAACTACATGCAGAGATGGGTGAATACGCAGAAAGTGCTCGGTGTCCCCTACGACATTCCCATCCCCGGTTTTGGCACGAACACGGTCAATTTTCTACGTCTTTGGGAAAGCAAAGCCACGACTGAGTTCGACCTGGAGGCCTTCAATCGCGGCGGGTACATGGATGCGGTCCAGGATAAAGTCACCTCAGAGACCATCTCGAAAGTTCTTTATCCCAATGACAAAACCGAGAATGGCAAAGAGCTGCGGCTCGTGCAGCAATATTTCCTCGTCGCATGCAGCATCCGCGACATCATTCGACGCTTCCACAAACAGAATAGCGACTGGCAAGTATTTCCCGATAAAGTCGTCATCCAGCTCAACGACACGCACCCAGCTATCGGCATCGCGGAACTCCAGCGCATCCTGCACGACGAGCAAGGCATGGAATGGGACACAGCATGGGACATCGTGAGCCGCGTCTTCGCCTACACGAATCACACATTGCTCCCGGAAGCATTGGAAAAATGGAGTGTAGGGTTGTTTCAGCGCGTGTTGCCGCGGCATTTGCAGATCATTTTTGAAATCAACAAGCGCTTCCTGGAACTTGTAAACGCCAAGTGGCCAGGCGATGTGGACAAAATGCGCAACCTCTCGCTTATCGAAGAGCATAACGGACGCATGGTGCGCATGGCCAATCTCTGCGTGGTGGGAAGTTTTTCCGTAAACGGCGTTGCAGAGCTGCACACCCGCCTGCTCCGCTCGGATTTATTTCCCGATTTCGACGCACTATACCCGGGCAAATTCAACAACAAAACCAACGGAATCACCCCACGTCGATGGCTGCTGGGATGCAATCCGCGCTTGAGCCAGTTAATCACATCCAAGATTGGCAGTGGCTGGGAGCGCGATCTGACCAAACTGCGTGACCTCGAGCCGCTGGCAGACGACCCGCAGTTCCAACACGACTTCATGGCGGTCAAGCACGCCAATAAGATCGATCTGGCCCGGATCATTCAATCAGTGTGCGGTGTCGAAGTCGATCCCGCCGCCATGTTTGATGTCCAAATCAAACGCCTGCACGAATACAAACGTCAGCACTTGAACCTGCTGCACATCCTCCATCTCTACAGGCGCATGTTGCAGAATCCGGATATGGAGGTGGCACCTCGCGTGTTTATCTTCGCCGCAAAAGCCGCCCCGGGCTACGACCTCGCCAAGCTCATCATCAAAGCGATCAACGCCGTGGGCGAACGCATCAATTCCGATCCGCGCATCGGAGGGAAATTAAAGGTGATATTTCTTCCCAACTACCGCGTGTCGCTCGCGCAGCGCATAGTCCCTGCAGCCGATCTTTCCGAGCAGATTTCCACAGCGGGAAAAGAAGCCTCTGGCACGGGAAACATGAAGCTTTCATTAAATGGAGCCCTGACCATCGGCACGCTCGATGGCGCGAATGTCGAGATACGAGAGGAAGTAGGCAAAGAGAATATTTTTATATTCGGGATGACTGTGGAGCAGGTCGCTGGTTTGCTTGCCGAAGGCTATAGTCCTGAGGCTCTGCTGGCCACCAATCCAGAGCTGCAAGCGGTAGTGGACTGGCTGGGTTCCAACTTTTTCACTCCCAATGAGGCTGCGGGTGTTCTGAGCCCGTTGCGCGACAACCTCGTGCACCACGACCCCTTCCTGGTGCTTCCCGACTTTGACGCGTATTGCGCCTGCCAGACGGAGGTTGACGCTGCGTTTCGTGATAAAAAACGCTGGGCTCGCATGGCAATTTTGAACACGGCGAGAATGGGCAAATTCAGCAGCGACCGAACCATACGGCAATATGCTGAAGAGATCTGGCATCTGCCTGCGGTCCCGGTGAGTTGAGCCCGGCCAGGGTCGTTTGCAAATGAGACCGCAAGCGGATTTCAGATCGGGGGTCGTTACATCAGTGCGGTATTTTCAAATTCTATTTTTTGGTTTGCTCGCGATATGCCTTGTGCACTGGGGCGCGGGTCTCGAACAGCCTCTTGTGGATGCGCATGAGTTTCGTCAGACCCAGACCGCTCTCGGGGCACAACATTTCGACTGGAACAATCCCTGGCACTCTTTTTTTCAAGGTGAATTGCCGGTGCTCGGGTCGCCTTGGAAAGTGCCCTTTGAGTTCCCCCTGTTCCAGTCTCTGGTGTCGGCCACTGTGGGAGGTCTTGGGGTGCCGATGGATGTGGCAGGTCGTGGGATAAGTTTGCTATGTTTTGTGCTAACATTTTTCCCGATTTATTGTGTGCTCAAGCGTGTGGTGCTATCCCATGAATGGGCTTGGGCTGGGCTTTCCATGGTGCTGGTGAGTCCGCTTTATCTATATTGGAGCCGCGCTTTTCTCATCGAGTCCATGGCGGTGCTATTTGCCATGAGTTTCGTCGCGGTGAGTCTGCGGGCGAGCGTGTCAAAGCACTGTGGCTTATGGTTACTTGCTGCTACGTTTGCGACTCTGGCCGGTTTAGTTAAAATCACTACGCTTCCTGCTTTTGCTTTTCTCGCTTTGGCACTGGGCATGTGGCAGTCAGGCTCCCGGGACACGCGCACCCAGTTGAGGCTTCTATTGCCAATGGGAACATGCTTGGCCGTCGCGGTCGGTGTATCGCTCTTATGGACTCACCATGCAGATGCCATCAAAGCCGCCCACCCCGTCACTGCGCACCTTGTTTCCTCAAATCTCCGTGCGTGGAATTTTGGCTATTTGTCCGAGCGCATATCTGGTCAGTTCTGGTTGGATATTGTCGTGGGCAACATGGCCAATGTGGCATTGGGCACCAATTTTCATTTAGTCATAATTCTTTTAGGTACCCTGCTGGGAGCTGCCAGGCAGGCGTGGGCGATAGCCATTTTATTTGCTGCGTGGCTGCTGGCACCGCTCATATTTTCGAATCTCTACATTCATCACACTTATTATTCCTACGCCAACGGGCTGCTGCTCATCATGGCGACAGCCTTAGCGGCGGAGAGTGTGTGTGCTCGGACCAACCGGCCCACTGCAGGCTATATCTATGTAGCAATCTTCTCGGGCATATGCCTGGCTGCATAGAAGTGGACACTATTTACATATACAACATGGCAGACTTCGCCAGCGCTTGCTGCCATGCGGACGTTGGATTTCGGGGTCCCCAAGACAGTCCCCCTGCTGGTGGTGGGCGATGATTGGTCTTCGCGAATGCCATACTACGCCCAGCGTCGAGCTTTCTGTCTGCCCGATTGGGACAATGCTTTTTTCCCTGTTCATACGGAAGCGCTTTACGAAGCGACGATGGCATACGTGCAGGATCATGCTCGACACCTGATTCTGGTTTACAACGAGAAAAATACCACCAATGTCCCGCAGTGGCACAATCGGGTGATGCAGGAGGTAAGGCTGCTCTTTGCGGAGAGTCGCGTTCTGTTTGCTCAAGACGGAATGTACGTCATCGAACTTACCAATTCGCCGTAGCACTACGGTCGCGGGACACCCCGCCACTTCGGCTCACTCATCCAGCAGGCCTTTGACCATGCCGGAAGGGAAAGGCGCGGGCTGTTCGCAGTCGCTCTCGATCTCCACCATCGCAGCGGACTCTTGCGAGCGTTCGAAAGCGTGCATCACTTCCAAGGCGTGCAGCGCCATCCGCGCATTGCACCGGTGGGCACGGCCAGCCGCCACGGCATGCGCGATGTCCGCCGCACCGATGCCACGGGAATTCTCCGCATAATCATACAACAACGGGACCTCTTTCCACCCCTGCCCTTTTCTAAATACCGAGACCGGTCCGCCAAATGTGTTTGGATCTGGCACTGCCATGCTGCCTTCGGTTCCGTACAGCTCGATTGGAGAGTGCGTGTGCGCGGCGACGTCAAAGCTCATCACCATGTTAATTACCGCCCCGTTTTCAAATACCAGACTGCCACTATAGTGCGTGGGGACTTCGACCGGAAGTCGCACTCCAAGCATGGTTTCGCTTGTCGCCACGCGCTCGTTCCATGCGCGTGAAGTCGTGCCGATCACCGAACGCACGGGTCCCAACAAATGGACGAGAGCGGTGATGTAGTATGGTCCCATGTCGAACATAGGCCCGCCACCGCGCTGGTAGTAAAATCCAGGATTTGGATGCCAGTTTTCCACTCCAGGCGATAGCATGAAGGCGGTGCCGCTCACCGGTCTGCCGATCCACCCATCATCAATCAGCTTTCTGCATGTCTGCAGACCGGCCCCAAGAAACGTGTCCGGAGCACAACCAACGCGCAGATTTTTTTTGGCCGCCGTTTCGACGATTTTCTGCCCATCGGCCAGTTCTGCGGCGAGCGGTTTCTCGCTATGAACGTGTTTACCGGCTTCGAGAGCATTGAGCGTCACCTGCGCATGCACTTTGGGAATGGTGAGATTGATGACCATGTCGATATCATCCGACGACAGCATCTGTTCGATGCTTCGAGCTTCAACCTCAAACTCTTTGGCTCGAGCTGCTGCTGTCTCCGGACTGATGTCCGAACAGGCAATAAGGTTCAGCTTTCTAAACAATCGGCAGCCTTTAACGTAGGCTGGAAAAATTTTACCGCATCCGATGATACCGACATTGAGTGTGTCCATGGTTGTGAGAGTCCCTGCTTGAATGAAACCAACCGGGCGCGTCAACCATATTATGGTATTCCGTGGAACCGCGCGTTGAGATATGGAAATTTAGACTCGCAATCGCTCATCATGTCCCAAACTATGCGCCACCATGCCAAGACACGACGGACGAGAACACCACGCCACCCGCAGCATCCGCTATCAGGCGGGCATCGCCCCCCACGCCACAGGCTCAGTCCTGATCTCCTTCGGCAATACGCAGGTGATCTGCTCAGCGATGATCGAAGATAAAGTTCCCCGTTGGATGAAAGAGCAAGGAGTCACGGGCGGATGGGTCACAGCCGAGTATTCCATGCTTCCGTATTCCACCACCGACCGCAAACAGCGCGACAGTTCGCGCGGCAAAGTGGACGGACGCAGCATCGAGATTCAGCGTCTTATTGGACGCAGTCTGCGTGCAGCCATCGATCTCGAGTTGCTGGGCCAGCGCACCCTATGGCTGGATTGCGATGTGCTGCAGGCCGACGGTGGCACGCGCACCGCGTCGATCACGGGAGCTTCCGTGGCGGCTTATCTCGCTTGCGAGGTTCTCGTCGGCGCGGGCAAGTTAAAGAAAAATCCTGTCACGCGCATGGTTGCGGCGATCAGTGCAGGGATTGTCGCTGGAGAAGCCTGCCTGGACCTGGACTATATCGAGGACAAAGACGCCTCGGTGGACTTCAACGTTGTCATGAATGAGGCTCTCGAGTTTGTGGAACTGCAAGGCTCAGGCGAGGAAGCCACATTTTCCGCAGACCAACTCGCCCGCATGCTGGAGCTTGCAAAAGCAGGGCTCGTTCAGCTATTTGCTCAACAAAGACAGTTTATAAACGCGCAACCCGTGCAGCTCAAGCCAGCGCCCGAAGGCTCGCCATTTGCCGCGCTCAATCCATTAATCTCATCCAAATAAACTAAATATGAAAAAAGCACTTATCACTGGCATCACAGGCCAGGACGGTTCGTATCTTGCCGACCTTCTTTTGCAAAAAGGCTACGAAGTCCATGGCGTGATCCGACGCGCCAGCACCTTCAATACAGCCCGCATCGATCATCTCTATCAGGACCCACATGTAAATGGCGTCCGGCTCTTCCTGCACTACGGTGATCTTGCTGATTCCGTGCAAATGGTGAAGCTGCTTTACGATCTGCAGCCGGATGAGATTTACCATCTTGGAGCGCAGAGTCACGTGCGCGTGAGTTTCGATGTGCCTGAATATACCGCCGATGTCACCGGTGTGGGAACCATCCGCATTCTGGAAGCGATCCGTGAGTCGGGCGTGAAGCCCAGGTTTTATCAGGCTTCCAGCAGCGAGATGTTTGGCAAAGTGCAGCAGGTGCCCCAGACAGAGACCACTCCGTTTTGGCCACGCAGCCCGTATGGCGCTGCCAAGGTGTTCGCGTATTGGGCCACCGTGAACTACCGCGAGAGCTACAACCTGCATGCCACCAATGGCATTTTGTTCAACCACGAAAGCCCCCGTCGAGGTGAGACTTTTGTAACACGGAAGATCACTCGCGCGGTGGCCCGCATAAAGCTCGGACTGCAGAAAGAACTTTACCTGGGGAATATGGATGCGCAACGCGACTGGGGCTATGCTCCAGAGTATGTGGAAGGCATGTGGATGATGATGCAGCAAGACCAGGCCGATGATTACGTGCTCGCCACAAACGAGACACATTCCGTGAAGGAATTTGTAGAAGTCGCTTTCAGTCACGTCGATCTTGATTGGCAAGATCACGTGAAATACGACGCCCGCTACGAACGTCCTGCGGAGGTGGACCTGCTCATTGGCAATCCGGAAAAAGCCAGGAAACAAGTGGGCTGGGAACCGAAGACGCGCTTTGCGGAGCTGGTTCGGATCATGGTGGATGCAGATATGGAACTGGCCCATGCCGAAGCACACAGCAAACAGCGCGTGCCGCAATAATGCGGATGCGCATAGGCCAGATCAGGCATGTCACATGGGGCCATGCGCACGCGACTCGGCGACGGAAGAACTTCGCTCACTTCTAAATGAGATCGGGCGCATGCATATGCCGTTTGGAATGTTTGGCCCCAAGCACTATCCGCCCGCAGGTGTGCCGATCATGGACCTGCCGATAGAGTATATGGCATGGTTCGCTGTGCGAGGATGGCCCAAAGGCAAGTTAGGGCGGTTGCTTCAAATCGTGTATGAAACACGTGCGGCAGGTTGCGATGGAGTGTTCGATCCTGTGCGGCAGGCGCGCGGAGGCCGATTCCGCTTGCGCCCCCAGAAACGCAAACAATGGAATTTCGAAAACGAACGCTAAAAGAAAATCGGTTCGTTCTGCGTCCTCAGGCGCTCGAGTAATGCTTTTTTGTCAGCGTCTTCCAAAGCAGAATCGTTGATGATTCGCTCGGCATTCTGTTGTCCTTCCTGAGCAAGCTGCATCGTGGCTCCGAGCAGCGCTTCCCTGCGCATGCTGCCATCGGAAATATTTACCGCCACAGCAAACGCCTGCTCAGGTCGGGTGGCACTCAGAGCTTCCATAGCTCCCAACAGTGCGTGGTCGCGTTGCAGCGGGTCCTTGATCGCTTCCGCACTGCGGATCGCAGGGCCGTACTCATTGGCGGTCCAGAACGAATAGGCATTGCGCAGGAGACTGGTCTGCACTCCGGGATCTTCCACTTCGCGGATCCAGGAGATGGCGGCTTCCGGGTCGTTTGAAGCCCAGGTGCCCGCAATCGCTTCCAGAGCGAGCCGGGCATTTTCCGGCTCCATGGCATACGCAGCGACAATCGCTTCGGCGGGTTCCACTTCGGCCCAGTAGGATGCCACCGCTGCGATCTCACCACGGTAGTCGCCATCGTCACCGAGTTGGGTAAGCCATTCGAGTGTCTCGCGTGGGCCGTGGAATCCGTGATTGAGGGTGAACTCATCGATCATCGCGGAGCGCTCTCTGCCTTCGGGCACTTGCTCGATCCAGCGCATAGCTCTCTCGGGATCATCATTGCCCAAAGCGTTCACGACCCGGCGTAGCGCGTCGAGCCGCTCTTGTTGCTGCGGCATGTCGGATACAAACTGGATCGCGGCTTCGGAATCGGTGAGAGCCCAGGTGCTGAGAATCTCACCCAGAGCACCAGAGCGACTGGAGACATCGGGCAATCTGCCTGCCCACTCCGCTGCCTCCTCGGGTGCAAGCTCCGCGTAGGCGCGGGCGACTGTCTCCACGAGGTTTTCACGCAGCGCGTTGGAGACAAGGGTATCAATAAACGAAGCAGCCATGCGGGGATCTTGTTCGCTGACAATCTCGAGCACGACTTTGCCCATGCTCACTTGCAACGCCATGGATTGGCTTTTACGCACGAAATCGAAAGCCGCCGCAGGGTCCGACTCTGCCCAGACGCTCATCACTCCGCCATAGAAAGCTTCCTGCTCCAGCAAGGATTCCAATTGGCTGCCTTCTTCCAATGCTGCTTGCAAATCGCTAGCGGCCATGGTCGCGCCGAGCTTGCGCAGCGCAGCATGCCGTGTGCGGCCGCGTAGCTCTGCTGGCAATTCACGAAGACTTGCTGGAGGAGCGGGCGTGGAGGATGGCTGGGCTTGCGTGGGCGGAGCGGGGCTTTCAGTGTTCTTTTTTTCCAGAGAATATAAACCTACTGAGCGGGTGACCTCGCGTGTGGCATCGGGATAACGCTCGACTACAGCGACGCCCAGAAAGATGCCGATTATCCCGACCAGGATGTGCGTGACTACTCGGAGCATTCCGTATGCGCGCCGGATTAAGACCGGTTATAGCCGGAGATCCAGGAGCGGCTGGATGAGTAGGTGTAGCTGCGAGCACGGTTCAACGCGGAGCTGCGCGAACGGTATCCGTAAGCATAACCGAAATTCCACACGGTCTCGTCGTAGTAGTAGTCATACGCATAGCCACGGGCGATTGCGCAGTAGCGTGCATGCGACCACCACCGCCATGTGAGCGGCGAGTAGCCGGGGTTGCGGTAGCGGGCCGCGTTCACCGCGCTGCTGGCGGAGCGATAGCTGGTGACGAGACTGATCGCGCCACCAGTATATTCATAGTTCGAGCCCGCGCCAGCTCCGTAGCGCTTGGCTTCGGCGGAATGCAGCAGAAGAACACATGCGGTAACTGCCAGAAGAATGGTTTTCATAAGCCAGGATGAGTTGCTCTTAATTCTCGTCTGGCCTCTCGCTGTGTCAATCTACAATATGCCCATCTCGCATCCGGATGCGACGCCCGGCACTCTCTGCAATCTCATCGCTATGAGTGACCAGCAAAATGGTCAGACCCGAGCCTCGATGCAACTCGCGAAGAATATCGAGAATGCTGATGGCATTTGGTGAATCCAGATTTCCCGTGGGCTCATCGGCCAGCAGGATGCTGGGGGAATGCGCGAGTGCCCGGGCGATGGCGCACCGCTGCATCTCGCCGCCGCTAAGCTGATGCGGAAAATGATTGAGCCGGTGGGTGAGGTGGACTTTTTCCAGCAATCGGTCCGCTGCATTGCGTGCGTTGCGCCGCGATCCGCCAGCCAGCAGCACGGGAAGCTCGGTGTTCTCACGCACGGTCATGGTAGGCAGCAGATGGAAAAATTGGAAAATGATGCCGGTATGTTCCCGCCGCAAACGGGTGAGCCCGGCATCGTCTGCGGCGTGCACTGCGACCCCTGCCACATGCAGCTCGCCGACGTCGGGCCGGTCCAGGCCACCGATCAGATGAAGCAGCGTGCTTTTACCGCAACCGCTTGGCCCCGTGATCGCGACAAATTCGCCTGCGCAGACATCCAGATCGATCCCCCCTAATGCCGTGACGCGACTCTCCGCCGTGCCATAGCTTCGCTCGAGGTTGCGAGCGGTGATGAGCGGTGTAGCATCGGGTGCGGATGGGTGTTGCATCATTACTACCTTACGTCATCGAGCACGGTGCGGACTATCTCGTTATCGACAAACCTGCCGGCATGCTAGTGCACCCCACAAAACCAGGCGGGCCCGTGACGCTGTGGGATCAACTCCGCGATTATCTGGCTTACGAAATCGTCAATGGCGGACAGGTCTCGTTGATCAATCGCCTGGACCGGGAGACCAGCGGGTTGATTCTTGTGGCGTTGACTGCCGAGCGGGCGCGCACTTTTGCCATGGCCATGGCGGGGCGACACATTTGGAAAAGCTA
>CBDUBV010000046.1:0-21020 GCA_965365475.1 uncultured Chthoniobacteraceae bacterium | reverse complement strand
CGTGTTGAAAAGCTTTCCGGCGTTGTCGAGCGCCTTGATGATAACGTGCTGGTGCTTGACTGCGCTCGTTGGCGGGAGGGCGACGTGGACCCCTGGTCGCGCGAGGCCGTCCCTTTGATAGCGATACAAGAGCGACTGAACAAGCTGTGCTGGAACGGTGCGCTGTCCTTGCAGTTCGAATTCTCTGTGCGAAATCTCGCGGCGGGAAGGAAGGTTCATCTTGTGGTCGAACGCCCGGATTCGGCAGAGCTAAAAGTCAATGGCACAGCGGTGCCGAAGGCACCACTGCCTTACTGGCGGGATATACGATGGATTCCTTTTGACATCACCGATCGAATAAAAGTCGGGCTGAATACAGTCGCGCTAAGGTTTCCTGAGTTTCGTCACGGTGATCCTGCTCAAACAAAAGATCAGGCAGCGCGTTATGGGACTGAGATTGAGCCAATTTTTTTGAAAGGTGACTTTTCTGTAGCATGCGATGCCCTCCCTGGTCGCAGACAGGGAGATTGGGAGACGCTGGGTCTTCCGCCGGTGCCGGTGTGGGAGCTTGCGCCAGACACGCTCACTCTCGTGGAGCCGCGCCCTGTCGCAGGCGATGTTGCTGCGGAAGGTCTTCCCTTCTACCCCGGAAGGATTCGTTGGAGCACATCGTTCCAGCTCGATGCCCCGGCGTTGAGCGCCAAATTAAAAATCGGACAGTTTGTGGCCAACGTCTGCAAAGTATTCGTGAATGGTGAAGCGGCTGGCGTGATATATCGCGCCCCTTTTACCTGCCGTGTAGGCAACTTGCTGTGCGTAGGCGCTAACAAACTCGAGATCGTCGCACATACAACTCTTCGTAACATGATCGGGCCCCATCACCATCCTGAAGGGGAGCTGGCATGGGTGGGGCCGCGGCACTTTTCTTCACGGGAGATGGAGAGTTCTCGCGATCCTGCGGCGTTTGTAGCTCAATGGGGATCAGATGGCAGCGTCCCGACGGATTGGAATGCAGGCTATAGCGTGATCGGCTTTGAGATCAATGACATCTCACTCATCCTCAGCTAACCTAATCTTTTGTCATGCGCAATAGCGCGTGCGAATTGTTCTGCGGGGTAAATATATTCCTCAAAATTTTGGAGTAACCATTTGCACACACCGGATTCTTTTCCTGGTATAGGATTTGGCCAGTTTCTAAAATTCGACTACTTTCAGTCCGTCTGGCACGGTTCTGGCTAACCACTCTGGCATGACTTGTAATTTCCGAGTGGTGGAAGACGCCGCAGATCTCAATACCAATGAGCTGCTGGATTCGCTTCCGGGCATTGTGTTCGCACGCTCCATGGCGCACGAGTGGCCACTCTCCTACCTCAGTGCCGGTGCGCTGTCGATCACCGGCTTCGCTGCCGAAGAACTCCTTGCTCCTGGAAATGCAGCGTTCAATGCGCTCATACATCCTTCCGATCTGCCCCAGCTTTTGCGCGCCATCCACGCCGCAGTCCATGGCGGCAATGTGTACCACGTGGAGTATCGCATCACATTGAAAAACAAACAGGTCCGCTGGCTTGCCGAACGAGGGCAGGTCATTCGTAACCCGCGTAACATCATCGTGGGTCTTCAGGGGTTTATCACCGATATACACGATCTGAAACTCGCAGAAAACGAGCGCTACGTTGCCGAAGAGAAGTATCGCGATCTTTTCACCAACGCCGTCGAAGGGATCTTTCGCAGTTCCCTCGAAGGTCGCTACCTGAGCGTAAATCCCGCTCTGGCTGCCATGTATGGATACGATTCCGCAGAAGAACTAATCCAGCAAATGGATGATCTTTCAGTGCAATTGTACGCAGAGCCAGGCAGGCGTGCAGAGTTTGTCCAGATCATGCTTCGCCATGGCAGAGTCGAGAAATTCGAATCGGAGGTGATCACTCGTCAGGGCCAGCGAATTTGGATTTCTGAGAATGCACGTGTGGTCAGAGGAACGGACGGCGGCATTCTTTGCTTCGAGGGCACTGTCGTGGATATCAGTGAGAGAAGGGTTTCTGTGCAACGACTGGCTAGCGAGAAAAACCTGCTTCGAGCACTCATCGATCATTGGCCGGATGCCATTTATGCCAAAGATCATCTTGGCAATTACACGTTGAGTAATATGACGCACACGCACTCGTTGGGGATGCATTCCAGCAAAGAAATTGAAGGTCGCAAGACGTCGGATTTCTTCCTGGCTTCACGCGCCGCAGAATTGGAAGCCGAAGATTTGCAAGTGCTGGCGACCGGCGTATCCGTCCTCAACCGCGAGGAGCTGAGGCAGGACGCTGGCAATTCCAAACAATCGTGGGTGCTTATCAGCAAAATCCCGATCATGGGCGACCACGGGCGTGTGCAAGGTCTCGTCTCGGTGACACGGGATATCTCCGAGCACAAACGGCTCGAGATGCAATTGAATCATTCCCAGAAGATGGAGGCCATCGGAAGACTGGCCGGCGGCGTGGCGCACGATTTTAATAACATCCTCACCGCGATCCTGGGCTACAGCGACCTCATCGCCAACGACCGTGCTTTGCCTGAGAACACCCGCAGCAACGTGCGTGAGATCACCGCAGGTGCCATGCGCGCTGCAGCACTCACGCAGCAGTTGCTGGCATTCAGCCGAAAACAAAACATTCGTCCCTCGGTTCTCAATCTGAATGAAGTCATTTTAAAACTGGAAAATATGTTGCACCGACTTATCGGCGAGAACATCTCCTTGCGCACCCGGCTCGATGGCGCACTCTCGCCGATCAAAGCCGATAGTGGCCAGCTCGAGCAGGTGCTGGTCAACATGGTGGTAAATGCCCGGGACGCGATGCCCAAGGGCGGCCGGTTGACCATCGAGACGCGCGACATGCAGCTCGACGAATCTTTTACCAGTCGCTACTCGGACCTCACCCCGGGAGCTTACGCCCGGATTTCCATTTCAGATAATGGGGAGGGCATCCCACGGGAAATTCAGAGCCACATCTTTGAACCCTTTTTCACCACGAAAGGACAAGGCAAAGGCACCGGTCTTGGCCTGGCAACTTGTTACGGTATCATCAAGCAAAATGGCGGGCACGTTTCCGTGTATAGCGAAGTGGGATCGGGCACCACGTTCAATATTTATCTGCCGGCATTGGAAGGTGAAGCTCCGCTGGAGATTGTGAAGCCAGACACATGCAGCGGTGCCCTGCCGGGAGGGCATGAAGTCGTGTTGCTGGTGGAGGATGACGCCGCAGTGCGGGTGCTCACCACGTCTCTACTTATGGAGTTCGGGTACCGGGTGCTGAGTGCGGTGGATGGCCAGGAGGCACTGGAAATGGTGCGCAAACAGGTGGACCCTCCCATCGATCTGGTGCTGACCGATGTGGTCATGCCCAATCTCGGAGGGCGCGAGTTGGCACTGCATCTCTCTGAATTGGCACCGCACATCAAGGTGCTGTTCTCTTCAGGCTATAACGAAGAAGCCATCCATCACCAGGGATTGCTGGAAGGCAAGCATGCGTTTCTCCAGAAGCCTTATTCTGCGATGGATCTGGCCACCGCCATGCGATCCCTGCTCGACATGGCTTGAACCGACAAGGTTCTGACTGGCTGGATGAGTTAGTTCAAATTGTTAAACTAGCTGGTGATTTTTATCCGTTTTGAGTTTGACCATCGGGGCGTCGTGGTGGATTTTATCGCAATGTGTTTGCGTCGTTTGTTGCTCTTGTGCGGGGTGAATAATACCAAGCCCGTGATGCATTCCTTGTGCTCCTTGAACACTATGAGACCTGTCCATTTTGCCCTTGTCATCATCCTATTTATGTTTTGCTCCGGCCATCGGATGCCGGGATCGGAGCGATCTCAACCAAATATTCTTCTGATCATCGCTGATGATCTGGGGCCGCAACTGGGGTGCTATGGCGATGCTACAGCCAGGACTCCCAACATGGACCGACTTGCAGCTGAAGGTGTGCGTTTCAATCGCGCTCATGTGACTGCGGCGAGTTGTTCTCCATCGCGTGGAAGCATCATGACGGGACTTTACCCGCACCAGCACGGTATGTTCTCGCTCTCTCAACAGGGGTGGGCGAAGATGCACGAGGATGTGCCGAAATTGCCGAACGCCATGAAAGCACTTGGCTACCGGACGGCCATTATCGGCAAGACTCATTATGAACCAGAGGAGTTATTTCAATGGGATTATAGAAATGTGGATGGCCAGAAAGTGGTCATGGAGCGGGATGTGCGATGGATGAACGCGCAAGCCAGGGAATGGCTCTCGAAGGATAGTGAGAAACCTTTTCTGCTATGCATGAGCTATGTGGACCCACACCGAGGAGGCGGGCGATACGAGCCTTCCTCCAATGAAATATTTCCACGTATCCGCCAGGGTTTGCCAGAAAATCCTGTGCCGCCAGAGGAGACGATCCCTGTGCCGTTTCTGGGGGTGGATTCCGCCAAGGTTCGCATGGAAAATTCAGATTACTATGCCTGTGTTCAGCGTTTGGACACAGGGGTGGGAGAACTTTTGGAAATGATGAAAGCGCAAGGAGTGCTGGACAACACTCTCATTGTGCTCATCGGCGATCATGGACCGGACCTGACTCGTGGCAAGATATCCGCTTACGCCACGGCAACGCATATTCCGATGCTGATCAGATGGCCGGGGCGGGCTCAAGCTGGATTGGTGCGTGAAGAGCTTGTTTCAACGATCGATCTTTTTCCTACATTCGTGACAGCAGGTGGGGGGAGTATCTCCGATGAGCGGCAGACCGGCCGTGCTTTGCAGCCGCTTCTTGAGCCCGGCAAACCGGAATGGCGTCAGTGGCTTGGCACAGAGTTTATATCCCATGTGCCGTGGCATTATTACCCTCGATACACGATTCTCACCGGGCAATATCAGCTAATTCATAATATGGCATCGAGTGAGAGAGAGAATCCCCTTGAGCCGCATAATTACTGTTACGCATGGCAGGAAGTTCAGAACCCCGAGTATGCCGACACACAGATTCGCACAGTATATGATCACGTGGAGCGCCCGCCTGAATGGGAACTCTTCGACGTTGAAGCTGACCCATATTTGTTTCGCAATCTCGCGTCTCTTCCAGAGCATCAGGAAGAGGTAAAGAAACTTGCCGAGCAAATCTCGGAGTGGCGCAGACAGACCAACGACCCATTCCTGGATCCTGCATTTGCCGCCGCATATGAAAAAAGTGTTCAGGAGTTAGAGCAGGCTTGGATTGGCAAAAGCAGCGCGGGCAAACCCAGGAAAAACAAGAAGGCGTCGGCAGCGGTCAAGTTGCCTGGCACGCCCATCCCTGATCGAACGGCTAATGCATTTCAGGAGGCATTCAACGCAAATATCTCCTCTGCGTGGGCCTCTCCAACAGGGACTCCCGGTCAGGCTGCCAGCGAAGGAATTCTGGCATCCCCCGGCACCACGGGCCTATGCATGACCAGAGAATTCCATGATTCGGGCATAAATGCTGGTCGCATTGAGGCTTCTGCAATTTTTGTGCAAACCCCCGAAGCCGTGCCGCATAACATCAATTGGAACGTCGGTTTCTCGAGTGCCAACACAAGATATATCCAGAACATGGATGCTGACACGGTATGCGCACGGTTTGTCACCGCTGGTCCAAACAAAGGCCGCATTCGATGGGCGATCTATGACGATGCAAGTCTGGTGGGTCAGACATGGTCCGGCAGCGGCATGAGTGACTGGAAACCGGGCGATCACATACGGCTCACAGTTGCTTACGATTTGGATTCCGGGAATGCCACGGCAAGAGCTGAAAATTTAACTACTGGGGAGCTATTAGCGGAAGATTCTGTGGTTCAGCCAGGCATCTCCGGCCTGCGATATACAGGCTTTGAGATGACCATGCTGCCGGAAGACATATCCGATGCTGCGGGATACGTAAAGAACTTCGAATTTCGTGCATTCGACTCTGCCCAGCAAGCGATTGAGCCACCAGCTGGAGCGGGCGAGTGATGATTTAGCTGACGATACCTTTAAGCGACGAAATCAAGGAAGTGTGACCTCCAATCTCAAGAAGCGGCGCCTGGATGTGTCAACCGGCTGCGTGTCGCTCACGGTGACGGTGCCTGGTTGGTTGGCACTCCCGGATGAACTCCAGATAGGCTGCGCTTCCCAGGTGCCAAGGTCATTTGATGCTCTCACCTGGTATAACAATGCGGGGTCTGCCACGCGCTGAAATGTCAGTGTAAGATGTCCATTGACTACACCAGGCAGGGGTGAGCCTGAGGAGTCTGCTGCCAGAGGATTAGTTCCCAAGGCGTATTCCATGAGGTTGGAGACACCGTCTTGATCAGGATCGTCCGCAGGCCACGAGGTGTCGCCGTGCCATGCGATTGAGCCGGACCAAATCTCGTAGGGGCTGTAGGGTGTAAAGGGGTGGCCACCGAATGTGCCACTGTGGAGTGCTGCGACATCCGCAGGTGCCAACGCACGGTTATATACTCTAAAATCATCCAGCAAACCACGCCACGGGTTGGCATTATTAGATGATCGCATCGCTATCGCGAGCAGAACTGACGTGTTGGTGTTACCCGTATTAAATTCTCGAAAATACCCGCCATCGTCGTAGTAAACGCGCGTTTTCCATGTCGAGCCATCTTTGTAGTTTACGAATGTAAGCAGATGCCAGGCACCGTCGTTAATTCGGATTCCTGCATTCTGTGGGTTCGTGAATCGATCCAGCGTGTTTCCTGACCAATGCTCTATATTTCTCCCAAGCCCATCGCTTGCTGCGTCCGTGAGCCAAATTCGACGGTCGGTGCCTTGATCGAAAACAAACCGGAAACTGGTTTGGGTCGTGGTTTTTATCCACACTGAAATGGTGTGTGCATCGGTGCGCGGTGCAAAGCTTAGATCAGTTTGGTTTGCAGGCTTGAACCCTGCTACGATGGTGTCGGTCCCTGCGCCATAGGCACCGCCGAACTTGCCCTGCACATTCCATGTTGCCCCTGCAACTGTGGTGGTGTGGTCATTGCCGCCGGGTGCTGCATCGCCGACCCATGTCCCGCTGCCTTCATTAAATGGATAGTGCAGAACCAGGCCGGTGCTGCCGTCCGATATTGTGATCTCCGTCTCAGCCAGAACTCCGGCCAGAGCGCGAGAATAATTGCCCAGACGGACCGTAAAAGTCTCGCCAGGCTCCACGACTTTGTCCTCCCTCAGTGTCGCTCGGATGGTGCGCGGCGAGTTGTCTCCATGCTGCCAGGTAAGAGTCCCGGCAGTAGCGATATAATCCAAGCCTGCCGTCGCTGTGCCAGGCACTGTGGTGTAGTCCACAGAGATTGCGCCGTCCGCACCCTGCGTGCGGGTCACGGTGAGTTCCACGCTTTGGCCATGGCTTTCAAACGTACTATTTGTGGCCTGGGAAAATTGGACAAAACCGGGGCTGATTTCGTATTCCACTACAAGCTCCGGGGCAACGGTCGCAGCATTCACGTGGTCAGTCGTGAAGAAGTTTTTCCCCTGCGACCGCAGCGCAAATGCAAGCGCTCCAGGGTGATTCGAAACATAGTCGGTGACATCCGCCTGAACCCATTGACCAAACTGTCCGGGCGCAAGCTGAAAAGCTCCCACTTTGTCTCCGGTCGCAGGCCGGTTATTATAGGTCAGATCATCCGGGTCCCATGAAGTCTGGGGCACCGCCAGCACCTCGACCTCGCCCCCTTCGACATTGCTCGTGAACGTGCGTAATCGGAGCACAGCGCGTTTCACACGAACCGTGCTCGGCTGACCGCGGTCGAACTTTACAAACCACATACGCCGGTCTCCGTTCTGGATATTCATCGCATCCTGATAGGCATTGTAGTTCGTTTCCGGCTGATCCTGATTAGTTCCTGCATCGCCGGTGGTGACAAATCGTTCTCCGAGTGCCCGGACCTCGACGATGTCGCTCTCGGTGAATTCGCCGTCGGAAACGCTCACCTGCATCTCGTAATAGCCGGGCTGGGAAAATGTTGCCACCGGGGTGAGCGAAGTTGGATCGCTCAGCACCACTGTGCCAGGCCCGCGCAGCTTGGTCCAACTGACCAGCGGAGGATCGCCGAAGTCGTCCCAGGCGGTGGCACGTAGCGGGACTGTGAGCGAGTCGCTTCGTGGCAACACAGGCCATGGTGCTTCCACGTAGGGAGCCATGTTCCTGTGCGCATTTGGCGAGAACGCACCCATGCCCAGCACTTCGAGTGTGCCTTGATTGGAAGCGATCATCTTCGATGCGCGCACCATGTAGATGCCACCTGGCGCGGTGCCTGTCGCAGTGAAACTCGTGCTTGCCACCGGCGAGGTGGTAAGTTCGGTGAAGGCTCCGTCGAGCGTTGCCGCATGGAAAACACGATAGCCATCCGGCGCATCCGGCGAGGGCTTCCATGTCACGACCGGATGTGCGCCATCGGCATACACTGCGACATCCGTGGGCGCGGCCAGGCGGTACCGGCGCAATGTGGGATCTCCGATGATGGCGTGGTGGAGGCTACCCATCTCGCCATCCAGTTGGTTGGTGTAATAATGGACTGGCCCCATAGGGGTCATCGCGGTGCGTACGAACGCCTCGCCGAGCGGACGGTTCATCGCCATCGTGGAAAGCAACGTGGATGGCCTCAGACCCCAGAATGTGACAAGGCCATAGCGCCGACTACCGATCAGGCTTTTAAAGAAGCTGTTGTCATTGTGATCCCAATCGCCGAAGTAGCTCCCGAACGGCACGTAGAACTGATTGCGAAACGAGCGAAAGATCGGCTGCACATTATTCAGACCTTCGGCTCCTCCCAGTCCGGAGGGTGATCCGGCACGTGAGAGATACGACCACTCGTAATTGCCTTGGATGAGTGCCCGCTGAATGCTGGTGGCATCGTAGCCCGATTCAATTTCATCCCATTTAAACAGGGGAGCCAAACCCATCCGTGCTGTATTGCCCCAGGCATAATCGACAAAGTAATCTGAGATGAGCAGTCGTTGATCGGTTTGCATTTGGTTCTGGCGATACCAAAGATTTTTCCGCAGATAACGCTTGAGAAGATCGATCTCAGAAAATCCGTTTTCTGCAAATCGGCTAAGATTGGAGAAATCGATGCGGCCGACCATCATCTCGAGACGTGCACGCCAGGGATCGAATTTACCATCGCCCGGCACATTGTAGGTCCTGCTGCCGTCGTAAAAATCGTCCGGGCCATGGAAATCAACGTCTGTCCATATGGCGTCCTCGTTCATTTCTCCATAGTACGCATCCGTGGCCCAGGAGCCGTTGTGGTCGATATGCCCGTCGTAATTATACGTGCCCGAGTAAGGCGTCTGCACCTTGCCGACGAGAATCACGGCTTTGAAATTCTGCGGATCGGTCTGGTAGAGAGCTTTGATCTGATTGCGCACATAGGGCGCGGCTGTGGTGTTTGGATAAGGCACATGACGCGGGACATCGATCCGGCTTACGCGCCAACCATCCCCTGTGAGGCCACGGATATACGTCTCAAGTTCACCAGCGATGGCTGGAGCAATAGTCTCATCCACTACCAGGATGAGACGGCCGGAGGATGTATCTGCTGGAACATTGATGCCCGTGCACACGTAGCCGTAGCTATACAAAGACCATGTGCTGTCGTCGTAGCGGACGCTTGCAACCTCATATTCATATATCCGCCCGACCTGCATGGAGGTGTCGGTATATTCTGACAGCGGAGTGCCGGAATGGAGCGTAGTCCATGCGCCGCCATTGAGTTCGCGCCGCTTGATCGTCATATTGGATTCGACGCCGGCGACAGAAATCATGCGCCGGATGCCCAGATGGATGGATGACGGTGCCGCGGACACGGTTGCCTGAATGTGCAAAGACATCCAATCGTCCGTCAGGCTCCAACTTCCCCGGTAGTCGCCGTTTCGGCCTGATGCCGGGATGGTGAGCGAGAGAAAGGCGATAACAACAGAAAAGAAGAAAGAACAGATGCGGGGTGTCATTTTATATGATGAAACTTAAAGTGATTAGTGAGAAGGAATTTTTAAAATGTGATCCCCGGCTGCCAGCCGGGTGAGGAACAATCCAGGCGAGCCCGGAATGGGGGTAAACGTGTGGCCCGTGCATGCCGGAGTGCCTTGCCAGATAAGGTCACCGGCGATGGGGAAATGAAGAATCAGCAAGGTCTCGTCAGCGGTCTCGCGGATTTCGCGCAGGATGCCATCGCTGCGGTAGAGGCGAGAGGTGCGTGAAGTGCCGCGCACGATATGCAGCAAGTTGCGTTCGCCAGGGCGAAGCAGAGCGGAAGGAAGTTGCAACGTGCCACGAACCGCGCATCCGTTCAGCGTAAGCGAATCCACCGCGTCGCCTTCGCCTTCACATCGGACATCGATCGACATGTTCTGGAACACAACCCCGTCGATGGCTTGTATCCCGTGCCCAGAACGGGCTGCCAGCCCAAAGGGAAGAGGAGCTAGTGCGTGGGCATTGATAGCGCGAAGGTAAGGCGCAACTACGAAAAGAATGGGGCGCCAGTTCGGCCATGCTCCCACGGTCACGCCTGAGCGTTCAGAGATCGCTCCGGCATAAGGCGCAAAGTCTTCCGGAGTTCTGGCATCCTCGGTAAGATAAGCGAGAGTCTGAGCCGCCTGGTTCGCATTGCCATATTCAGCACCGAACGCCGCATGCAGCGCCATCGGCGAGTGCGAGAATTTTTTTATCTCTGCAAAATGCTCCGCGACGCGCACGGCAAAAGGCGCGGTCGTGGCGGGATCGAGCGTGAAGGGAGGCATCACCAGTGCCCAGTTCATTTCCCATTCATCGCCGTGCTCCAGCGGTATCCATCGGCGCGAGCCATCGGGATATTCTGCCAGTTCCGCGAGCCACGAGCCATCCGGTTGGCGGAAGCGCGTGAGGAGCGTGTGCTCCACGGTCTCAGTCAACGAGGTAAAACGCGTGGCGCGTGGGTCGCCGCTGAGCGTGGCAAGAGCGGAAAGCATTTTGAGCGCCTGCCAGTTGAGGATGTTGATGTATAAACTCCAGAGCCGGGCCACCGGAGTGCCATCCACTTCAGCCGCTCCGGATTTGCCCAGCACGTGTCCGTTCACGGGGTCGGTGCCGATGCCAGACGCGCTTGCAACAAGCCGCTCACATCGGTGATTGCTGGAGAAAAGACCGGCGGCCGATGTCTCCGCTGAATCGTCCTCCGGCGGCGTGTAAGTAAGCTCAAGGAGTGTCTGCAATCCGGCGTCCAGCAGATCGAGCGTGTCGTGCCTGGGGAGGCGTCCGGTCGTGCGCCAGTGGGCAAATGCGGAAAGCGTGGCGGCGTAGAAGCCATCCTCCTGGCGTTTGCACCAGCGCGTGCCAACCAGCTGACTGTATAGCGGGTGCTCAGTGCCGTCGGGCATTTCGAACGGAGCAGGATTGGCGATGCTGAATGGTGCCCAGCGGCGGATCGGAGCCGACATGCCGCTTGCAGCCATCTCTGCTGAGGTGAGCCCGCCATCGCGCTGCCAGGTGAGATCGTATTCGCGATTGAACCCTCCGTAGGAACCGCCCCCGAGATCGATCCCGGCGAGGATGATGCGGCGGTTGAGATCGGCGATACGCTGCACACCCGTGTCTGCAAGGTGCGGTCGGCCTTCAGCCAGCAAAGGTGCGAGCACCGCCTCATTTTCCACTAGCAGATCGTCGAATGTGCGCCGCGCCAACTTCCGGTGCAGCCTGCGCATTTGCGCCCGGTTTTCCTCCGCGCCGAACACAATAGCTTCTCGGCCAAAAAACTGAATCGCCACCCAGCCATCATCCAGCTCCCGCACGCGGTTGCGCAGCATGCCTGAGAAAAATGTAAATGAACAAAGCCGCTCGCCACGGTCTTCAAACTCCTCCACCAGCCAGCTTTCCTCGATCTGAAAACGCGTGTGGGGCTTGAGCAGCAGTGCGCAACCTTCGGTGGCGGTGAGAGCGTATGCATTTTCCTCGGCAAATGTAAGCAGACGCAACGTATTGCGAGCACTGGAAGCGTGCTGAATCTGGAACCCCGTGATAAATGGGTCGTAGGAAATCCCAGCGATGGCTGCATCGGGCAACTCTGCGATCCTCATGGCAGCAAATGCATCGGTGTGAATGTCGCGCGTCGAGAAGGCCCGCGAAGCCGCATCGCGCCTGCGTCCAGCGTGAGGGTTATAAAAAAGACGAAGACGCAGCTCCTCAGCGTGGGTGGCGCATTCCAGCCGGTTGCCAGCAGGCGAGGGGAATGCCAGGTTCCGCAGTCCCTCCTCGCGGGTTATAGGGAAAAGAGCATTTTTCATCGATGACGTTATTGCTGAGACCATTTGGAGCCGCGCAGGCGCACCGACGAGCGGAAGACGCGGTAGCCAACTGCGGCATTGGTCAATTTTTTTTGAAAATCATCCAGGTCAGACTCCAAGTGCTCGCTCAACTCGAAGGCACCAGCAGCGGGGACAAGTTCCACGGGCGGTGTCGCGCTATTGAGATCAAACCTTGCAAGCGATTTTGGATCAGCTGCGACCATGACCAGATCGACAATGGGTGGAATCTGATTGCGCATAAGGCTGCGAGTATCTCCCGCTGCGATCGAGCCTGCGTATCCGGATTCCCACGCGCGGGAGTCGTACTCGTAGCCGGGTGAGAGCGTCCAGGTGGGCTTGGCGAATTTGATCCGCAAGTTGTTCTGGTCTTCCGCAGAGACGCGCGGGAGAAAGACCAGCAGAAGGACATGGTCGGCAATCACAGCCGGGCGCAAGGCGGAATCCTCCGGCGGCAGCCAATCGAGGTCCCAGCTGGTGTCGTTGGTGGATTCATATACTTTCATGTCTTCTGCAGGCTGGAGCCATTGCAATAGCTGAAAGCTGTGCCGATCGCCAAAGAGCGTCTGTAACCAACTCGGCATAAACCCAGCGTCGGTGCCACTTCTGTAAGAAACGTGGTAGCCCACAGTGTTCAGCGTGAGGTTCAAAGATGAGAGTGCAGCACCGGAGTTGTACCCGCGTGGCAATTGGAGAAAAAGTGCGCTGCCTGTTGTAGGCGAGAGTGCAGAAGGGATGAGGTTTTTGGCTTTGCCAGCGACAAAATGCAGCTCAGATGCACGCGCAAAATTCGCCGGCTTGAATGTCGATTTATTCGCTGCGGTACGCAGGTTGCCGCTGGCGTCCACATAGTCGAAATACGTATTGAGCGTGGCCAGAGAGAGTTCGCGATGGATCGTATCGAATGCGGCGCGAGCATTTTGAAAAGCGGTGATTCGCCCACTCGACTGACGCCAGACCGAGGTGATGAGGCCGGTAGCTTGCAGCAGAACAACAAGGATGAGCGTGAACACAGCCGTGGCCACCAGCATCTCGACAAGGCTGAAACCGCTGCGGTGACCGGACCTGGTGGAGAACCCTTTCATATGCCGGTGTCGGAGAGTAGGAAAGCGATGCGCTCCACCCGTGCTTGTGGCCACTTGGTTGGGTCGGGATTTGTTTGAAACCCGATAAGCACGCGGCCTGAGCGCAAGCGACCGTCCAGCCGGGCGGCATCGAGCGAGACACGCACGGTATAGACTGCGTGCGCAGAGTCCACGCGCACGCCCTGGTCGTCGTAATGCACAGGAAACCCTGCAACAAAGTCGTCCAGCTCGCTGAACGGGGTGGACTTTATCTCGCCAAGTGTGGACCGCGCGATATCCGCTTGCGCTGTGCGACGCGAAGCTTCTGCGAGCGTATCCATCCCCACTGGCACCAGCCCAAGCACCGCGAGCAGTGCGAAGGCTACGATGCCGATGGCGATGGTCACTTCGACCAATGAAAAGGCAGAAGTCTTACGCGGCGTATCACGAATCTGAGGGCGCATCATGGCTGGTATCGAAAAGTGCGTCCGCTCAGTGGGTCCACGACCACAGCGATGTAGTTGTCGTAGCCTGGCGTTTTCCCCGAAGCTGCTGCAAAGCGTGGGCGCAGCACTATGCTCCATTCGCTATCGGTGGCCAGGTCCGTGCGCCCATCCGCCAGAAATTTCACAGCGACATATTTGCGATCTCTCACCGACGACGGAGCGTTGGGACCATTCTCGGTAGCTTCCACAAGAGAAGCGAGCGTGGAAAGTGCGGCATCATTTTCACCTACAATCCCCGTGGGGAAAGGCTGGCCGACCCTGCTGTATTCCGCAGGAGAACTGCCGGACGCGGACACTACCACCGAGAGTTGATCAAAAAATCCCTCGGGCTCTTTTTTATAAAAACGCACTTGCACTTCCTTTCCACGGGCAAGCGCCAATTGTCGGGCTTCCGATAGTGCGTCTGTGACTTCCATGCCCGTCGCCGACAATCTGGAGCCAGTGAGCACACTCGCAATCCCCACGACGGAAAGTGACGTGAGCAGGGCGATGATTGCTACGACTGCGAGCAATTCCACAATAGTGAAAGCGCGAGACTGCCCAGCCGGGTCGCATGGTAGAGATAAGCTCATGGAAGTGTTGCGGGCGCGAAGCGCGAAGAGTTCACCACGCGCCATTTATAGAACTTACCAAGCGGCTCGCTGAGAACTTTGAGAGGAGCTGATGCATAGTCTGGGAGATCGGTCGCATCCGGATCGAGATAGCGCTCAATAGTGGTGGCGCCGCGCAACTCCGATGTGATGACGTCGCGGTCCTCAGCCCATTTAGCGGCGGACGCACTTGCAGTGGTGTGTTTGAGCGATTGCACCACCCAATGCACGGTGAAGGTGTTGGATTTGGTAGTCAGCCGCGAATAAATCTGATCGTAAGGCCCCTCACGATAGGTGTCGGAGGTGAGCAGCTTATCGGCCCAGAAAGCAGCGACTCCGCCGGCCGAAATTCCCTTGGGCACCAGCGGAATTTCACAGATTTGCGATGCGGAACGAAACACATCGCCATTGTCAAAAAAACGGTCGTCCATCAGCTTCAGCGTCTCAGCCACATCGACCTCCCACCGGCTTTTGTAATCTTTCGCCGCGACATGCGCTTTGTAAATGCTCGCAAGGCGATTCTCGAGAGCACCGATCTGGATGGGCTTTAATGCCGCGTGCAGAGCGGTCTTTCGATGGATGTAAGGGAAAGGTAAAATCTGATGGTTCAAATTCACTTTTCCCGCTGTGCTGAATTGATCGCTGATCGGATAAGGCTCGACCACCGGCATCCAGAATAAATCCAGCCAGAGATGATCCGGCGCGTTGCCGCTGATCCCCGGGTGCGCGGAGATGGCCGGGTTCGTTGCAAAAGCGAGAGTCTGCCAGCCGACCGTGGAGCTGGAAGGGATCGATCCCAGGATACCTATAGGCGATGCGATCTGTCGGTTCGGAGAAAAACTCCCGAGCGCGGCGGCTTCATCTGTGCCGGATCGCACGAAATATGGAGTCTGCGGGGCGCTATCCGCAGCGTCCAGGTGCAATGCCTGAAAATCCTGGTCTGGACGCACGAAAAAACCGCCATCCTGTGAACTGCCTGGACCTGAGCTGAAATCGCCTAGCACCGGGCGACCAAGGAAATCCGCATCGCCCATGGTGTATGTGCCAAGAAACCTCGCCCCTTGGGCGTCGCTGCCTGGAGCACCAAGATTGTTCACACCGCTGCCCCCTGCCGACCCGCGGCCATACCGTCCCATCAAACGAGCAGGATTATTAGCAAGCTCAGGTTCCACAGTGCTGGAGCGCTTGCTCGCTTCCAAAAGTTGGGGAGCTGCGGATGCGGGATACCCTGTGGCCCAAGGATTCGTTGAACCACCGGAAAGAAAATGCCATTGTTTGCCACGCGTTGGCACATCAGCCGTAGCGAGTAGGTTGCGTGGTGAGCCGCTGAACACTGCATCGATTTTTGCAAAACCTTCCGGTCGAAGTCTGGGGTCCCCACTGCCGACAGCACCGGGGTCTGCGACCATGCTGATCGCGACATCGTAGGGTGAGATGATGCTGAGAGCTTGTTCAGCATTTACTCCAAAAAGCTTTTTGGAAGTCGTGCCCTCCGCAATCGGGTATTCTTCCGGTGCAGACCAGGGCTCACCTGATATTCTACGCGCATCAGCCACAAATAGCCGGTGGCGGAAATTTGGAGATATGAGAACTCCCGCAACATCTTTGTATGCATAGCTCGCATTCGGTGTATTCCCAGAGCGTTCGATGGGGTCAGTGAAAAGGTTTGTTTGCAAACTGGCAGCAACCTCGGCTGGGTATGCGGATCGAGATGGACGCGCGGCTTCGTCACCATCCACCCAGCGCGGAGCGAGGGGGACGGGGAATGTCCCATCCCATGCAGAAAAGTCCAGTGTGTAAGTCGCGATTGCCTCTGCTGAGGCCCCTGGAGCAGTGTTTCGGTTGGAAGTCGCGGGAAGCACTTCAATAGTCAGCTCCGATCCCTGAAAGCTAAAGTCAGTAGAAGTCGGATCGATAGTTACCAGATCGGAAACCAAATTCCAATTGGTAGGCGCGGCGGTATTGTCAATTGTCTTCGGCGGATTGCCAGCAAAAGGATTTGCCGGGTCGTCCGCTCGATAAAGATACCGGATACCTGTGGGACCGCGAAAGTCAGTGATCCCCATGTAATATTGCGTCGTCATTGGGCTGGTCTTGGGGAGTCCGATCGGGCTTCCATTGATCTGAAACGATGTGCCCGAAGTGCGCAGCCACACGTCGGCACCAGCCTGGCTGCTGGTTGTGGCATCGTTGGCGAAATTCAACAAAAGGATGGCCTGCATTTTCTTGGTCTGAGAACCAATAGGCCGGGCACCGGGCGTAAAGTTGATCAGATTCTGCCAGTTGTTCGGGTCCGTAGGAACCCCAACGTTCACTGGCTCTTCACGCTGCGTCGCAATAAAAAGCAGCGTGGCCTCACGCAGGACTGGATAACTGCCAGTGGTTTGTGTGCCGTTAATTACAAGAGGGACAGCACGGAATGCATTGCTCTCGCGGTAGTTGGGGGCGGCCCGAAATGCCACAGGCGTGAAGCTGTAAAGCAGCGTGCTGGCAGTGGTTCCTGCCAAAGTATATTGATTTACCGATGAGCGGATGTGGTTCAGCAAATTCGCCAGAATGAAATTCACGTCTCCCGGGGCATATTCATCCCGCAGCGCGCCACCAAACCCGGGCACACTGCGTGTCGTCAAATCTGCCAAATAATCGAAAAGTTCCACATTGCGCTCGATTTCATCCCAATCGTGAGTAGCGCTGTCGGGGTTCTGCCGCTGGAAAAACCAGCGGTTTTCGTCGATGCCAAGTCCTCGATTCGTGGTGGCCGCGAAGGCCAGGAGTCGTTCCTCTGGAGCCATCCACGGATTATTGGAAAGCGGCGCACTATTAAAAAATTGCGGAGTCGGCGGGCTGCCCCGCTTGGCGAAGTAATGAGAATTCCACGGCCACGTGATGGGCCAGAGCGATACGCGCGGAGTATCGAAAAGTGTGGTTTCCGGTGCCCGGCTGGAAGCGGTGAGGAAAAACTTACGCTTCTGAAGTTCCGCAGTCGGCACCTTAACCTGTGCGCTACGATCCGGCTTAAACACCAGCTCGTCGGGAGTTGCGTAAAGCCGATCCGTATCCGAGATGACCGGCAATCTGGGAGCCTGGTTCACGATGGTGCTTGTCGGCGTGTATGTGTAGTTTTTGCCATCCACCGGCCAGGTGCCGCCGCGCGAGCTGGCGTCGCTCCAGGCGATTCGCGGCGCGATGTCGTATATATCGCGCAGCCGTGTGCGGTAGTCAGAGATGCTGCTCCAGCGCACTCCCGGGTCCAGACTTGGAAAAACCGCAGAAAGAGATGTCATCGCCGGGTGCCCCGGCAGCCGCGCATACTCGCCAGCCATGGGCGCGTTGCCGGCAAACTGCATCTCATCCGCAGTGGCCGCCTTGGGCACGTCCCAGAAGCTCCCTTCGCTCGCCGTGTTGATGTTCACCTTGCTCGTCTCGTCATCCGTCCAAAAAGCAATGCGCCCAACCACCGGATTATCCTTTGCAGCACCACTAATCGTTGCCTCTGTTGGCCCGCCAGTGGGAGTTACAAGCGATCCATCGGAAAGAACATACAGCCACTTCACAGGCATCGGCGCATCCGCTCCCGGCGATGAAGAATCGAGGCTAAACCCATCCACCGATCCCACTGCCGAAGGGTCCACTATGGGATAAACGTCGCTGGATGGCTCATTCAAATTGACGAAAATAGAACGCTGTGTGTCCCAGTCGTCAGGGGGAAGATTGTCCGCCGCCAGCGGATCATAACTGCCCGCAGGGACCGGATTGAGAGGATTCTCCCAGGAATAAAGCCGGTAAAAACTTGCTGGTTTACCGCTCTGATCAAAAGTCCGGATGGCACCTGGCTGGGAAGTCCACGAGCGAGCGGCAGGGGTGGATAGATTGGCCCCCTCCACAGTAGCGGCACTGATAAGCCCGGTAACGATGTCCACAGGATAGTCAGCCAACATTTGCACCTTGGTGCTCTCCGCGTAAGTCTCGGAAGCCGCTCGCTCACGCCCGGCAGCAGCCATGAAAAAAGTGGCAGTCGTCGCCACCAGTGTCAGAACAATCAGGACTAGAACCAGCGCAAAACCGCGACGGCGCATGTCGGGGGGCGACACCACATTTCGCATGGTAATATTTAGTCCAATAAAAGACCGCTCAGGGGGCATACTAAGAAGGTACACTTTCACATTGTAAGGACAAGGAGCGCGCAGCGCATCCCGTTGCGGAATGCACGACCCGTTCGGCGGTGAGCGATTTTCAGCAATTCCTATTGCAACCACGCTTTATCCAGCTCAACGCTGGAAAAACTTCCGCACGGCCTGAAGCGCATCGATGAACACATCCACTTCACTTCGATCGTTATATAAATAAAAACTCGCCCGGCTGGTGGCTTGCGTCCCGAGCTTGCGCATGAGTGGCTGATTGCAATGATGCCCGCCCCGCAGCGCCACGCCATGTCGGTCCATGAGCATCACCACGTCGTGCGCATGCACGTCGGCCATCAGGAAACTCACCACACCAGCTTTCTCGTGCAGATGCGGATCGGGCCCGACCACGGTGACGCCGTCCATCTCGCGCAGCCGTTCCCAGGCATACATGCCCAGAGCGCGATCATGATCGCGGATCACGTCGCGCCCGATGGTATCGAGGTAATCGAGCGCGGCTGCGAATGCCACGGCATCGGCAATGTTCGGAGTGCCCGCCTCGAACTTGTACGGCAGCGTATTGTAGCGGCTTTCGAAAAAGTCCACACGCGAGATCATGTCGCCACCGCCCTGGTAAGGCGGCATATGCTCGAGCATTTCTTCGCTTCCGAATAATGCCCCGATGCCCGTAGGCGCGCACATTTTGTGACCCGATAGCACGAGGAAATCGCATCCCATCTCCTGCACATCCACGGGGCGATGACCCGCACTTTGCGCAGCGTCCACCAGCGTGACGACGCCCGCAGCCCGAGCCCGAGCACAGAATTCCCGCGCAGGGTTCACCGTGCCCAAGGTATTGCTAATGTGTGTGAATGCGAACAGCTTCACGCCATCGGCAAGCTGCTCGTCCAGCGCGGACACATCCAGCAAGCCCGAAGCCAGGTCCACGGGAATATATTTCAACTCGGCACCAGTGGCTTCTGCGAGCACCTGCCAGGGCACGATGTTGCTATGGTGCTCCATCTCGGTGAGCAGGATGCGGTCGCCTTTTTTCAGATTCCTCCGGCCCCATGTGGCAGCGACGAGATTGATCGCTTCCGTAGTGCCGCGGGTAAAAACGATCTCGTGGGTGCTTTTGGCGTTGAGGAATTGCGCGAGCCGTTTACGTGCCCCTTCGTAAGCTTCCGTGGCTCGGTTGCTCAGAGTGTGGATGCCGCGATGCACATTGCTGTTGTCGTGCATGTAGTAGTGCACCAGCGCGTCGATCACGACTTGGGGTTTCTGGGTCGTGGCGGCATTGTCCAAGTACACGAGCGGCTTGCCATTTACGCTCTGGTGCAGCACGGGAAAGCATGCGCGGACCTGCGCGGTATCGAGCGAAGAGTTCATGCGTGAGAGCATACGTCGCTACTCTTGCGATGCAACTCAGTGCTGAGAGAAGATCTTCCACGCTGCGACGGTAGCTCTTGCGCTTTGCCTCTCCGAAATCACCTGCGCCACCGGCCTGCCATCCCCTCGCGCAGCCTCCGCCTGCATCACTGCGCTTCCACTCATAAACCCGCTCACGCATGGTCTCACGATGGGCTTTTTTGTAAATTTATACCCCGCCCGCTCTGGTGCCGCCCGGGCTTACATCTCCGCCCGAGCTTGTGCGAAGGCAGAAACTGCGGTAGCGTTTTACTAATGAATGCTGTGAACTCAGTCACCTTGGATTCTCTCCAAGTGCCGGCATCACCCGAGGCGGTGGCTCTGGCCAGCGATTTCGTGCGCCAATTTTCCGAGTGTTTTTGGTTTCGACATCCCGAAGCTCGGATTCAATTTGTCGATGACGTGCGATTGGTGATCGAACACTTGCGGGAATATGGCGACAAGCGGGCATGGGCGGCCGCAAACGAGCTGAAGCGATGCCTTTAACCGCATTCCAGAAAGAGATTCTCTCGATTTTGGTGGGGAATCGTTCAGAAGCCAGCCATTTTGCTGGTGGCTTGGTGCTCAACGCCCCAGAGGATTCCGCCCGCTATTCCCACGACTTCGATGTCTTCCATGAGGCTGTGGCGGATTTGGTTGCAGCCAGCGAGAACGATGTGGCGGCATTGGAGGCGCCGGGTTCCAGGTCAAAAACATGTAACGTTTTGGTGATTGGTCGAAGCCATCCTCTTTCCGAAAGGCCCGCGTCTATCGTGGCGATTTAAAAATGGAACTCGACTGGGCCCATGACTCGGCTTTCCGGTTTTTCCCATCGTGCCCGACGAACTTCTGGGCTGGAGGCTTCACCTCTTCGACATGGCCACCAATAAGGCACTTGCCCTCTCCGCCCGCATGGAAACACGAGATTATGTCGATATGGTCGAGTTGAGTCGCCGGTATCCGCTCGAGGCCATGGTGTGGGCTGCTTGTGGAAAAGACCCCGGGTTCAACCCCTTGTCACTGCTTAAAATGATGATCCGGTTTGC